>DATKFJ010000327.1:0-8803 GCA_035511435.1 Acetobacteraceae bacterium | reverse complement strand
CCGCCACGTAGACCATCCACCCGACGCCAAACTGATCGGCGACCATGCCAAAGCTCGGTGAGAAGAATGTCTTCGCCAGCGGCATCTGCACCTGCCCACCCTCGCCTAACGCCGCAAACAGCCGCTTCGCCTCGGCTTCGTTCGCCGCCGTGACCGACAGCGCAAAGCCCTGGAAACTCGGGTTGCCCATGCAGCGGCCGTCGGACGCCAGCACGGTCGCGTCGCCGATGCGCAGGCTGGCGTGCATCACCTTGTCCTTGGATTCGGGCGTCACCATTGACTGATCGGGAGATTCCTTGAACCGCATGAGCATCGTCACCTCCGCGCCGAGTGTACGGCTGTAGAAGTCGATCGCCTCTTCGCAGCGGCCGTCGAAGAACAGGTACGGTTGGATTTGCATGGCTTACCTTCCTTCAGATGTTGGACGTGGCGATGTGCGCCACGTGATAGGCGAGGCGGTCGATACTTTGACTCCAGCCCGCGTCCATTCCGGCCAGATTCGCCTCGGCTGCTGCCGTGGCCTTGATGACGCTGACATGCAGCGTGATGGTGGTTCTACCCGCGTGCTCGGCGAACGTCACGCTGGTCTCATTCTCCAGGCGGATGCTGCCATCGTCCTCGTGCAGCGCCACGGTGAACACCAGCCGCTCGGGCGGCACGATCTCGCGGACAACGCCGGTGAGTTTGTAGATGACGTCGTAGATGGTACCGGCAGGTCCGCGCATGTCGATGCGCAGCACGCCGCCGACGCGCGGGTCGATCTCGCAGACTGGGTTGGTGAAGCCGTGCGGACCCCACCATTGGGCGAGTTGCGCCGGATCGGTGAACGCCGCGAACACCAGGTCGCGCGGGGCATCGAATGTACGGCTCAGGGTCAGTTCCCTGACGGATGTGGGGACGGGTGCGGGCGAAGTTTCCATCATGGCTGCCATAGGGTTGCCTTGCCGGGGCGGGCGAAGAGGTTATTTAACCATATAGTTTACTAAGCCGCAGCAGGAGCGGCTGTCAAGCGCACCGGTAGGTGGCGAAATGCGCCGCATCAGGTCCGGGTATTCCGCCGATACTGCCATGGCGTGCTCCTAGCAGAACCGCACGCAGGCAACTGGCGGCAGGTAGCCGGCGACCTGCGTCCAACTGTCGCCGGCGTTTTGCGATATCCACAAATGGCCGGTCGTGGAACCCATGGCGAGGTGCGTGCCGCTGTCGTCGATCGCCAGCGCGTGGCGGTAGATCAGATCGTACGCGTGGCTCTGTGGCAGCCCATTCGTCAGTACATCGAACGAACGCGCGCCGTCGCGGGTGCGCGCCACTACCAGGCTGGCATCGACCGGGACTCGGCATTCATCCTTCACGCCGGGCACGAACCACGCCGTGTCCGGATCGCTCGGATGCGCCACAACCGCGAAACCGAACTTCGCCGGGCGGATCGTGGTGACATCCTGCCAGGAGCGCGCGCCATCGGTCGAACGGAACACGCCGTTGTGGTGCTGCGCCCACATGGTGTCCGGCGCGGACGGGCATTGCACAAGGCGATGCACATCCTGCATCTGCGGCGCGTGGCGAAGCTGCGGAGGAGCGTATTCGGCGTACATGCCATCGACCGACGCACGCCAGCTTTTGCCGCCATCATCGGTGATCCACACACCGCCGGTGGATACGCCGACCGTGATATGGCCGGCGTTGCGTGGGTCGACGCAGATCGAGGCAACGCCCGCCTGATCGAAGCCGCCGCCCATCCATTCCTTGCGCTCCGGCACATTCCATAGCGGTTCGTTCAACGACCATGTTTCGCCGTGATCGCGCGACAGGAACAGCGCGCCGGGAATGGTGCCGCACCAGATCCATCCGGGCTGCTCGGCGCCACCGGTTTCCAGGCAGAAGATGTATGACACGCTTGACCCGTCGGGTGTGTCCTTGGGGAACGCGGGCGCTGGGATCTCCTGCCAGGTCTCGCCATCGTCGCGCGAACGTTGCAGCTTCACGCCGAAATGGCCGAGTGCCTGCGCGGCGTAGCACGTGCCGTCGCGCGGATCGGTCAGCAGCATGGAGATCGGGTCACCGAGGAAGCGCGTTGCGGCGATGGTCCACGTGCCGCGCGTCCGGCGAATGTCGAACAAACCCTTGCGGGTGCCTATCAGCAGTCGATCGTTCATGCGCTTTGGTCCTTTCGCTTATCCGCCGGATAGCGCCTGGAATACGAAGACCTCGTCATCGTCGTTCACGGGATCGCTGAGACGGTCGCGGTCGGCGATGTGGTCGGCGTTGACGTAGATCGACACATGGCGGCGTACGCGGCCCTGGTCGTCAAGCAGGTATGAGCGCAGGCGTGGATGCGTAGCGAACACGTTGTCGAGCACCGCGCGCACGCAGTCGCCGGGCGCCGACTGTACGGGGCAGGCCAGGTGTCGCTCCAGATTGGCCGTGAATGCGACGCGAGCCATGCCGCCATGGTGACGCGAACCGGGCAGGCAGGCCAAGTGTGGCAGCCTTGCATCACTTTGCTAAAGTTGCCGCATGAACCGGCTGTTCCGCGCGGTTGTGGTTTGCGTGATGGCTCTGCTCGGCGGTTGCGCCCAGGGGCCTCCACCTCCACCTGCACCTGCACCTGCGCCGCCGCCGTCCCCGCTGGCATGCGCCGGCGTTGGTGGAGCCCCGATGCTGGAATACGAACTGTTCTTCGGTCGCAGCATTCCAGGGCGCTCGGCATTGACCGATCGGGAGTGGGCGGAGTTCGCCACGCACGTCGTGACGCCTCGGTTGCCAGATGGGTTCACCGCATTCGATGCCGAAGGGCAGTGGATGAACCCCACGACGCACCGGATCATCGCGGAACGAACCAAGGTCGTCGTCGCGGCGGTGCCCGATACCGCCGCGACCGCCGCTGCCATCGCGGCTATCAAGGACGCGTATCGCGCGCAATTCCAGCAGCGATCGGTGGGCGCCACCGTGCATGCGATATGCGGTGCATTCTGACATCACCGGCCGGCGAGTGCTGCCAAGCGACGCTTGCAACGGAGACGACCAGCGCGAAATCGTCTCCGGTCGCAGTCGGCTACGCCGGTAGTTCATAACCGATCGCGGATTCGATCGCGATGGTACGGCGGACCGCGGGACGCGCCATCATGCGGTCGAAATGCGCGGACAGACCAGGGAACATGTCGGGCGCCGGGTTCAGCGCGTTGGCAAAGCGCCAATACAGCCGAAACAGATGGATGTCGGCGATCGAATACCGTCCCACCGCCCACTCCCGGCGACCCAGCTTTGTCTCGGCTATGTGGTACATCGCCTTGGCGTGTTCGACGCCTTGCCGGCGCGCAGGATGGATCGTTGATGCGATGAAGGACATCCACGAAACCACCTGCGCTTCGGCTTCGATGCTGTCCGTGGGCAGAAGGTTGGCTTCGGGAAAGCGCCTGGCGAGATAGAACAGGATGCCGGCCACCTCGGTCAGCGCCCGGCCATCGATCAACAGCGTCGGCACCTTGCCGGCCGGATTGATTGCGAGATAATCGGGTGAGCGGCTGTCTTTCCGGGCGAATGACATCGGGCGGCTTTCGAATGGCGCGCCGATTTCGTGCAGTGCGATATGCGGCGCCATCGAGCTTGAACCGGGAGCGAAATAGAGGGTCAGCATGGCGGGGTCCTTCCGTATCAATGCATCACGATAGGGAATTGCGCGGTCATCATCCAAACCCGCAGGCGCGCGCTGCTGTTGCGATGAGGTTTAGCGAATCGCGCGTGCCATCTGCCTCGCCTTTCTCGAAGTCGCCTTCGACGACCGCCATCCGGTGCAGGCCCAGCCATCAGCGCGTCGCGCGCGGCCAGAGGCACGCAGCATGTGCACCATGTCGCCGTCGGGGTCGAGTGTGCGGACCGCCGGCACCGGTTCATCCGGCAGACCGCGCCGGCGATGCGCCTCGCGCAGCAAATTCTCCGGCAAAAATACGGACGGCGCGCCATACCGCTTGACCGCATGTAAGGTCGGTGGCTGATCTTTCTCGGCCATGCTCGCTCCAATCGGGACGTGCGGCGAGATTGAGCACGGCGCGATCAAGGTTGTAACGTCCGGCGGGTTCCCGAGACCCCCGCTGGGGTAGCGGTCTGGCTGCTGCCAATTTGGGGGAGACATGCGATGCGGCCAAATCCGCTGCACGACGCGGTGCAATTCCTCAGGCAGCCCGGCTGGTTCACGCCGGTGGTCTGGCTGCTGCTGGGCAGCATGGTGATCGCCATCGTAGCGTGGTGACGCGATCCGGCGCAACGCACGCTGCGCAATCTCGGCTTGTGGGGATTGGGCGTGCTGACGGGCATTATGTGGTGGCGACAGAGCCTGTGGAAAATTCCACCGAATTTCGCTGGGCTTCACTACTGGATGCAGCAGGAATGGGAACACGCCGCGATCGCGCTGCAAGGCGCTCTGACAGGCGACATCGTACTGCCGAACCTTACGGTGTTCGGGCCGCTGGTTTACCTGGTCGAAGTGACAATCGGCGTGTCGCTGATGCTGGGACTGTTGCCGCGCGCCGGTGCCGTGCTGGGTCTGCTGATGGGGATGAACCTTTGGCTCGGTCTTTATTCGGCGCCGGGTGAATGGCCCTGGACCTACATGTTTCTGGTGATGATCCAGGGGCTGTTCGTGATCGATCCGCCTGGCCGTGTGCTGGACGCTGATATATTGTTTCGTATAAGGAACATAGTGAATGCGCGCACCAGCGGAACCCTGTGTTGGGTGAGCTGAATGGCGACCACCGCGATGGCAATCGGGCGGCGGGGACTGCTCGGTGGATTTCCGATGCTGGTCCTGGCTGCCGCGATCGCACCCGTCCGCGCGGAAGTGAATGTCCTGTCAGTGTCGTGCGATACCACGCTCGCGCCGGCGTTGCGGAAGGCGGCCGCGGCGTACCGAGGGCGGGCTGGTGTGCGGGTCTATGTGTTCCCCACCGGTCCAGGCCTGATTCTCCCGCAGCTTCTTCGCGACATCCAGAATGACATTGTGGTCACGCAGCTGACAATTCTGGAACAGGCGGCGCAGGCCGGCATCGTTGCGTCGGCTAACGCCGCGGGACGCTGGAGCAATCCGTTGGTCATCGCCGGATTACACGGCACCTCGGCAACGGATCAGACATTCGCCGTCCCAGATCCGACGCCGGCATCGGACCTCGACGGCCCCGCTATCCTGACCCAGCTGGGATTGCGACCAGCGCACGTGCTGGGAGCCGTCGATACGAACGAAGTGGCATTTCTGCTCACCACCCGCGCGGCGCAGGCCGGACTGCTGCACATGACCGATGTGCGTGCCGACGAACGCCTGGACGTCATCCGTCCACTGCCGGCCGATATTCCGCCGATCGTCTACGGCGCGTCGGTCACGCGGCTCGCGAGCCGGCCGAACCCTGAAGGCTTCATCAGCTTCCTCGGCGCACCAGAGGCGACCGCCCTGCTGACCGAAAGCGGTCTGGAGATGCACGCATGACGCCAATCCTCGACGAGCAACGGCATCCGCTGGCCCGACGCATCGCCCACTGGATCATGGCGCTGTCGATCCTGATCATGATCGGCAGTGGTTGGCGCATCTACAACGCCAGTCCGATTTTTCCGTTCACTTTTCCGGAGTGGGCAACACTCGGCGGCGATGTCGAATGGGCGCTGGCCCGCCATGGCGATCCCGGTGTCGCAACCGCCATCGCCTGGCATTTCGCGGCGATGTGGGTGCTGGTTGTCAGCTACATTTTCTTCATGCTGATGGGTGTGCTGTCCGGCCATTTCTGGCGCGACTTCCTGCCGGTTGGACCGCGATCGGTGATGCATGACATGATCGCGGCGCTGCGGTTTCGGCTCGAACATCGGTTGGGCGAATACAACGCCGTGCAGAAACTGGCCTATTGGGGGGTTCTGGCGTTGGTTGCCGTGATGATCCTATCCGGCATCGCGATCTGGAAGCCGGTGCAGACCTATCCCCTCGAACGTCTGTTCGGCGGCTTTCAGGGCGCGCGGATTGTACACTTCATTGCGATGGCCGGCATTGTTCTCTTCCTGATCGTGCACGTGGCACTTACCCTGCTCGTTCCGCGAACGCTGCTGGCGATGGTGGCAGGTCGCGCCACCGAACCGCGCCATGTCGTTACACCAGGGAATGCGCGATGACGCTCGCAAGACGACAGATGCTGCGGGGTGGCCTGTCGGTCGGCGCACTGACGATGCTGACCGGATGCGACCTGAGCGATCATGACTCGGTGCAGCGCATGCTGGCGGGGTTCTCCCGGTGGAATGATCGTGTGCAGGCTGCGCTGTTCGGCCAGCAGCGTCTGGCGCCGACATTTCCTGAAGCGCTGGCGGTGAAGGACTTTCGCTACAACGCGTGGTACGGGCCGAACAAGGCACCGCGGCTCGATGCCGCCGACTACCGGCTGCTGCTGGCGGGAAAAATTGCCAACAAAAAGCCGTGGACGGTTGATGAGTTGTACGCACTGCCGCAAGTCAGCCAGGTGACGCGGCACGTCTGCGTTGAGGGCTGGAGCATGATCGGCAAGTGGAGCGGCACGCCGCTACGAGTTTTTCTAGAGCGGATCGGCGCTGACACCACGTCGCGCTATGTCGGTTTCGAATGCGCCGACGGATATTACGAGGGAATCGACATGCCGACGGCGTTGCATCCGCAGACTCTGATGGCGTTCCGGCTGTCCGACGAAATCCTGCCGACGAAATTCGGCTTTCCGTTCAAGATTCGCATCCCGACCAAGCTGGGCTTCAAGAACCCGAAGTTCATCACCGCGATCTACGTCACGGACCAACAGCCGCGCGGCTATTGGACTGATCGCGGCTACAACTGGTTCAGCGGCATCTGAGCATGGAACCGAACGCCACCTGCGCAATTGGCGTGATGGCGAAGGCGCCGCGACCAGGCCTGGCGAAGACCCGCCTGTGCCCGCCACTGCTACCGGCGCAGGCTGCGGCACTCAGCGCTGCGTTCCTGCGTGACATTACCGAGAACATTGCGCTCGCAGCGCGCGAAGCGCCGATCCATGGCTGCGTCGCCTATGCTCCGGCCGGCGCAGAGGGCTGCTTCGAAGGGCATCTCGCCGACGGCACTGCGTTGGTGCTGGCCGATGGGTCGCCGACGATGCCGGTGGAGGTCCAGGGCTTTGGTCGTTGTCTGCTGCATGCGGCCCTGGGGATATTCGCGGCAGGTTTCCGCGCTGCGTGCCTGCTGAACTCTGACAGCCCGACGTTGCCGACCGCGCTGCTGATCAAGGCGGCGCACGCTCTATTGGCGGAGGGTGAACGGGTCGTGCTTGGCCCGGCAGAAGATGGCGGATACTACCTGCTGGGCATGAATCAGCCGCACGCGCATCTGTTTGCCGATATCGCATGGAGCACCAGCGACGTCGCAGCCGCAACCCGTACCAGGGCTGACGAGCTCGGCCTCGAGGTGGTCATGCTGCCCGCCTGGTACGACGTGGATGACGCTGCCAGCCTGGCCCGGCTTATCGCGGATGATGTGGACGAGGCGCCGCCAAGGGAGCCGACGCCGTATGCCGCACCGGCCACGCGGGCATGGATCGAACGCAACGGGCTGACCGGACGATTGGATATCGCTGCGCAATGACTGACCCAGGCCGTCGCGTGGCACTGTTGGCGGCGATTGGTGTTGCCCTGGTCATGCTGATCTTTGCCGGCCTGGCGGTGCTGCGTTGGGATCCGACAAGCCTGAATGACGACCGACGGGTTATGGAATTCCAGGTCTGCATCTGCGTGGCTGGCCTGCTTTGGCTGCTCGCTGTTGCCGTGGTGCGACGCGGCCGCTTGCCGCCACGGACGATCTGGTTGGTTATCGTCGCCGCGGTCGCCATGCGGGCACTTACGCTCGCCGCGCCGCCGCTGCTGTCGTCCGACGTGTATCGCTACGTGTGGGACGGCAGGGTGCAGCTTGCGGGCATCAACCCGTACCAATACCTTCCGGTCGCGGATCAACTGGCACCACTGCGCGACAAGGCGGTGTATCCGCACATCAATCGCGCCGCGTACGCGCACACGGTCTATCCGCCAGCCGCGCAGGCGATCTTTGCATTGGCCGCCGCGGTGATGCCGGGCGTGTTCGGCATAAAGCTGATGATGGCGGCGTTTGACGCGTTGGCGATCGGCGCGCTGTACTGGCTGCTGCGCATCGCCGGCCGCGACCCTGCGGAATTGCTGATCTACGCGTGGCTGCCGCTGCCAGTGTGGGAGTTTGCCGGCAGCGCGCATATCGATGCGGCTGCGGCGGGTCTGCTGGCGCTGGCATTGCTGGTTTCCATGCGAGGTCCGGTGGCGTGGACCGGCATCATGCTGGCCGCCGCGACGCTGACAAAGTTCCTGCCCGCTGTGGTGTTTCCCGCGTTCTGGCGGCCACGTGACTGGCGTTTGCCCGTCGCGTTCGTGGCCACTCTGCTGGCATTCTACCTACCCTATGCGCCGGTGGGCTGGCGCGTGCTGGGATTCCTGTCCGGCTATGCGTCAGAGGAAGGCATCGACAGTGGCCATGGCGTTTTTCTGCTGCAATTGCTTGGCGGCATCGTAGCACTGCCTGATTGGGCGTCCATGGCCTACATCGTATGTGTGTTGGGTGTGCTGGGATCGCTCGGGGCAGGCTTCGCGTTCGGTGGGGATTTGCCAGCGACGCCAGGTGCGCGTATCGCGGTGCAGGCACGCCAGGCGGTTGTTCTCGGTGCCGTGGTGCTGGTCGCGGTGTCGCCACATTATCCGTGGTATTTTGGATGGCTCGCGCCGTTGGCGTGTCTTGCGCCGCTGCCGAGTGTGCTTTGGA
>DATKFJ010000326.1:0-6670 GCA_035511435.1 Acetobacteraceae bacterium | reverse complement strand
AGCCTGAAGGATCTGGAAACCGCTCTGCCGCCCGGCATCGTGCTCGCCTGCACGCTGCGGCGCGAAGATGCTCGCGACGCGCTGATCCTCGGCCCGGACTGCGACACCCCCGACCCGGCTGAGCCATTCGCCTGCCTGCCCACCGGCGCCGTCATCGGTACGTCGTCCGTCCGCCGCCAGGCGCAGTTGCTGCACGCGCGCCCGGACTTCGTGATCGCCACGCTGCGCGGCAACGTGCAGACCCGGCTCGACAAGCTGGCCGCTGGCGCCTGCAGCGCCTCGCTGCTCGCCTACGCCGGCCTGAAACGGCTTGGCCTGGCCGAGCGCGCGTCGGTGGTGCTCGACCCCGATGCGATGGTGCCGGCCGCCGGCCAAGGCATCGTCGGCGTCACCGTCCGCGCCGACGACACCGAGCTGCTCGAATTGCTCGCCGCCATCGAGGATCCCGAAGCAAAGGCTGTGTCGACCGCCGAACGTGCCATGCTGCTCCAGCTCGACGGCTCGTGCCGTACGCCGATCGGCGGACACGCGCGGCTGCTGCCGAATGGCGAACTGCACCTGACCGGGCTGGTGGCACGCAGCGACGGATCGTTCATGCTGAAACGCAGCCTGCACGGATCGTCCCGGGACGCCGAACGGATCGGCAGCGACCTGGGCAGCAGCCTGCGCGCCGACAGTCCACGCGACATCTTTGCCTGACATCGGCGCCGGCGTTCTGATCACCCGCCCGGAACCGGGAGCGAGCGAAACCGCTGCGCGCGTCATATCGCTGGGATTGCGACCCATTGTTGCGCCAGTGCTGGACATCCGCATCCTGCGCGCCCGCATTCCGGCACCCATGGGCCTGCAAGCCATCCTGGTCACCAGCGGCAACGCCATCCCGGCACTGCCGGCGAGCCACCATGACCTGCCGGTGCTGGCAGTCGGCGAGACGACAGCAGCGCGCCTCCGGGCAGCCGGCTTCGCCCGCGTCACCAGCGCCGATGGCGATGCAAACGCGCTGGCGACGCTGGTGGCGCAAAGCTGTGTCCGGGAGGCGGCGCCACTGCTGCTGATCACTGGCCGGGGGCAGGGCAAGGTGCTCGCCACCGACCTGCGGGGTCGCGGGTTCCGTGTTATCCACCGAGCAGGCTATGAGGTCGTGCTCGTGACGGCCCTGCCGCAATCGGCGAGCGATGCCCTGGCAGCCGGCGGGGTCTCCGCCGCGCTGTTTTTCTCCGCCGAGTCCGCGCGTCAATGCGTGCGCCTGATGCAGACCGCGTGTCTGCAGGAAGCGGCTCGCGCGGTGGACGCGCTGGCTATCGGCCGGCCCGCCGTCGTGGCATTACAGGATCTCCCATGGCGTCGCATCCGCGTCGCCTCTCGGCCGACCCAGGATGCCATGCTGGCGCTGCTGCGATGACCGAACCTGCCGCCTTGCCGCCGTCGGAAACGCCGCCGGAAACGCCGGCCGAACCCGCGCCCGAAACGCCACCGTCGCAGCCACCGGACGCTGCGCCGCCGGCGACTCATGATGTGCTGCCCTGGCTGTCCGGCGCCGGATTCCTGATCCTGGCGGTGGCGCTGTTCTGGGTCTGGCGGCACCCCGTCAACCAGCAGGCTGCGACCGCGCAAGCCGATGCGCAGCAGATCGCCTCGCTTGAAGCGCGGGTGTCCCGCCTGGAACAGCAGCCCCCGCCGCAAGCAATCGATCTGGCGGCGCTGACGGCGCGGGTGACCGCCCTGGAGCAGCACCCGGCCGCCACACCCGAGCAGGCCGTGAAGCCGCCCGACCTGGCGCCGCTCGAAGCGCGGCTCGCCGCTCTGGAGGCGAAGCAGCCGGCCGACAGCCAGGTGATGGGACGGATCGACGCGCTCTCCGCGCGGGCGGATGCGCAGAGCGGTGCGCAACGTGGCATGCAATCCGATCTGACACGCAGGCTCGACACGGACGACGCACGCCTGGCAGCCGTCGAACGCACCACGCGGCAGATCCAGGCAGTCGCCGATCGTGCCAACCGCGCCGCCTTGGTCCAGTCGGCGCAACTGGCGCTGGACGCCGGGCGGCCGCTGGGCGATCTCCCCGGCGCGCCGCCGGCACTGCAGCGATTTGCCACGACAGCCCCGCCGACGCAGGTCGCCCTGCGGCAGGCGTTTCCTCAGGCTGCGCGCGCCGCGCAAGCCGCTGCCCAACCATCCGAAGGCAAGCCGCTGCTGGCACGCGCGTGGGCGGCGGCTCAGGACCTCGTCACCATCCGACGAGGCGATCGCGTGCTGGTTGGCGATCCGGTCGCCGGCGTGCTGGAACGTGCCCGAGCGGCGCTTGATGCGGGCGATCTGGCTGGCGCGGTAGCGGCCGTCGCGTCGCTGAGCGGTGCGCCCGCACAGGCGATGGCGGCCTGGCTGGCCGATGCGCGGGCGCTGCTCGATGCCAGGGCTGCGCTCGCCGACTGGGCTGCGCACGCCTGATGCGCCGGATTCTGCTCGTACTGGTCATCGGCGGAATCGTGCTTGCCCTCGCCTGGGCGTTGGCCGGCCTGCCCGGCCGGGTCAGCGCTGAGATCGGAGACATCACCTTCGAGGCCGCCACGCCCGCAGTCGCGATCGGTTTGCTGGTGCTGTTTGGTGTGCTTTACGCACTGTTCCGCCTGCTTGGTGCCATCATCCGCCTACCGCGCACGCTGCGCGGCCGGCAAGCGATCCGTCGCCGGCGTTCAGGCGACATCGCGGTGAGCCGCACCTTGCTGGCGTTGGCTGCCGGTGAAAAAGGCGACGCACGCCGGGAGGCCAGCCGAGCTCGGCGCCTGCTGGGGGACACGCCGCAGACCTTGCTGCTGGCGGCCGAAGCCGGCCGGATCGCGGGCCGGGCCGATGAGGCGGAGGCCGCGTTCCGCGCGTTGGCTGCCCGCGACGATGCAGCCTTCCTGGGCCTGCGTGGGCTGCTGCGCCAGGCGATCGAACGGGAGGAGTGGCCCGAAGCGGCGGCACTGGCGCGTCAGGCCGAGGCGGTTCAGCCGGGGGCAGCGTGGCTGCGGCGTGAGCGGGCGCGGTTGGCGGTGCGTGCCGGCGACTGGTCGGACGCGCTCGCGCTGGCGGACGCCGATGCGCCCAAGGCGGCGTTGGCTGCCGCCGCCGCAGACGCGGAGCCCGATGCGACGCGGGCCCTGCGTCTGGCGAACCAGGCCTGGAAGGACGACCCTTCCCTGTCGTCCGCAACGCTGGCCTATGCTAGCCGGCTGCGATCGGCGGGGCGCGAGAGCCGGGCATTGGCCGCGATCCGCCATGGCTGGAGCATCGCGCCGCAGCCGGATCTGGCGGCATTCGCCCTGGCGCCGGTTACCGGCGGGCTGGCGCGGATGTCGGCCGCCCAGCGCCTGACGGAGGCCAATCCCGACCATGCGGAAAGCCGCTTGCTGCTCGCCCGCACTGCGCTGGACGCTGGACTGACCGGCGAGGCTCGTCGCCACGCCGAAGCCGCTCGCGCCACTGGGCTCAACCAACGTCGGCTATGGCTGCTGCTCGCCGAAATCGAGGAAGCCGAGGGCGGCGATACCGAGGCAGGTCGCCTCGCCCAGCGCGACGCGCTGCGTCATGCCGCTACGGCCGATCCCGATCCCCAGTGGCGCTGCACTGCATGCCACACGGCCCATGCCGACTGGCACCCAAGTTGTCCGGACTGTTTCACGGTCGGCAGCCTGCGCTGGAACACCGGCCCGGTCGCGACGCCGATCGTGCAGGCCATGTCGACCGAGATGTTGTTGCCCTGACGGCCAGCGACCGGCTTACCGGCCGCCTTGCCCGCCCGCCGGCGCGCGCGCTTCCTCCAACGGCTCGGGCGATGACGGCGGGCACGGCGCGAGCGCCAGCCAGGGCTTTGGATCGACCGGATGGCCATCGATCCGCACCTCGAAATGCACATGTGCGCCGTGGGCGTTCCCGGTCGTTCCAACCTGACCGATCACCGCTCCGGCTGCCACCGGCGCGCCGGGCATAATGCCGGGCGCAAACGCCGACATGTGGGCGTAGCGCGTGATCAGATCGTCGGTATGGCGGATATCGACGATCTTCCCGTAGGCAAAATACCAACCGGCATAGATCACGGTGCCGCCTGCCGCGGCGCGGATCGGCGAGCCGTAGGGCGCCATCAGGTCGACGCCGGTATGACCATGACCGAAGCCACGGGAGATCTCGTTGAGTTGCTGGGGCGGCATCAGCATCGCACCGCAGGCAGAATCTTCCCTGGGAGATCCCTGGGCGGGAAGAGCGAGACACACTCCGATGACGAGGGTTGCCATACGCATCCCGCAAAGTAACAGAAAGTTGAACGAAAAGTCGAGTCCTGCAATCCAGAGTTGTGCCTGCGTTTCCGAACAGCCTGAATTTTAGCCAAATGCCAAAGGATGCATCCACGATGTGATCACTCGCCCTGCACGCCGCCGGCTCGTAGCCGTCAACCGGCCACCGCCGGCCCGTCAATCCGCGCCGCGGCCGACGCCTATTTCCACAGCAGCGACGCCGCCAGCGCCACGCCGAGCAGTCCCGCCACCCCCTGCCAGAACCGCACCGGCGAGCGCTCATACAGTGTCGGCGGGCGGCGAACCGGCGGTGGCGCGTTCAACGGCCCAGCCTCAAATTCACTGGCGAACTCCGCCATTTCTGCAAACCTCTCGCCCGGATCAAGCGCGACCGCGCGCGCCAGCACCGCCTGCACCCAGGCCGGCAGATCGGGCCGCAGCGCGGCAATGTCCCGCGGCCGCTCCACGGTCGGCATGCCGGTCGCGTCGGGATTGCCGTAGGGAAACGCGCCGGTGAAGGTGCGAAACATGGTGACGCCCAGGGCATAGATGTCGGTCGCCACATCGCCCGCCTCTCCCTGGAACATCTCCGGTGCCATGTAGGCGGTCGTGCCGGGAATGTTTTCGGGCGGAAAATCCTCCAACCCAGGAAGCCGCACCACCCCCAGGTCGAGCAGCTTGAGCGATCCGCCCGCCTCCAGCATGACGTTGTCCGGCTTGATGTCGCGGTGGATGATGTCGGCGCGGTGCAGCGCGGCGGCCGCATGTGCCAGCCTGATCGCGATGCTGCGTCCCTCCTCGAGGCCCACCGACGGCGCGCGGCCAAGCCGCGTTTCCAGCAGTTCCCCGACGTACAGCGGCATGACGGTGTAGAGGCAGGTCTGCCGCCCCGGCGGCAATTCGATCACGTGCGCAACCCACGGGCTGGTTACCCGCGTGCCGACCCAGGCTTCGCGGACGAATGCGGCATGGTAGATCTCCACCGCGGCGACCTGCGGCTTGGGAAACTTCAGCACCACCGTGCCGCCGTCCACTTCGTCGATCGCACCGAACAGCCGGCTGTATCGACCGTCGGACACCAGGACATTCAGCACAAACCCATCGACCGTATCGCCGACCTGCGGCACCGGGATCAGCGGCAGTCGCATGATGGCACCGCCGACATCCGCGGATCGCGCCGTCGGCAGCGCCACCACATCCAGCACTAGGGCGGTGCAATTGTCGGTGCTGCCGGCCGCCAGCGCGGCCTCGACCAGCGCGCGGCTGGTATCCTCCGGCGCCGACCGCACGCGCAGGACATCGGCGATGGACTCGTCGACCAGCGCGCCGTGCACTCCGTCGGTGCACAGCAGGAAACGGTCGTGCAGCGCCGCCGGATGACTGGTGTAATCCAGGCGCAGCTCCGGCTCGATGCCCAGCGCGCGATACAGCACGGGCGATTTCCCACGGTCGTCGCGAACATGGTCAGTCATCAGGCGCAGCAGGCGATCGCCGTTCAGCCTATAGGCCCGCGTGTCGCCGACATGCAGCAGATGCGCGAGGCGGCCGCGCAGCACCAGCGCGGTAAATGTGCAGCCCATGCCGACAAGGCGCGCATCCTGCTTTCCCTGCGAATAGATCCAGCCGTTGAGCGCGTTCAGGATGCGGGCCCCGGCGCGATGCACCTCCATGGTCTCGGGCACGTCCCAGAATCCGTCGAGGAAGCCGCGTACCGCGGTCTCCGCCGCCTCGCGTCCGCCTTTGGCGCTGCCGATGCCGTCGGCGATAGCCGCCGCCACATCCCGCCGATCCGCAGCCAGGCTGGAGCCAAGCACCGCGCCAGCGAAATCCTCGTTGCGTGGCCGCGGACCGGTTGCCGAATAGAAACCGATGCCCACGCGCGGGGTGGATGGGTCTTCCGATGCCGGACCGGGACGCACGGCACGGTCGGGTTTCACGGCGGCAGCCGGCAATGATCGTGCAGGAAATATCCGCCGGTGCTGGATGCCACGATCACGGTCAGATTGCCGGATCTGCGGTCCAGCGTGTAGTTGCCGCCATCCTTCGCATCGTGCCAGGAAATTTCACCATCGCTGATCTGGGCGGGATACGAATCTACCATGGCTGCATCATAGTCGATGCTGATTTGCCAGGCGGTGCCGCTGACCGGATTGGTGCAGGTGATCGCCGGCGCGCGCGACGGCGGCTGCGCATCAACCGGAGCCGCCGAAACGCACGCCGCCAGGACGGCAAGCGCCGCAGTACCAAGCGCCGCAGTACAATGTCGAGTCAGGAACATGCTCACATCAGCCTGGCGATGCTGCCTCCCATAACCAGTCTCCGGGACCTTGCAAAGCATGTGTGCGGAATTCGCGGGCCGATCCGACAGGCGATATACGATCGGAGCGCAGGCAGGA
>DATKFJ010000325.1:0-9397 GCA_035511435.1 Acetobacteraceae bacterium | reverse complement strand
TTCGTTCATTGCCGCCAACGCGTTGGGCGCCGACCGGCTGCTGGCCTTCATGGACGACTACGGCATGCACGATCTGCGCGCGCTGGCCAGCGTGGTGCAGACGCGCGCCGAGAGCGCGATGCGCGATGCGATCCGTGCGTTGCCCGACGGCGAGTATCGCTCGGAAATCTGGAACAATCCGCTCGGGCAGAAGCTGAACTATCCGTTGAAGATCACCGTGCAGGGCGATGCGATCGAGCTGGATTTCGCCGGCGCACCCGCGCAGCTGCCGCAGGGTGGGCTGAACTGTACGTACTCCTACACAGCAGCGCACGCGACCTATCCGATGAAGTGCATCCTCAGTCCGCAGGTGCGCAGCAACGCCGGCTGCTATCGGCCGTTCACCGTGAAGGCGCCCGAGGGATCCATCCTCAATTGCACCAAGCCTGCGTCGGTCAATCTGCGCACGCGCGTCGGCTGGTACATCGCGCCCAACATCTTCCGTGCGCTGGTCGATGCGGCGCCCGCGCAGGTGCAGGCCGCGACGGGTCTTCCGGTGGCGATCAACATCTACGGCCGCGAGGCGAATGGCGCGGTGTATGCCGACCATTTCTTCATCGGTGCCGGGCAAGGCGGCTCGCAGCATGGCGACGGCAAGTCCGCTCTGCTGTATCCGACATCGGCGGCCAACACATCGATCGAGCTGATGGAAACGCGCGCGCCGGTGCTGGTGATGGAGAAATCCTTCGTCACCGATTCGGGCGGACCCGGCAGGCATCGCGGCGGCTGCGGCGTGCGCACGCGGCTGCGCAAGCTATACGACGACGGGTTGCCGACATTGGCATCGGTGTATCCGGAAGGCGTCGGCGTCACCGTGCGGGGATTGCAGGGCGGGCTGCCGGGTGGCGGCGTGCGTGGCGTGGTGCTCGATCCGGACGGCAACGTGGTGCACGATTGCGGTACCGGCGAGTTGGTCACGCTGACACGCGCGGACCGCATCGTGGAAGTACAACTGGCCGGCGGCGCCGGCTTCGGCGATCCGCGCGCGCGACCGGCTGCATTGGTGGCAAAGGACGTGGCCGAAGGCGTCGTGTCGCCGGCAGCCGCAGAGCGTGACTACGGATTCCAGATCGCCGCCGGCCGGGCGGCAGAATGATGGCGCGGCTGCGTCCAGCGCGTCATGGCCGGCTCGTCCCGGCTATCACGGGGCCGCCATGGATTGCCTGGACGATACACGTCTGACGAAGCGGGCAGATCGGGCGACATGACAATCGGGGGCAGACAATGAGCGATCTGGCGGCTGACAGACCGGCGACCGTGCCAACACAAGGTTCGCGCATTCATCCACGTTTTCTCGAACTCGCGTCGCTGCTCCTGATCGCACCACTCTGCGTTGTCGGCTCGATCATTGGCGTGCAGCTTATTGTCACACTCGGCATCACCGCGAATACATCGCTGATCGGTGCCCTGGCCGGAATGATGCTGGCGCGCGTTCCGCTGGCTGCGTTCGCTCGCTATCGCTCGATCCATGTGCAGAACCTGGCACAGAGCGCTATCTCCGCCGCCACCTTCGGCGCCGGCAATGCGCTGATGCTGCCGATCGGCATCCCGTTCGTCCTTGGACGACCCGATCTTGTGCCGGCATTGTTCGCCGGTGTTTTCCTGGCAATGCTGATCGACGGCTACCTGCTGTATCGGATGTTTGATTCCGAGGTGTTCCCGGCAGTTGGTGCATGGCCGCCAGGTGCTGCCGCGGCGGAGGCGATCCGTGCGGGCGACGAGGGCGGCAGGAAGGCCGTGGTACTCGGCGTCGGGGTAGTCATCGGCATCGCCGGCAACTGGTTGATCGCACCCACCGTGATGTCGGCGTTTGGCGTCGCATTCATCGGCAATGTCTGGGCGTTGTCGATGTTCGGCATCGGCCTGTTGATCCGTGGCTACTCGGTGCTGCTGTTCAACAATGCCTGGTTCGCCGCGATCATCCCCGGTGGCGACATCAATAAGGCCTATCTGCCGCATGGCATGATGGTCGGCGCCGGCATCGTCGCGCTCGTCCAGGTCGCGATCATCATCGCGCGACGGAACAGGATGCACGCAGATAACGCGGGTGCCATGCGGACACCGGCGCACGTGCGGCGATCGCTTGGACTTGGCTTTGTGGTGTATCTGCTGATTGCTGTGGCGATTGCTCTGCCGGGTGGCCTGGTCGCGCAGCTGTCGTTTGGCATGCTGGTGTTGTTCCTGATCTACGCTGCATTCGCTGCACTGGTGCACGAGCTCATTGTCGGCTTGGCGGCGATGCATTCCGGCTGGTTCCCGGCGTTCGCGGTCGCACTGATCACGCTGGTGATCGGCATGCTGATCGGTTTCCCGCCGATCGCGCTCGCGCTGCTGGTTGGCTTCTCCGCGGCCACCGGGCCGGCCTTCGCCGACATGGGGTACGATCTGAAAGCGGGCTACATGCTGCGCGGCCACGGCAGCGATCCTGCGTTCGAACTCGAAGGCCGTCGCCAGCAGCTTATCGCAGCCATGTTCGCGTTTGTAATCGCTGGCATCGTGGTCTGGATGTCCTATCGTGGCTTGTTCGCGCGCAACCTTGTCGCCCCGGTTGATCGCGTCTATGTCGCGACGATCAAGGCGGGCACATCATCGGCTGTGGCGTGGTCGCTGGTAACCTGGGCGATTCCAGGCGCGATCATCCAATTCCTGGGCGGCCCGAAGCGCCAGCTTGGCGTTCTGCTCGCGACCGGATTGTTGATCCCGTTCCCGCTCGCCGGGTGGGCTGTGCTGATCGGTGTCGCCTGCCGCATCGTGTGGCAACGCTTCGCGCGGAGCGAAGGCATGGAAGTGTTCGGTGCCGGAGTGATCGCGGGCGATGCGCTGTTCGCATTCTTTACATCCACCTGGAAGGCCGCCTTCAGATAGCTGTCCAGCAGACGCGTCCCGGTTACCGCGCGATCGGTCGGTACTTGATCCGATGCGGCTCCGTCGCATCCGCGCCCAGCCTCCGGCGCTTGTCTTCCTCGTATGCCTCGAAGTTACCCTCGAACCATTCCACGTGGCTGTCGCCTTCGAACGCCAGGATGTGCGTCGCGAGCCGATCCAAAAACCACCGGTCGTGGCTGATGATCACCGCGCAGCCGGCGAATTCGATCAGCGCATCTTCCAGTGCACGCAGCGTATCGACGTCGAGGTCGTTCGTCGGTTCGTCCAGCAGGATCACGTTGTGTTCGGCTTTCAGCATCTTCGCCAAATGCACCCGATTGCGCTCGCCGCCCGACAGGATGCCGACCTTCTTCTGTTGATCGGCACCCTTGAAGTTGAAGGCGCTGACATACGCGCGCGATGGAATCCCACGTTTGCCGAGATAGATCATATCCTCGCCGGCGCTGATCTCCTGCCACACGCTGTTGCCGGCATTCAGGCTGTCACGTGACTGATCGACGTAGCCGAGTTTCACTGTCTCGCCGATGCGAAGGCTGCCGACATCCGGTTCCTCCTGGCCGATGATCATGCGGAACAGCGTCGTCTTGCCGGCGCCGTTCGGACCGACCACGCCGACGATGCCCCCTGGTGGCAGGCGGAAATTCAGGTCATCGATCAGCAGGTTGTTGCCGTAGCCTTTGCGCAATCCCTCAGCTTCGATCACCACGTTGCCGAGCCGCGGGCCGGGCGGGATGACAATCTCCGCGACACCGCCCACGAGGTCCTGCGAACGTGCCAGCATCTCCTCGTAGCGCTGGATGCGCGCGCGATTCTTCGCCTGGCGCGCACGCGGCGACGCGGCGATCCATTCCTGTTCGGCTGCCAGGGCACGCTGCCGCGCGCTCTCTTCCTTTTCCTCCTGCTGGAGCCGCTTGCGCTTCTGATCGAGCCAGGATGAGTAGTTGCCCTCGAACGGAAACCCGCGGCCGCGTTCGATCTCCAGAATCCAGCCGGTGACGTTATCGAGGAAATAGCGGTCGTGGGTCACGATCATTACCGTGCCGGCGTAGTCGCGCAGCGTATGCTCCAGCCACGCGACGCTTTCGGCATCCAGGTGGTTGGTCGGTTCGTCCAGCAGCAGCAGATCGGGCTTTTCCAGCAGCAGCCGGCACAGCGCCACGCGCCGCCTCTCGCCGCCGGACAACGTCGCAATGGTGGCATCAGCCGGCGGACAGCGCAGTGCATCCAGCGCGATGTCCACGCGTCGGTCCAGGTCCCAGCCATCCTCGGTATCGATCTTCGCCTGAAGGTCGGCCTGCTCCGAGAGCAGCGTGTTCATCTCGTCGTCGCTCATCGGTTCGGCGAACTTCATGGAAATCTCGTTGAAGCGATCCATCGCCGCCTTCAACTCGGCGAACGCCATTTCGACGTTCTCGCCGACGGTTTTTTCGGCATCCAGTTGCGGCTCCTGTTCCAGATAGCCGACCCGCGCGCCTTCAGCGGCCCAGGCCTCGCCGCCATAATCGGTATCCAGCCCCGCCATGATCTTCAGCAGCGTCGACTTGCCCGCGCCATTCACGCCCAGCACGCCAATCTTCACGCCGGGCAGGAACGCCAGCGTGATGCCACGAAACACCTCGCGGCCACCCGGAAAGGCCTTGATCAAATCCTTCATTACATAGACGTACTGGTAGCTGGCCATGCCGTTGGTTCCTTGCATCTACAAACATAGTTCTGCGCAGAATGTGCAGGCCCTTTATCGGGCTGCCGATAACCAATGGGAGCAATTGGTGATCCTGCCAGGGCGCACTGGCCGCGAAATAGCGAGCCAGGAGCGCGGGCGTCTCAATAGCCCGATCGCTGCAACAGGTCGAGGGCATCTGACCCAGGACGATTGGGTGATCGCACTGATGGATGCTGAATTGCCCGGCTTTGCTGTCACAGCGAGCGGGCACTTCGACCGAGATTGCCGCGTTGCAGCGCCACCAACAAGCAAGAGTTGCCACCGCCAGGTTCGGCAAACCGCGGAAGTCCTTGGTCTTTCATCCAGGGCCGGTCGGCCGGCGGCCGGTACGGAATCTGCCATGACAGGAAAGCGGCCGGCTGCCCGCCATTAACCCGATTTCTGCCCCGCCAGGATGCCACGCCCACAGGCGTACGCAGCCAGCAACGCGTCAGCCGCGATCCAGCTCAGTCAGGACCGTGTTTTCGGTCAGAATCTGGGGCAATATCTGCGGCTGGCCGCCCGGCGGATAATAGACATACAGGGGCACACCATCGCGGCCATTCTCCCGTAAGTAGTCAGTGATCCGTGGATCCTGTCGCGTCCAGTCACCCTTCAGATAGACCACGTGATGATCGGCGAAAGCCCGCTGAACCGGTTCGCTGCCAAGCGCCAGCCGCTCGTTGACCAAACATGTCACGCACCACGCGGCGGTCATGTTGACGAACACCGGCCGACCCGCGGCACGCAACGCCGCCAGCCGTGCGGGCGTGAAGGGCTCGGCGCCGGATTCCGCCACACTGCTCGCCGGAACCGCTGGTGCCGTGGCAATCCCGCTCAGCACCGTCAGCGCCGCCAACAATGCAGCCGCGGCAGCCGCCTGGCCCACGCGACGGCCGCGGTCGGCGCTGTCCTGTGTGATGCCCACCACCCAGGCGGCGAAGCCCAGCAGCACAAGGCCGGCTGCGGCACCCAGCACGCCCGCCGGGCCAGCCTCCTGGCTGATGACCCAGACCAGCCACGCACTCGCGGCATACATCGGAAACGCCAGCGCCTGGCGCAGCACTTCCATCCACCGTCCCGGTTTCGGCGCCAAACGTCCCAAAGCCGGCACCGCCGCCAGCACGGCATACGGCGTGGCCAAGCCAAGCCCCATGACCAGGAACACCAGTATGGTCACCACCGGAGGAGCCGCCAGGCCGGCAGCGATGGCAACGCCCATGAATGGCGCCGTGCAGGGTGTCGCGACGACGACCGCCAGCAGGCCGGTGAAGAAACTTCCGAGATGCCCCCTGCGCGCCACCAGACCCTGACCCGTGCGTGTCAGGCCAGTGCCAATCTGGTAGACCCCGGACAGATTGAGACCCACCGCGAACAGCAGCCACGCCATCGCCGCGACGAATACCGGCGACTGGAACTGGAACCCCCATCCCGCCGCCGCGCCGGCGGCTCGCGCCACAAGCAGCGCCGCTCCCAGGCAGGCAAACGCGCTCAGCACACCGGCGGTGTAGGCAGCAGCCTGCCAGCGAGCGCCGCCGGACGGCGTGCCAGCCAAACCCACCGCCTTCAACGCCAGCACCGGAAATACGCATGGCATCAGGTTGAGTATCATCCCGCCAAGGAACGCCAGCCCAAGCATGCGCTGCAGCCGCATCATCGGTGGTGGCGGCGGCACGACGCCCGGTGTCGCCCGCACCGCGACGTTCGTCTGCAGCCCGCTACGGTCGCGTATCGCCAGGATGCCCGACATGTCGCCATCCGGCTGAAAGGCCTTGCCAGGCTGCAGCGCCAGGGTGAAGCCTCCCCGCCAGACGGTGAGAGGCTGCGCGGCACTATCTCGGATGAAGCCGGGCGTAGCGGGAATGAACCAGGCATCGACCACCGTGGTCGGCGTCAGCTCCGGCCCCTTGACCCACAGAGTGCCGTCCTTGTTCACCACAGCTTGCCAGGGAGACGGCCGCGGCAATTCCTCATCGGACTTGGCAAATAGCGGTGCCTGGGCCGATGGTGCGGCGGCCCCGCCCGGCAGATCAAGTCGGAAGTCTGCCTCCTCCGGGACGCAGATCTCCCGGCACACCAGCCATTCGGCGTGCGCCTTGATGGTGCTGTCAGTACTGCCGGGACCGGGCGTTATGGTGATCGGCAGCAGCACATCGCCGGTGTAGGCATAGGTCATCAGCGGGCCCTCGGCCACACGCTCCGGCGCAGGCCAGCCGATCGGACCTGCGGTGCTGCCGGACGGCAACGTCAGCGCCAGATCGGGCGGCACGCCGGCGTCGCCCGGGTTTTTCCAATAGGTGTGCCAGCCGGGCATCAGCCGAATATACAGGCCGATCCGGAACGGCTGGCCCGGCGTCACCGCATCGGTATCGGACACCAGTGCGACCGTGGCGCGGGCGCTAACGACCGGCTGGCTTTCCAGTGCCCAACCCGGCACGGCCCAACTGGCAAGCAGCAGCAACAGCGTAATGCTCAGCGTTCGCGGCATCGGTTTCCCCAAAACCCTGATTGCGTGAGCATATGGTGCAAGACGCGACGCACGGCCAGCATCCCAGCCAGCAGCCCAGAATGAAGCTCCCCGAACTTCCGGTCACCGAGGCGATCCCGTCCGTGCTTGCGGCACTCGCGGCCGGGCGCAACGCCGTGCTGGTGGCGCCGCCGGGTGCCGGCAAGACCACGCTGGTGCCGATGGCTTTGCTCGGCGCGGCATGGCGCGGCGACGGTCGCATCCTGATGCTGGAACCACGGCGACTGGCGACGCGCGCCGCGGCGGCACGAATGTCCTCGCTGCTCGGCCAGACACCGGGCGGTACGGTCGGCTTCCGCACCCGGCTGGATGCCGCGGTGTCCGCCGATACCTGCATCGAGGTCGTCACCGAGGGCTTGCTGATCCGCCGCCTGCAATCCGATCCGGGGTTGGACGGTGTGGCTGTAGTCATCCTGGACGAGGTGCATGAACGTTCGGTGGAATCCGATCTGGCGCTGGCCTTCTGCCTGGAGCTGCAACGCGTGCTGCGGCCGGAGCTGCGGCTGCTGGCGATGTCGGCCACCGCGGACGGTGCCCGCCTCGCGACGCTGATGGATGCGGAGGTCATCGAAAGCGCGGGACGCATGTTCCCGGTCGACATTCGCCACGCCACCCGCGACATCCCCGGCCCGCGCGAGCTGCCAGATGCGATGGCGCGTGCCGTGCGTGCCGCACTGGCGGCACACGACGGCGACATCCTCGCGTTCCTGCCCGGCATGTCGGAAATCCGCCGGACCCAGGCGGGATTGGCGGGTTGCGGCGCACTCGTGCTGCTGTTGCACGGTGAGCTGCCGCCGGCGGAGCAGGATCGCGCGCTGCGTCCGGCAGAGGGCCGGCGCGTGGTGCTGGCAACCTCCATCGCCGAGACCTCGCTGACCGTCCCGGGTGTGCGGATCGTGGTGGACGGCGGCTGGCGGCGCACGCCGCGACTGGACCCAGCCACCGGGCTGACTCGCCTGGCGACGCTGCGCATCTCCCGTGCCGCTGCTGAGCAGCGGGCGGGGCGGGGCGGGCGCGAGGCGCCGGGGGTGGCCATTCGGCTCTGGTCGGCAGCCTTGCATCGTGGCCTCGCCGCCTTCGACCGGCCGGAAATCCTGGAGGCGGAACTGTCCGCGCTGGCGCTGGATTGCGCCGCATGGGGTGCGGCACCCGCCTCCCTCGCGTTCCTCGATCCGCCGCCGCCCGGCGCGCTCGCGGCGGCCACAGCGCTGCTGACCGAACTCGGCGCGCTGGACGACCACGGACGTATCACCGGCTTCGGCCGCCGCATGGCGACGCTGGGCGCGCATCCGCGGCTGGCCGCGATGATGCTGGCGGCCGAAACACCGGGCGAGGCGGCCTGCGCCGCCGACCTCGCCGCCCTGCTGGAGGAACGCGACCCGCTGCGCGGTGCCGATGCGCCGGCCGATATCGGCCTTCGCCTCCACGCCATCGTCGATGGCGATCCCGCCGCCGATCGTGGTGCTCTGACGCAGATCCGCCACGTCGCGGCCCAATACCGGCGACGGCTCCGTTTGCCGGCAGACGCGCTCGCCGATGGCGACCCTGGCAAGCTGCTTGCCGCGGCCTTCCCGGATCGCATCGCGCAACGGCGCGGCGAGCCGGGCAGTTTTCGCCTCGCAGGCGGCGGTGGGGCGCGGCTTCCGCGCACTGATCCGCTCGCCAATGTGAAGCTGCTGGCCGTTGCATCGCTGGAGATGAAGGCCGCGGCACGCATCCGGCTCGCGGCACCGTTGGATCCCGATGCCCTGCCCGCCTCGCTCGCTGCGCGCGTCACCGAGCAGGTCGAGACCGGTTTCGACCCCGTTTCCGGCGCGGTGCTGGCGCGACGTCGACGCCGACTGGGAACGCTGATCCTCGCTGACCGCACGGAGCCCGCCAGTCCGATCGAGCTTGCCGCGTCGCTGGCCGGCGCCGTTGCGGCAGACGGGCTGCGACCGTTGCCGTGGACCGATGCAGCACGGCAACTCCAGGCCCGCGCCAGGCTGATGCGGAGCATCGAACCGGCGGAACCCTGGCCGGACCTGTCCGACGATGCACTGTGCGCGACAGTCCAGGACTGGTTGGCCCCGCGGCTTGCCGGAATGTCCCGACTTGCCGACCTGTCGCGCCTGGACGTCGGCGTCTTCCTGCGCGGCTTGCTGCCATGGAACCTCGCGCGACAACTGGACGAAGTCCTGCCGACGCAACTTGCCCTGCCGGACGGCCGCGCCATGATCGACTATACCCAGCCGGTACCCCTG
>DATKFJ010000324.1:0-3115 GCA_035511435.1 Acetobacteraceae bacterium | reverse complement strand
GTGCGCCGATGTTGCCGGCGGTCTGCGCATGATCCTTGGTCGGATTGGTCATGGCAACGATGTGGCCAGCGACAAGCTCCTACAGCGAATCGTCCTGTTGCGCGTCCAGAAAGGCGTCGAACTCAGCTATCGTCACTGGCGATACGGTCAGGATTGCTCCAGACACCGAATATTCTTCCTCTATCGGAGGCATGACGGTTTACCGGGTTTCTCCAGTGTCGCTCGTCGGCAGGCGATCAGCGCGCATCTTTCCGGCGTCAAAATGTCACCCCAAACCTCGTGCCAGCCTCCGCACCGTGGTGGACGCATTGCGCTTCCCCTCGCCGGCATAGTTCTCGTGCCAGTCCTCGATCTTCGCCGGATCATACAGATAGTTCACCATCAGTGTGGCGCCCTCCTTGGCTCCCTTCTCCGATGTGTCGCCAAGCGCGTTGATGCGTTCCACCCGCGCGCCATTCGACAAATGGAAATGCGCCACCGGATCGCGCGCCCGCTTGCCACCATCATTCGCTTCGACCAGCAGATAGTGCGCGCACAGCCGCAGCAGCACCGGCTCGGCGGTCTTGCGCAAACCCACCTCGCGCCACCAGCCGCGCTTCACCAGAATCCCCGCCAGCGCCTGTTCGCCCGACGGCGCCGGCATCGCCGAACACAGGCTCGCGGCTTCCTCATCTGACAGCAGGCCCGAATGGTCCACGGCGAGCTTCTCGTCCAGCCATGCACGAAATCCAGGGATCGGCGATAGCGTGGCAAACGTCTTCAGGCTGCGGAACTCGGCTGACAGAACTTCGACCACGCGCTTGATCAGGAAATTGCCGAAGCTGATGCCTGCCAGGCCGTCCTGACAATTGCTGATCGAATAGAAGATCGCAGTATCCGCCTCACGCGGATCCAACAGCGGCGCCTTTTCATCAAGCAGTCGCTGCACGCTGCCCGCCAGACCCTTCACGAGTGCCACCTCGACAAAGATCAGCGGCTCGCCCGGCATGCGCGGATGGAAGAACGCGTAGCAGCGACGATCGGAGTCGAGACGGTTCTTCAGATCGCGCCAGGAACGGATTTCATGCACCGCCTCGTAGCCGACCAGTTTCTCCAGCAACATCGCGGGACTGTTCCAGTCGATGCTCTGCAATTCCAGCAGTCCGATATCGAACCACGCGGCGAGCAGCCCGCGCAGGTCAGCCTCCAGCGCCGCCAGCAGCTTGTCGTGGCGGCGCGTGTGCAACAGGAAGCCGCGCAGATCGACCAGAAACTTCCAACCGTCCGGGATGGTGGTGAACTGCGTCAACACCCTAAGCCGAGGCGGCTCTAAAGCACGGCGAAGCGCCGCCTTAGCGGTGGCAACCTCGGCCGGGTCATCAGCCGCCTGCACCCCGGCGTAGGCTGTGGCAACCGCATCGGGATCGGAATCGAAGCTGGCGAGCGTGCGCAGGAAATCCTTGCGTCCGGCTTCATCCAGAACCTGATAGGTCTGCGCCAGCTTGGCGGCACGATTGCGCGCGCTGACCTCGCCGCCACGGCCCTCCAGGCAGGTGCGCATCTGCGTGGCAATTGACTCGTCCGGCACGCCGGTCGCCATGTCACGCCATGCCATGGTGATGCGGCGGATGGCGCGATCCAGAAGGCCGGGGACGGCGATGTCACTCATGCAGGCGATCCTTGCAGCGGCAAGCAATCATATGCATCTGGCGCGTGGAAGTGACTCATTTGTTTCGACTAGCGCAGGTGTGGGTTTCGATCAGCGCAGGCGTGAGCGCGGGAAGCAGATCCTCCACCACCAGTCCCTGGCCGGCGAGCACGGCAGCGCGGCCGTGCACAAATGCGCCCGCGGCCGCAGCGTTCCAAGGGGCCATGCCCTGGGCCAGCAGTCCCGCGATCAGACCAGCCAGCACATCGCCGGCGCCAGCGGTGGCCAGCCAGGGCGGCGCGGAGGCGTTGATCGCCACATTGCCGTCCGGTCCGGCAATGATGGTGTCGGCGCCCTTCAGCAGCACCACTGCGCCGGTGCGCGCAGCGGCGGCCCGCGCGGCGGCGACGCGGTCTACGCCGGGCTCGCCGAACGCACGGCTAAATTCGCCGGCGTGCGGGGTGAGGATGGTCGATCCGCGCAAGGCGTCGGGATCGCCCGCGAAAGCGGAAAACACATCCGCATCCGCCACGACGCACCGACCGGCCGACAGCAGCACCGGCAATGCCGCGCGCGCGGCGTCCGGTCCCAGCCCGGGTCCGCACACCCAAACATGCCGGCGCTTGTCCGCCAACAAATCCCCCAGCGACGCGTCGCTCACCAGCACCCCTGGCGAGCCGCCGCGATAGATATCGCCACGCCCGGTCGCCGCGATCGTCACCAGCCCGGCACCGCCGCGTCGTGCCGCATCGGCTGCCAGCCGCGCCGCGCCGGTCATCGTGGCGCCACCAACCACCGTGACGTGGCCGCGCGAATACTTGTGCGACTGCGGGCCCGGCGTCGGCACGCGCCACAGTTCCGGCAGGTTTACGCAGGTGGCGCACCGGACCTGCTGCAACACCGCAGATGGCAGCCCGATATCAGCGAGCACGAGTTCGCCGCAGCGTTCGCGGCCCGGCAGCAACACATGGCCAGGTTTCAAACGGAAGAACGTCACCGTCAGCATCGCCTGTGGTGCATACCCGCGGACCGCGCCAGTCGCGCCGTCCAATCCACTCGGCACGTCCACCGAGACCACGCGCCGCGCCGCGCCCAGCGTGTCGGCGACAACGCCACCGACGTCACGCGCCAGTCCGGCACCGAACACCGCATCGATCACCAATTCGGCGCGTGCCGCTTCGTTGGGGATGAACGGCGCGGACGGACCATGCCAGCGCGACGCGGCATCGGCGGCGTCGGAGCCGGCACGCGGCGGGGCCAACGCGGCGACCGCCACCGGCCAGCCCTGTTGTTGCAGCAGCCGCGCCGCCACGTAGCCGTCGCCGCCATTGTTGCCGGGGCCGACCAGGACAAGGGTCCGGCATGGCGTGAACCGCGCACGCATTGCTCGCGCAACCGCATTGCCTGCGTTTGCCATCAGAGCCGGTCCCGACACGCCGAGAGCAGGAGACGCTGCATCGGCGCGTGCCATTTCCGCCGGCGTCAGCA
>DATKFJ010000323.1:0-10129 GCA_035511435.1 Acetobacteraceae bacterium | reverse complement strand
CAGTACGCACAGGCTGCTCAGCTCCAGCGACACGTCGATCCCAACATGGTGTTCCATGACCGTCCTCCTGATGGTCGGACCCGAACCGCTCGGGTCCGCGCTGAACCATCACTCTGGAAGAGACCCGCAGGGAACGTCAGCCCCGCTGCAGGCCCATTACGGCATCTGCCGGACGCCCAAGATGCGCGGGTGCGGAACGCGTAGCTGTACTCCATCCGCCCGGCCTCAATTCACGATCCTGACCGCGGCCTTTTCTCCGCTCCAGCGTTGCTGTCGCATACCCCGGAACCGGTCAAGGAAGAGGGAATCACCATGTGCAGGGTTTTTATTGTTGCCATGATCGCAGCGCTGGCCTGTGGCTCGGTTCATGCCCAGACTCCGACGCAGCACCAGACTCCGACGCAGCAGTCGCAGCAGTCATCGCAGAAGCCGGTGGATCATGGCCCGTTCACCCCGGAGGCCAGCAGTGCCTATCAGGGTGGCGGGGTGATTTTGCAGGGCGCACCCGGCGCACCGCCTCCGAGTCCACAACCCATCGCACCCGGACAATCGCCGGCCAATATGGTCAAGCCCTGACGGATCGGGACGCAGCCGCGTCGCCCATCGAGCAGATGTGCGAGGTCATGCCGGAGCGCATGGGCATGCTATGTCGCGCGCGGTCAACTGTGCGTTTCGGTGGCTCCTAACCCGGCACAAAAGGCAGACTCATCGCGGCCAGCAGCACCCCGATCGCCACATCCAGCGCCACCAGCCCCGCGGCAGGGAACACGCCGATCCCCAGCGTCAGCCGGAACGCGAACCACTCCAGCCACAACGCCCATCCCAGCGCAAAAAGCTGCAAAGCCTCATCCAGCAGCCCCGGCGCACCGAGCAGACCCGGAATGCTGAACACCACCAGCAGCAGGTACTGCACGACGTTGCACCAGTTCCACAGCGCTATGCAGCGCGGCCAGCGGTCCGTCAGCCCCATCGACGCAACCAACCGGTGCAGCAGCACGGCAAAGCCGAGCCAACCGACGCCGTAGGTCAGCAGATCCAGCGCGAACACATGTGCCACGTGCGGGGGCGCACCATCGGCAAGCCACGCCAGCAGGCGCAGGCAGACGAACGCCGGCAGGCAGATCGCCATCGCCCAGAAGCTGCGTGCCGCGCCGGCCATGTCGTCCTCGACATAGCGCACGCCGTCCGCCCGGCCGCGCGCCAGCAGCAGCGCTCCCTGCAATCCGGACGTTACGGCGGTGGCGAGGCTCATTTCCCGTCCAGCCCCGCGCCGCCGGCGGCAAGCGCCAGCACTCGCGGCCCTAGCACGATCAGCACCGTGCCGAGATTCACCCCGATCACCAGCAGTGCGGCACGTGGCCCCGACAGGCCCAGGCCGTGCCGCGCCAGGAACCAGTGCAGCCACATGCCGTAGGCGACCAGCCCGAGGATGACCATCCAACGCGCGACCGACGCCGGCAGGCCAAAAGCAGCCATGATGCCGAACACCACCATAAGCACGCTGCCCACCACGGGGATTACCCATTGGCACCAGTTGAAAGCGGTGGCGTAGCGCAGCCACGATGACTCCCTGGCCCATAGACGCGCCACCTCGAACGACAGCACCGGCGGCGCCACCAGCGCGCACAGCGTCGCCAACAGATCCGACAGTGCGGCAAGCCCGCCGCCACCGATCAGCATCAGCACGCCGCCCACCAGCGGGAACGCGACCAGGGGCGCCAGGCTCGCCAGAAATGCCTCACCCGTCGCTCCGAATTGCAGCAGACCGTCGGCACGGCCGCGCACCAGACGCATGATGCCGACCGCGATGTTGCCGGATGGCGGACGCTGGCCGCGCGCCTGGCCGCTCATGGCAGGAAGGCAGCCAGGATGCCACGGTAGATGCGTGCCAGGTCGCGCAACTCGGCCACCGGAACGCGTTCGTCGGTATGATGCATGGTGGCGCCGACCAGGCCAAACTCCGCCACCGGGCAATAGCGCGCGATGAAGCGCGCATCGGATGTGCCGCCACCGGTGTCGAGCTTCGGTTCGACGCCGGATACATCGATGATAGCCTGTCGCAGCGTATCCACCAGCGCACCTGGTTCGGTCAGAAACGCTTCGCCGCTGATCGAAATATCCAGGTCGAAACGCTCCGCATGCTGCGCCAGCACCGCGCGCAGCCACCCGGACAGCGCCGATCCGGTGTGGTCGCTGTTGAAGCGGATGTTCAGCATTGCACTGGCGCTTGCGGGGATCACGTTGGTTACCGGATTGCCGACATCGATGCTGGTGAATTGCAGGCTCGACGGCTCGAACCAGTCGTTGCCGGCATCCAGCGGCGCCGCGGTCAGTGCGGCGGCGGCGCGCAGCAGGCGATGCACCGGATTGTCGGCGCGATGCGGATACGCGACATGGCCCTGCGTGCCGTGCACGGTAATCTTCGCATTCAGGCTGCCACGCCGGCCGATCTTCACCATGTCGCCGAGTTTCACCGGACAGGTTGGCTCGCCCACGATGCAGAAATCCGGGATCTGATCGTTGGCCGCCATCCAGTCCAGCACGCGCACCGTGCCGTCCACCGCGGGACCCTCCTCGTCACCGGTGATCAGCAGACTGATCGAGCCGCGTGGCGCACCGTCGGCAAGGTGTTGTGCGGCCGCGGCAACGAACGCGGCAATGCCGCCCTTCATGTCGCACGCGCCACGCCCATACAATATGCCGTCGCGCACCTCCGCGGCAAACGCCCCGGTCTGCCAGTTCGCCGCACCCACCGGCACCACATCGGTATGGCCGGCAAAACAGATGTGCGGCGGCCCGGTACCGATGCGCGCGAACAGGTTTTCGATCGCACCATAGCGCAGCGGCGTCACGTTGAAGCCGAGTTGCTTCAATGCATCGCCAAGCACGGCTTGCGCGCCGGCATCGGCTGGCGTCACCGATGCACAGCGGATCAGCGCCTGGGCCAACGGCAGGGGATCACCCAGGCTGCCGGTCATGTGCAAAGCACAAACGCAAACTCGCCGTCCCCGTGCGGCAGGCAGTAGCGGGAGTGGACCGTGCGAGCGACGTCATCCGCTGCCGCTGCCCCCTCCCACAAGGGAACGGCGCAAATTGATCCTGAAATCCTCGCCACCAGTACCCCGCTCAATCGCGCAGCAATTCGTTGATCGACGTCTTTGCCCGCGTCTGCGCATCCACCGTCTTGACGATCACCGCGCAGTACAGCGACGGCCCCGGCGAACCGTCCGGCAATGGACGCCCCGGCAGCGATCCCGGCACCACCACCGAATAACCTGGCACGCGCCCGATATGGATTTCGCCGGTGGCACGATCAACCACCTTGGTGGAAGCGCCGATAAAAACCCCCATCGACAGCACGCTGCCGCGCTCGACCACCACGCCCTCGGCCACCTCGGATCGCGCGCCGATGAAGCAGTCGTCCTCGATGATCACCGGATTGGCCTGCAACGGCTCCAGCACGCCGCCGATGCCGACACCCCCCGACAAGTGGCAATTCGCGCCGATCTGCGCGCAACTGCCGACCGTCGCCCAGGTGTCCACCATGGTGTTCCGACCAACCCAGGCGCCGACGTTGACGAAACTCGGCATCAGCACCGCGCCCGGCGCGATATAAGCCGACCGCCGCACCACCGCGCCCGGCACGGCGCGAAATCCGGCATCGCGAAACCGGTTGGCGCCCCAGCCGGCAAATTTCAGCGGCACCTTGTCCCACACCGGCGCGCCGCCCGGCCCCTCCATCGGCGCCGAATCGGTCAGCCGGAACGACAGCAGTACCGCCTTCTTCAGCCACTGGTTGACCTGCCAACCGGATCCCGTCGGCTCCGCCACCCGCTGCTCGCCCGAATCGAGCAGATCGAGCGCCGCTTCCACCGTCTTGCGGGCTTCCCCGCCGGTTGCCGGCGACAACGAATCAAGCCGCTCCCAAAGCTGTTCGATCGGCTGTTGCAGCGCGTGCTGGCTCATGCGGAAGGGTCCTCGGTATTCGTCGTGGCGTGCCGGCCGGACCATGCGCAGAGGTCCCGCACCTGTCAACGAGATCGCCGCATCGTCGCTTACGGCAACGCTTCGTTAGTCTGAATGGTGTCCAATGATCGGACTCTGACGACAGACAGGACGACCAGACATGAACGATACCATCGTCGGCAACCATCCACGTGCCGCGGCCCAGCCTGGCGATGCCCTGCAACATGCACTGCTCGACAGCCGGCAGCGTTGGCAGGATCTGGTAACGATGGCGGCGGACCTGGCGTATGAGACCGACGCGTTGGGCCGGTTTGTCTTCGTCACGCCGGATCCCGCACTTGGATGGCCGGCCGCCACCCTGATCGGCCAGCCGGCCGAACTGTTGCTCGCAGGCGGCGCCAACCCCTACGGGTTCAATCCGTTCAGCATAACCACGCCGGTGCGCCGCCGGCGCGGCTGGCTCAACCAGGCGAATGGTGGCGCCGTCATGCTGGCGTTTTCGGCCGCTCCGCTGCTCGACGCCAAAGGGCGGATAGTGGGCTGCCGCGGCATTGGCGTGGATTGGACGGAATCCGATGAGCATCAGGGCCATGTGGCCGCGGCGCTGCGTCGAGGCGAAGTGCTGGACCACATCCTCTGGCGCATGGGCCAGGAAGTGTTGGCCCCGCGCATGATGCAGGGAGCGCTTGACGCATTGATGAACGCACTGGGCGCCGAAGGCGCGGCGGTGATCGACCTGCGAGGCACCGATAGCCCCATACTGGCACATCAGGCAGGCGGTGGCGGCGACGTGGTGCTGCCATCCGCTGCCGCGCTGCTGGCGCAGACCGACGGGGCGATGCAGGCGTATGGCCCTGACGGCAGGCCGATCCTGGCGGCGGTGTGCAGAACCCGATTTGGCGCGCATGCCGGCCTGGCACTCTGGCGCGCCGCTGGTTCGCGCGGCTGGGACAATGAGGACAAGCTGCTGATCAATGCAGCGGCCAGCATCATTCGGATGGTGCTGGAACACAACGCCATCCAGCAGGAGATGGGACGCCAGGCGCGGACGGATCCGCTGACCGGGCTGCTCAACCGGCGGGCCTTCCTGGAAGAAATGCAACGCCACATCGAGCGGCTGGACCGCGAGGATCAACCGGGCACGCTGCTGTTCGCCGATCTGGACGACTTCAAGCCGGTGAACGACCGGCTGGGCCACGACGTTGGCGATCAGGTACTGCTGCGCACCGCAAATATGCTGCGCGACGCGGTACGGCCCAGTGATCTGGTCGCCCGGCTGGGCGGCGACGAATTCGCGCTCTGGCTGAATGGCGCCGATCATATGACGGCCGCCGAACGCGCCGAATGGCTCACGGTAGAGGTGCCGAAGAATCTGCGTCCGATCGTCGGCGAAGATGCACCGGCGACGACGGTATCGATCGGCATTGCAACCCGCATCGCCGGCGGTGGTGAGCCGATCGACAGCCTGCTGCGGCGTGCCGACCGGGCAATGTATGATGTCAAGCGGACCGGCCGCGGCCGGTGGCGCGTTTCGCACGGCGAGGAGGCGTGACCATCGCCCATCCGTCTGACACGAAACGCGTCGGCAATCGCGTGCCGAGATCCGGCCGCATGGCCATGCCCGACGAAGCGGTGCGCGTCCGTCTGGGATCCAGCATAGCCACCGAGCCAGCCCTGCTCCGCGGCCTGGCGGATGACCCGTCGGTCACCGTTCGTGCGGCGCTGGCACTCAATCCGGCAGCACCGGCGCACGCCAACCATGCACTCGTACGCGACACTGACGAACGCGTGCGAATCCTGCTCGCACGCAAACTGGTCGCGCTGGCGCCCGGGCTGTCGGCGCTAGATCAGGCACGACTATGCCGCGACACATGGGCAACCCTGAGCGAACTCGTCTGCGATGAAGCGGTGCGTGTACGCGCTGCGATCGCGGATGCCATCAAGGAGATCCCGAACGCGCCGCACGAGGTGATCCTGCGCCTGGCACAGGATACCGAGCTGTCGGTAGCCGGACCGGTGATCCTGCTTTCACCGCTGCTGACCACCAACGATCTGCTGGCCGTGATCGCGAAGGCGCCGACCCCCAGCAAAATGCTCGCTGTGGCACGCCGTCCGCGCGTTGAGGAAGTGTTGTGCGACGTCATCGCGGCGACTGCGGACAGCGTGGCAATTCGCGCCTTGCTGGCAAATCCATCGGCGCAGATCCGCGAGGCAACGCTCGACACGCTGGTGGCGCGTTCGGTGGAACATCCGGACTGGCATGAGCCGCTCGTGCGGCGTCCTTCACTATCGGCACGTTCCGCCCAATTGCTGTCCGAGATCGTTGCCGCACATCTGCTGGACGTGCTTGCCGAACGCGCCGACCTTGCACCACTGCTCGCGGACGAGTTGCGGCGACGCATTGCGGACCGCATGACACCGGATGCTCCGGCATCGTCGGCCTCTGTCGATACCACGGCTGAACAGGCGCTGGCCCAGGCGCACGCCCTGGCAACGAGCGGCAAGCTGGCCGAGGAGACTGTGCTGGAGGCCGTCAGGCGCGGCGAATCACGTTATGCCACGGCGCTGCTTGCGGTAGCCGCCGACATGGCGGTTTCGGTGGTCGATCGCGCGGCATCATTGCGCAGTGCCAAGGGATTTGTCAGCCTGGTCTGGAAGGCCGGCTTCACCATGCGCGTGGCGGTTGCGCTGCAGGGGCTGTTGGCGCGCCTGGCGCCGGACGCGATACTGACCGCCGGTCCTGCCGGCGATTTCCCGCTGGCCGTCGAAGAGATGCGCTGGCAGTTGGATTTTCTCGGGCGCATCGGTCGGTAGCCGCGCGACCCACGCTGCTCTGTTCCCGTCAAGCGTCGATGGCGGCGTCGATTGCGGTGTTACTCCGTGGTTGTCCCCTGGTTGCGCTGGGAACCGTCCATTCGGACGCGATTCAATGCAGCGGTGACTCCGCCTCGCCTCGCGCATGTGTCACTGTGACCGTCGCAGAGGCACAAGCAGAGGCACAGGCCCAGGCGTGAGTCAGCCACCGCCCGCCGCTCTCCGGCGGGGTTCAAGCGTTCGCCCCCTTTGACCACCACGCCTGTGACCACCACGCCTTGCCGCCCGCAGCGCGCCGTGCTTGAAATCGCCGCTGCCGTAAGCCGGAGGAAACATGAAGATCGAGCGCGTTGAAACGCTGCAGGCCGATGCCGGCTGGCGCATGTTCTCGTTCCTCAAGGTCACCACCGACGACGGCATCATCGGCTGGTCGGAATTCAACGAAAGCTTTGGCTCCGTTGGCCTGTCGGACGTGATCCGCGGCCTATCGCCGGTGTTGATTGGTCGCGACCCTCGCCGCTACGAGCAGGTCACTCAGCACCTGCACGTGCTCACGCGCCAGTCGCGCGGCGGGTTGAACCAGCAGGCGATCGCGGCGATCGAGAATGCGCTGCTCGATGTGACCGGCAAGGCGTATGGCGTGCCGGTCTGCGCGTTGTTCGGCGGCCCGATTCGCGAACGCATTCCGGTCTACTGGTCGCATTTCGGCACCTACCGTGTTCGCAGCGCCGCATTGATGGGTGTGCCGGCACTGAACAGCTACGACGATCTTGCGCGCCACGCCGAGGAAGTGAAGCGACGCGGATTCCGGGCTTTGAAGACCAACATCATTCCGGTCGAGGACGGCAAGCTGATGTCGTACGTGCCGGGGTTCGGCCGCACGCCGGGGTGGCCCGAGTTGAACTGGGACAACAAGCTGCTGCGCGGCGTAACCGAACAGCTTACCACGATACGCGACGCGGTCGGACCCGACATGGGCATCCACCTCGACATCAACTTCAACTTCAAGACCGAGGGCTTCAAACGCATCGCCGAAGCGGTCGCGCCGATCAACCTGACATGGCTGGAGATCGACACGAACGACGCGCCGGCGCTGGCCGAGATCAAGCGCGGCGCACACTGCCCGATCGCGTCGTGCGAGACGCTGCACGGCCGTCGCGAGTTCAAGCCGTTCTTCGACAACTACGCCACCGACGTGGCGATCGTGGACGTGATCTGGAACGGGCTGAACGAATCGTTGAAGATCGCATCGATGGCCGACGTGTACGAGATCAACGTCGCGCCGCACAACTTCTATGGCCATCTGTGCAGCGCAATCAGTGCCACGTTCAGCGCCATCGTGCCGAACTTCCGGGTCATGGAGATCGACATCGACAGCGCGCCGTGGCGCGACGAGTTCTATGTCACGGTTCCCAGCATCGAGAACGGCGAGTTCGTGCTGCCGAAGGGCCCCGGCTGGGGCATCGACGTGAACGAGAAGGCGGTGCGCGCGCGTCCACCGAAAAACTGACAGTTGAAACAACTCCCCTTCCCCAGAGGGAGGCGGCAGCGGGAGGCGCAACAGCCCCACGATCGCGGGCGCAGATGCCACCCCTCCCCCTGCTCTCGCCCGCAAGGGAAAGGAAAAAAACTTCCGCAATCAAGGAGATCGACATTGGCCAAATACAAGATCGCAACGCCCGCCGGGGCGAGCTTCACCGTCGCCGGCGGTGGCTATGACCTCGAGATGGAACCGCTGGAAGGCATCGATGCGGCAATCGTCGAAGGCCCGGCAGACGAGGACGGGTTTATTGCATTCGCGAAAGATGCAGATGCCGTCTATGCAAAAGGCATGCGCTTCAGCAAGAAGGTGGTCGACGGGCTGCCCGCGCCGGAGAAGTGCCGCGCGATCGTGCTAGGCTCGGTCGGCGTCGACAGCGTCGATGTGAAGGCTGCCACCGCGCGCGGCATGCCGGTTACCAACTGTCCCGACACGTTCATCGAGGAAGTTGCCGACCATGCGATGATGCTGCTGCTGTCCACGTTCCGCCGCACCATCGAACAGGACCGCATGGTGCGCGAGGGCAAGTGGCGCGAGGGACGCCCCGCGTTGCTGCAGATCCCGCGACTGATGGGCCAGACGTTGGGGCTGATCTCGTTCGGCCACGTCGCGCGCGCGGTGGCGAAGCGCGCCAAGCCGTTCGGCCTGAGAATCATGGCGTACGACCCGTTCATCGAAGAGCTGGTGATGGTGGAGCATGGTGTCATCCCGTCCACGCTGGAAGAAGTGCTGTCGCAGTCCGACATCATCTCGATGCACGCCCCAGCCCGACCCGAAGTGGAAGGCATGCTCGGCGAGAAGCACTTCAGGCTGATGAAGAAGACAGCGATCTTCATCAACACCGGTCGCGGCCCCACGGTGCAGGAAGGCGCGCTGATCAAGGCGCTGGAGGAAAAGTGGTTCGCCTATGCCGGGCTCGACGTGCTGGAGATCGAGCCGCCGGGCAACAACAACCCGCTGCTGAAGATGGACAACGTCATTCTGAGCGCACACACCGCATCGGCATCCGCACGCTTCGATCCGGCGCGCAAGCGCCATGTCGGGCGCGAACTGGCCCTGGTGCTGGAAGGCAAGTGGCCAATGAGCTGCGTCAACCCCGCGGTGCTGCAGAATACCAAGCTGCGCCGCTGGCAGCCGATCTCGATGGAGCGCGGTCCCAACAGCTGATCCCGCACGTGCGGCATCCCCTCCCCCCTTGCGGGGGAGGGTCAGGGAGAGGCGAATGCTCCCCAACTTCGATCTCTCCGATCGCCTCGCGCTGGTCACGGGAAGTTCGCGTGGCATCGGCTGGGCGATCGCGCAAGGCATGGCAGCCGCAGGCGCGCGCGTACTGTTGCACGGGCGCGATGCCGAAGCGCTGAAGGCGCGCGCCACGGAGTTCGGTCATAACGCCGGCACACTCGCGTTCGATGTGACGGATGCCGCCGCGGTGCGCGTCGCGTTCGGCTGGATCGAGGCAGAGCACGGCCGGCTCGACATCGTGGTCAACAACGCCGGCGTCATCCCGCGCAAGCCGTTGCTGGAAACCACGGACGCGGATTGGCAGGCGGTCATCGATGCCAACCTGACCGCGTATTTCCGCATCGCACGCGAAGCAGCGCGGCTGATGGTGCCGCGCAAATCCGGCCGCATCATCATGGTGTCGTCGATCATGGGACTGCTCGCACGTCCCACGATCCCGGGCTACGTCACCGCCAAAGCCGGATTGCACGGCATGGTGCGCGCGATGGCAGTGGAATTGGCGCAGCATGGCATCACCGTGAACGCGATCGCCCCTGGCTTCGTGCCGACCGATGCGACAGCGACGCT
>DATKFJ010000322.1:0-8646 GCA_035511435.1 Acetobacteraceae bacterium | reverse complement strand
ACGGCCCCATACCGGCGCGCAGAAACGCCTTCGCCTGATTGGGGCCGAGGCAACCCTGCCGCACCACGCCGCGCACCGCGCCGGCGGTGATCTCCTCGCAGCGGCAAACCGTCACATCGTCAGCCGGTAGCAGCACTTCTTCGCGCGGTGCATGGAACACATCGAGGAACCGCCGCACCGCGAGATGCGCCTGGCGCGCGCGACGCTCATCCGACGCCAGCGCATCGCGCCGCGCCCCATCGATCCGGCCAAGCCGGCGCAGCGCATCGAGCGCCGCAAGGCGGCCGGCATGTTCCGCCGCGCGTGCGCCACCAATGCCGCCGGCATCACCGGCGATCATCACGCCCTCAATCGAGCTGTTGCCCCATGGATCCAGCACCGGCGCAAAGCAGCGCTGTGCCGCATTCCAGGTGAACGCACAGCCGATCGAACGCGGCATCTGCTGCGCCGGGATCACTCCCTCGTGCAACGCCACCAGGCTGGTACCGAGGCGATGGCGGGCTCCGCCACTGCGGAACGCGATTCCGCTGACGGCGTCGGTTCCCTCGATGCGAATATCAGTGACACGGCGGTAGCGTGGCACGCCGCTGCGGCGTAGCGCGGCGATCATCGCCAGGCCCTTCACGAGCATGCGCCTGGCATCGCGACTGGCCGCCGCTGTAAGAAGATGCGGCACCGCGCGCAATTCGTTCGCACGCGACGTGGTGTCCAGCACCGCGGCAGGGCGCACACCAAGAGCGAGGCATTGCTGCACCAGAAGATACAGCAGTGGCCCCGACCCTGCGACCACGAACGGTTCACCCGGCACCACGCTGGCCGACTTCAGCATGATCTGCACCGCACCGACCGTCATCGTGCCGGGTAGCGTCCAGCCCGGCACGGGAACCGGCCGTTCCATCGCACCGGTGGCCAGGATCACCGTGTCGGTGCGAAGCAAATGCGACCGGCCGCCTTCGCTGAACCACACCTCGCGCTCCGGCGTCACCTGCCAGACCAGCGATCCCGGGCGATACGCCGCACCGCTCGCACGGAAGCGTGCGGCCAGCGTGGCCCCGTATGCGTAGTCGGGACCAAGCGCCGTCAGCAGCGCCGGCCGGTCCGACATAGACTCGATATCGCGGTAAATTTGCCCACCGGGTGCGGGCTGTTCGTCCAGCAGCAGCACGCGCGCCTGCTGTTCGGCGAGCAGCGTCGCCGCCGCGAGTCCGGCTGGACCGGCGCCGATGATCACAACGTCCCAGTCCTCGTTCAAAGTACGCTCCGTGCGCCGCGCTGGCGCCGCACATTCATGCCCTGCGTTGCCTGCGTCAGGCAGGCCTGACGGTTGCCCATGCCGTCGATCTCCACCAGACAATCGAAGCAGATGCCCATCATGCAGTACGGCGCACGCGGGGCACCCGAGATCGGTGTCTCGCGCAGGCTGACCTCGCCGGCGGCGAGCAATGCCACGGCGACCGAATCACCCAGCCGCGCGACGATTTCGCGACCGTCGAAGCTGAAGCGGATTTCGCCTGGCGCGGTATCAAGCCGCCGGAACATGAAACCGACTTGGGGAGAATGCCGCGAAACGCTCCGGCAGTTCACCCGCCAGTATCGCTGGTGCCAGTGCCAATGCGTGGGCGCCGGCAAGCGTGACGCCGCTGTGGCATGTGGCGGCAAAGGCGCCGGGATATTTTTCCGACTGCTGGTAGATCGGAAACCCGTCCGGCGACATCACACGCAACGCGGCCCAGACGCGCACGATTGAGGCATCCTTCAGCGCGGGAAACACCTCCACGTTGCGCGCCGCGATGTCACGCATCACCGATGTCGTGGTCGAGGTATCGAACCCGACGTCCTCCTGTGAATCACCCAGCATCACGGAGCCTTCCGCGGTCTGGCGGATGACATGCGTGGCGTAAGCCAGAAACGGCCGCAGCCGCTCGGTGACCAGTATCTGCCCGCGCAACGGCGTGACCGGCATATCGAGCGCAACCATTGGCGCCAGGTCCCTGCTGCCAAGACCCGCGGCAATAACCAGCTTCGCCGCGGTGAAGCTCTCCGCGCCGCGGCGCACGGTGAAGCTGTGCGGCGCGGCATCGATTGCATCGACCGTTCGACCGGGAAAATACTCGCCGCCAAGCTTCAGCAGCGCATCATGCAGGGCGCGCAACAGGTACAGCGGATTCGCATGACCGTCGATCGGACAGAATGATGCTCCCACCACGCGATCGCCCAGTCCCGGCACCATCGCATGTACCTCGGCGCGGTCCAGTATGCGCGTGCCGATGTCGCCGCTCTCGTTGTGCATGCGATGCAGCAGTGCAGTGCGGCTCTCCATCTCCTTGTCGCTGAGGCAGAAAGCGAGGCCGCCCGGCTGACGCAACGCCACATCGACACCAGTGGCGCCGGCGAGTGCCGCGGCAAGCTGCGGCCACAGTTCAGCGGAAGTACGCGTCCAGTGTGCGTAGGCCGGCATCCCGGCGCCTTTGCTCTGCACCCACACCAGGCCGAAATTGCCGCGCGCCGCGCGATAGGCGATATCGCCCTGATCGAGCAGCGCGACCGAAGCCCCCTGCGCGGCTGCACCCCACGCGATCGCTCCGCCCACCAGTCCGCCGCCAACGACGATCAGGTCGTAACCCATGCAGAGAGCGTCGCATCGGTGGTGCCGTGGGGTCAAACCTGTGGATTAGGCAAATCGGGCGGTACCATCCGTATCCGGTAATGCGGTCAACCCGCAGCATGACCCAGCCATTCCACCCACTCATCTGCCGCCGCGGCGAAATCAAATCGCGGGCGGTAATGCGTGTCGCGCGTGATCTTCCCGATATCCATCGGCCCGCGATGAAACCCGGTTTGGCTGTCTACATTCCCCGCTTCACCTGCCGATGCACATCGCCAGCGGAACCTCGGCACAAGGCGCGCCACCTACTCGCACCACGTCTGCGCCGAACCCACTTGCCCACTGCCGAGATTGTATACCGAGCGTGGCAGTGCCGGCGCGTCCGCCAGCCGCACCAGGCCATCCGCGACGTCGCGGGAGAACACGAAATCGCCGCGCCAGGCGGGCCCCAGCACAGCCTCCTCGCCGCGCAACGCGCACTGCAACGCTTGCAGCATCGGCGACAGCGTATCGCGCACGCCCGTGGCATATTCCCATGGCCCATATACGCTGCCGAGACGAGCGGCGGCGAACCGCACACCCTGCGTCTCCGCCACGCGCGGTAGGATCGTCTCCGCGGCGCGCTTGGTCAGGCCGTACAGAGTGACCGGCGCTGGATGCAGCGCGTCCTCATCGATCAGCGGCCACGTCGCGCGCGGCCGAACCATACATCGCGCCCGAACTCGGATAAACGAATGTCTTCGCGCCCAACCGTGCAGCAGCCATCAGCACTGCCACCGCACCTTGCACGTTGACGGAGATGATGGTTTCCGGATCGGCCTTCTCGCGCGCGGTACCCGCGGTGATCACCGCGCAGTGAATCACGGCATCCACCGCAGCGATGGTCATCGCGCGCCGCACATCCGCCGATGACAGCACCGAGCCGCCAATCAGGGTGAAGTGCCCCGGCAGCCGAGCGAATGCGCTGCGTGCGCGTTCGGGCAATGCGATGCGGTCGAGCCCGACCACTTCGCGGCCCGCGGTCAGGAGACGCTCGACGATGTTGAGCGCGACGAAACCGGCGGCGCCGGTGATCAGGATGGCCATTCGGTGATTACAAACCTACGGGATCGGCTGCGCAATCGACGTGGCGGGTTACCGTCTGACGCTACGAAATCGCCAGCCGCCATCCGTTCCCGGCGTGGTGCCGAGACGGGCGGCCGGGCCATGACGCGAGCGGTATTGCCCTCGTTCTGGACACTCCCCACTGCGTTTCTGTCCGGTGCATCGGCTGCCGCCGGAATTGCGGTGCTCAATCCGTTCGGCAATCTCGCGGAGTTTTTCGACCCGTTCGTGATGGCCTGGTTGACGGATCGCACTGCCGATTATGCAGTGGGGCTCTGCGTTATTGCGGCGTATGCGGTGGTGGCGATGGCCGTGGTGCTGGTGCTGCCTCACAATCGGACGCTGGTCGATGTGCCCGCGCGGGACGACAATGCCATCCGTGCACAACGGGACCGGGATTGCCGCGTCGCTGCGCTCCTCGCAATGACAGCGCGCGTGTGGGCTTTTGCAGATTGCAATGACTGTGCGGGCCGCAATGACAGGGTTGGAATTCAGCAGATTCCGATACTGATCAACGTCGCGCGCCGCTGCTCCGTCGGCAGGCACAGTGCCGCCAGCGACGGCGCAACATCGCCCGGCTTCGGCAACGTCGAGGGGTCCTCGCCGGGCATCGCCTGACTGCGTATGCGGGTCGCGGTGGGGCCGGGATTGAACAGGTTGACCCGCAGCTTTGTCGTCTTCACCTCATCGGCCCAGGTCAGCACGAGGTGTTCCATTCCTGCCTTGGTGGCACCGTAAGCGCCCCAATAGGCTTTCGGTGCGCGCGCGCGGCCGGGCGTGACGAACACCGCGCGTCCGGCTACGGCATTGCGCAGCAGCGGATCGCAGGTGCGGATCAGGCGCCATGTCGCGCTCAGGTTCACTGCGATCACCTCGGCCCAGTCGTGCGGCAGGATGTGCGCGACCGGAGTGAGGCGCCCGAGCGCGCCGGCAGCGTGTACCAGCACATCGAGGCGGCCGAAACGTTGGAACAGGCTGGGGCCGATAGCGTCGACTTGCTCGCCTTCCGTCAGATCGAGCGGTAGCAGCGTGGCCGTGCCACCGGCGGTGCGGATCGCATCGTCGGTTTCTTCGAGGCCGCCTTGCGTGCGCGCGGTGATGACCACATGCGCACCCAGCCGCGCCAGCTCGATCGCCGCTGCCGCGCCGATGCCGCGGCTGGCGCCGGTTACCAGCGCTATGGTGCCGGTGGGGAACAAGGCGGTGCCGCTAACAGCCAGTCGTGCCGGGATTGCTCAATGGCTTTCCTCGAGCAGGCTCAACTGCCGTTCGGAATTATCCGCCTGATCGGGTAGTGCGATCGGATAATCGCCGGTGAAGCATGCGTCGCAGTAATACGGCCGCGCCGGATCGCGGTCCGGCTTGCCGAGTGCACGATACAGGCCGTCGATTGAAATGAACGCCAGGCTGTCGACGCCGATCTGCTCGGCCATTTCCTCAACCGAATGCCCCGCCGCCAGCAATTCGCCGCGCTCCGGCGTGTCGATGCCGTAGAAGCACGAATGCGTTGTCGGCGGCGAGGAAATGCGCATGTGCACTTCCTTGGCCCCCGCGGCGCGCACCATCTCGACGATCTTCCGGCTTGTCGTACCGCGCACGATCGAATCATCGACCAGGATCACGCGCTTGCCATGCAGCACCGGCTTGTTGGCGGAGTGCTTCAGCTTCACCCCAAGGTGGCGGATGTGATCGGTCGGTTCGATGAAAGTGCGGCCGACGTAATGGTTGCGGATGATACCAAGCTCGAAAGGAATGCCGCTTTCCACCGCGTAGCCCATTGCCGCCGGAACGCCGGAATCGGGCACCGGCACCACCACATCGGCTGCCACGCCCGACTCGCGCGCCAGCTCGGCGCCGATCGCCTTGCGCGCGTCGTAGACCGGCGTGCCTTCCATCACCGAATCCGGCCGCGCGAAATAGATGTATTCGAACACGCAGAACCGTTCGCGCGTGCGGCTGAACGGCTTGACGCTGTGCACGCCCTGGTCATTGATCACGACGATCTCGCCAGGCTCCACATCGCGCACGAACTCGGCGCCGACGATGTCTAGTGCGCAGGTTTCCGAGGCAAGCACCCAGCCGCCGGTGCTATCAGAACCGATGCGGCCCAGGATCAGCGGCCGCACGCCCAGCGGATCGCGCACGCCCATCAGCGCTTCCCTGGAGAGGGCGACCAGGGAATATGCGCCGATCACCTGCTTCAGCGCGTCGATCAGGCGGTCGACCACGGTGGAATACAGGCTGATCGCGATCAGGTGGACGAACACCTCGGAATCGGTGGTGGATTGGAACAGGCAGCCGCGCCGTACCAGCGTCCGCCGCAGGACGTGCGCATTGGTCAGGTTGCCGTTGTGCGCCACCGCGAAACCGCCAAACTCGAAATCGGCGTACAGCGGCTGCACGTTGCGCAGGATCGTGTCACCCGTCGTGGCGTAACGATTGTGCCCGATCGAATTCGTGCCTCGCAGCGAGGCCATCACCCTCACGTCGCTGAAATTGTCACCGACGAGGCCCAGGCCCCGGTGTGAATGGAAGTGCTTGCCGTCGTAAGAGACGATGCCGGTGGCTTCCTGGCCACGGTGTTGCAGCGCGTGCAGGCCGAGCGCCGTGACCGCCGCGGCGTCGGGCACATTCCAGACGCCGAATACACCGCATTCCTCGTGGAACTTATCGTCCGGCAGGACGTGGGAGGCATCGTCCGGCAGGATGTGGAAGGCGTCTTCGTGCGGCGAAGCGAGGGCCATGCCAGAACTCTCCTGATCCGAACGTCTATTTGCCAACAGCCCGGCCCGCTGGGGTCGCGTGCAGCAAGGCATCGGCCGTGGTCTCACGGCCAGGCGGTGGCGCGTAAAGCTGAGGCCTGTGGTCGGCCGGCAGTCGTTGCACCGCCCAACTGGCGCCCTGGTAGACCAGCGGCAGCGAACGGGCCTGCAACACGACATCCGGCCAGCGATCCACCTGGATCACCATCCCAGCGATGATATAGGCAAGGACCAGCACTGCCGCACCCCGCACGAGGCCGAATACCAGACCCAGTGTCCGGTCAAGGCCGCCGATCGGCGACGCGCGCACGATGGCACTGATCCAGCGCGAAATCAGCATCAGTACAATCAGCGTGATCACGAACACCACGCCGAAGGAGACGGGGTCCACCCATGGCGATGTGCCGAGCCATTGCTGTGCCTGCGGTCGTACCCGGGGCAGAGCCCAGACGGCGATGAAGATGGCGCCGACCCAGGCGGCCAGACCCAGCACCTCGCGCACCAGCCCGCGCATGAAGGCGAGCAGTGCGGAGATCGCCAGCACGGCCAGCACGACGGCGTCGACCCAGGTCATTCGTGTGATCCCGGACGGTGCGGCTCACGCTTCGCAGTTCCGGCGCATCGCGATCGCATCATCAAACCGTCACTCACGGGGGACGGCCGGGTTATCCACTCCAATGGCCCCGACGCCAAGCCAGGAAATCACGTGCTGCCCGGCGAAGTCGGAGCGAATCGGACGACGAGGTCGGAGATGTGGCCGATTTCCGCCAGTTCGATCCCCTCGGGCGGCGTCATTGGTCGGTTGCCACGGGCGACCCGGCGCGGCAGCGTCGCCTCCTGGAAGCCTAGTTTGGCGGCCTCCTTCAATCGCGACTCGGCTTGGGCGACCTGGCGGATTTCGCCGGACAGGCCGATCTCGCCGAAATACACCATGCCGGGGCTGGTGGGTTGGTCGAACGCGGCAGAGACCAGCGCGGCCGCCACGGCCAAATCGGCCGCCGGCTCCGTCACGCGCAAGCCGCCGGCTATGTTCAGGTAGACGTCGGTGGCATTCATCCGGACGCCACCGCGCACTTCCAGAACCGCGAGCAGCATCGCGAGCCGTCCGCCATCCCAGCCGATGACCGACCGGCGCGGACTGCCGCCGGAATTGGGCGACAGCAGTGCCTGCACCTCGACCAGAACGGGCCGGCTGCCCTCCAGGCCGGCAAACACCGCGCTTCCGGCGACATTCCCACGCCGTTCGGCGAGGAACAGTGCGGAGGGATTGGCAACCTCGGCCAGACCGCGTTCGGTCATTTCGAACACACCGATTTCGTCGGTGGCGCCGAAGCGGTTCTTCACCGCGCGCAGGATGCGGAACTGGTGGCCGCGATCGCCTTCGAAATACAGCACCGCGTCGACCATGTGCTCCAGCACGCGGGGGCCGGCGATGGCGCCGTCCTTGGTGACGTGGCCAACCAGCGCGAGGGCGAATTTTCCGGCCTTGGCGAGCTGGATCAGCTCGAAGCTGGATGCACGCACCTGCGCAACAGTGCCGGGCGCGCTGTCGATCGCGTCCAGCCACATGGTCTGGATCGAGTCGATCACCACCAGCGCGGCGTCGCCGGCCGATTGCAGGCTGGCTGCGATGTCACGGAGGTTGATCGCGGCGGCGAGTTCCAGGGGTGTGTCATGGACGCCGAGGCGACGGGCGCGCATCCGCATCTGCTCGATTGATTCCTCGCCCGAGATGTAGAACACGCGACGGCCGGCCCGCGCCAGGCTGGCGGCCGCCTGCATCAGCAGTGTGGATTTGCCGATCCCGGGGTCGCCGCCGACCAGGACCGCCGATGCCGGTACCAGGCCGCCGCCCAGCACCCGGTCCAGTTCGATGATGCCGGTGGGGCAGCGCGGCGGCGGTTCGGCAGTGCCGGCCAGGCCAACGAATTCCACACGCCTTCCAACGGCCGCCTTGCCCGTCGGTCCGGGGCGCGCGGCGATGGCCTCCTCGACGATGCAGTTCCATTCCCCGCAGATTTCGCAGCGTCCCGCCCATTTCGGGCTGACCGCACCGCAGCTCTGGCAGACGAAGCGAGAGGTCGGTTTGGCCAAATTGCTTCCTTGGGGAACGGAGGGGGTAGGCCCCTGGTGGGGGTTCGCTCCTGTTGGGTGTCGCCCCTGGTATTGATTGGC
>DATKFJ010000321.1:0-20384 GCA_035511435.1 Acetobacteraceae bacterium | reverse complement strand
AACGCCACACTGCACTACCTCGGGGCCAACCTGCTGTTCGCCAACTTCCTGCAATACGACATCGGCGGCGTGCTGAACGGGCTGCATAATCCGGGCATCAACCCCAGCCTGTGGACACTGAAGATCGAGATCAGCTTCTATCTGATCGTGCCACTGATCTACATGCTCACGCGACGTTTTGGCTGGGGCGCCCTGTTGGCGATCTTCGTCGGTTCGGTGGCGTTCAATCTGGTGGCGCTGCATCTCGGTGCGGATCGCCTGGCGAAGCAGCTGCCCGGTCAAATGCAGTTCTTCGTCGTTGGCATGGCACTTTACATGTACGGCCAGCGTCTTCGCGTACCTTTCTGGGTGTCGTGTGTGGTGTCGATCCTGTTCCTGGTCGCATGGACCAGGTTCCAACCGATCCCGCCGGGAATCCGCCCCCTGGTGGTGGCCGCGTTTGTGTTCTGCTTCGCGCTGTGCACACCGGTGCTGCGGATGCGTTCCGACATGTCGTACAGCGTGTACCTGGTGCACGGTCCGATGATCCAGACACTTCTGCTGCTCGGGCTGTTCCGCGACACGCTTCCCATGCTCGCCGCCGTTGTCTGCGCAGTGCTCGCCCTGGCTTACGTCGGGGAACGGCTGGTCGAACGGCCGGGCAACGAATTCGGCCGCAGGTTGTCGGTGCGCGTCAGATCGCGCGCGGCCGCCGTGGCGCGCGCCGCCTGAGCCGCTCGCACGCAACCATGCCCTCGGCCGTCCTCGACATGGTGATCGTGCTGAATGACTTCTGTCATGTGCAGGGCGGCGCCAGCAAGGTCGCCATCGACGAAGCGGTAGCGCTCGCTGCATCCGGCATCGACGTCACGTTTCTCGGCGCTGTGGGTCCGGTCAGCGATGCGCTGCAAGATGCGCGGTTGCGTGTGGTTTGCCTCGACCAACCGGAACTCGCCGATGTGGTGCGTCATCCGGGCGCGGCACTGCGCGGCCTGTGGAATCGTGCAGCAGGCGCCGCGTTGCGTGACCTGCTGATCCCACTCGATTCACGACGGTGCATCCTGCATCTGCATGGTTACACCAAGGCGTTGACGGCCGGACCGGCCTTCATCGCAAAGCAGGCTGGGTTCCGCACGGTTTGCACGCTGCACGATTTTTTTGCCGCTTGTCCGAACGGGGCATTTTTCGATTACCGTCGGCAGGAGCCGTGTCTTCTGACCGCGCTGTCGCCGGCCTGCATCGCAACGCCATGCGACAAGCGGCACCAGGCGCACAAGGCGTACCGCGTGGTGCGCGGCATGGCGCAGCGCCATATCGCTCATTTCCCTTCGAGCGTTCGTGACTACATCACGCTGTCGCGGCGATCAGCCGAGCTGTTGCGGCCGTACTTGCCGGTGGCTTCATCGTTTTATCCGCTGGAGAATATCATCGACCTGCCGGCCGCGGCGCCAGTGGATGTTGCGACCAACCGCAGCCTGCTGGTGATCGGCCGACTGGATGCGGAGAAGGGCGTTACCTTGGCAGCCGCGGCGGCACAACAGGCAGGCTGGCCGATCGTGTTCGCCGGCGAAGGACCACAGCGTGCGGAACTGGAAGCGGCCGGAGCCTCGGTTACCGGATGGCTTCCGGCCGATCAGGTTTGGCAGGAACTGGCGAAGGCACGCTGCCTGATCTTTCCCAGCCGCTGGTATGAAACCTACGGCCTTGTCGTCTCCGAAGCCGCCGCGCGCGGTGTGCCGGCGATCGTCAGCGACATCTCAGCCGCGGCGGAGCGTGTTGCGGATGGTGTCACCGGCTGGATATTCCGCAGTGGCGATCAGGCGGATCTGCTCCGCTGCATGTCAAGGCTGTACGATGACGGCGTGGTCAGCGCCGCGGGCGAAGCCGCCTATCGTCGATTCTGGTCGTCGCCACCGAACCGCCAGCGCCACACGGAAGCGCTGCTGTCGATCTACGGCAAGGTACTGGCGCGCGATCAGGCCGCGTAGCTGCGCAATCGTGCCACTGTCACGCTTTGAAATAGATGTGCGATGGTAATGCGCATCTCTGTTTCGCTCAGTCCGCGACACGCAACAAAGCGAACATGCGGCGCCGCGCGTTTGGCCTGCTCCAGAGACCTCTGCGAACCGAACCAGCAGACGATACTGCTGTCGCGCATCAAGGGCAGGTCCGCCATGTGGTCGTTGAAGAAGATCAACGGTCGATCGGTCCAGCCACGTTGTTCAAGCCACGCCACCAATCGCTCGCGTTTATGTTCACCGGTATTGGCGGGTTCGCTGGGACGCCGTCCGCCGGACGTGGCAAGGATGTGCGTGAAGCCGATGCGCTGACCGATCTCGTTGGCGTATTCTTCGGCGGCTGCCGTGGCCAGAATACCATCCATGGCACCGTCGGTGACCAGCTTCAGCGCGGAAGCCATATTGCGACGTGTAAGACGCAGCAGCAATGTTGCCAGGCGTTGCGCCGATGTGTCTGTATCGCCCGCGGTGGCGAAATGCCACAACGCCTGCATGTGGCGCTGCAGGGTCTCGTGATTGATGCGACCGAGCTTACGCGACGCAAGCAGGCCTAGCACCCGCCATGTCAGCCTGAACTGTTGCTTCAGCGACAAGGAGCGGATGCCGCCAAAGCCGACGAACAGAATCCAGATCGGGAAGCTGTTGAGTCGCAGCACTGTGCCGTCCAGATCGAACACCAGAATCGGATCAGCGCGCTGCATCGAACGACCACGGAAATCGGCATAGCACGCCGCGATACAGGGCGTAGTCGGGCTCGGCTCGGGGTGCCTCCAAGGTCACCGTGATGACAGCGGAGCGAATGTCCGTGTCAGCCGGACAGGAGGAGCGCAACAGGCCGACCACCGTTTCCAGTGTGACGCCGCTGTCCACGGCGTCGTCGACGACCAGCAGTCGGTGTTGACTGTGCGTGGTTGCCAATTGCGCGCCGATCGCCGTCGCCTCGGTGTGATCGATGTTGGGTTTCTTGGCCAGCCTCTTCCGACGCGGCGACAACAATCGATGTTCCAGCAGCCGCAGCGCATCGACGACACCGCGCGGCAGCACGGCGAGCAACTGGTGCAAGAATGGCAACCGCGATTTTGTCGCGGTGCCGGCGCGCTGGCAGGTCAGCGGCAGCACGGGCAACGAGGCCGCGGCGGCACGCGCCATCGACTCCGCGACCACAAATCCGCCGGTACGGATGCCGATCAATAATGTCGGCGAATAGCTGGCGGCGACCATCCGCATCAGGCTGCCGCAGGCGGCATCGAAATCCGCCCGGCCGAGTGTGCGGACGGAGTGGCGAATTGGGTCGGCTGTTGCCGGGGGGCTCATATACATTGCCCATGGCCATGCAAAGCCGGCGCCCTGGCGCGAAAAAAGCTGGTCACGAGCCCGTGAGAACCGCATCAAGCTTCCGTTCCCGCGTCGTCTCCCTTCATGCTAGGAATGGCCGATCGGCCAGCGAGCCGGCGAAAGGGTGCTTGATCGTGGCGTTGGGCAACAATGGGCAGCCACAAGCTGAGATCGATCACCCTTCCCCGCGCGGGCGGACTGCCAAGGGTGATCTCGGACGGGTCCGCCGCTGCGATGCATCGTGTGGTGACGAACCGGTTGACACCTCAGTGCGGCGGCGGGCCAGGCGAGTCGGCCTCGCACTCCTGGTGGCGTCGAGTCTGCTGACTTTGATGATCCTTTATGGTGTGTGGGCTGCGTTGCGCGGTCACTGACCGTGACGTCTCGCTTGACGTCAAGGCAGTGTATCCTGGTAAGTTGATCACCACTGTCGCGACTGCGCCACAGGGGCGCAAATTTTCCTTCGCTTGCGCTACCAGCCGCCTGGGGTCGGGCTTCCCCGGCCGGGGACGTCCCCGGATCCGTCGCCAGCTCGCGATCACGCACTGGTGGCACGTGGCTTGCAAAAACCTGCGCTGTAACAGCCTTTGCGCCGAGCGTTACAGTGTAAAACCGTGGCGCTGGGAAAAAAACAGATCGGCCAGTACGGTCGGCGCTTGCTACCGGAACCGGACATGAAGCCTGCACAGATTTACTCACAACGTCCGCCGTCCGCGCAGTCGTTCGGCGGGCTTACGGTGCCTCAGCGGCGCTATCTTTTTGGCTGGAGAGAGGCGGCCAGCGCGACCGGTATCGACTCGGTCGAGGATCTGTCGCGCCGGCCGTGGCCCGAATGCGATGCCGATACGATCATCGGCGTCTTCAGGTCAGGGCATCTTCTGGCGTCGTGGCTTATTGTCGGCCACGCTGGCACATGGGCGGTCGCATTCTGCGGCGATGGCACCGTGTCTCATTCAGTGGACACGCTGGCGGACGCTCTGCACCTGGTCTGCCCGGTTGCGCCGGTGCTTATCCCAACGTGACGTCGCTGTCCGTCGCCAGCGATTGGCCCATTGGTTTGGGCCGCGGGGGAATCGGCGGATCCTTCAGACCCCGGCTGAGATTGATGGAATGCCGGCGCAGCATCCGATACAGGGTGACGCGCGACACGCCGAGTTCCTGTGCGGTCAGGGTCACGTTTTCCTGGGTGCGCGCCAGGGCATCGAGCAACGCGGTCCGTTCCTCATGCGATCCAGGCCGCGGCAGCGGCTTCGCGGGTCCCGCGTAAACGGCGCCGCCGGTTTCGCCCAGGCCGACCAGATCGGCCACCGATACCAGTGGCCCGTCGCCGATGACGACTGCCCGGCGCACCATCGACATCAATTCGCGAACATTGCCCGGCCAATTATACGCGCGTAACGCATCCAGTGCCGCTGGCTCGAAGTCGGTCACCTCGCGACCGAAATCTTTGCCCGCCTCGCGCAGGAAGTGTCGTGCGAGTTCGTCGATGTCCTCGGAACGTTCGCGCAGCGCTGGCAGATGCAATGCGAGCACATTGAGACGATAATAGAGGTCTTCGCGGAAGCGACCTTCCGCTATTGCGTGGCGGAGACGGACATTGGTGGCCGCCACGATGCGCACGTCGACATTGACCGTTTCACGGCCGCCCACGCGCACAATCTGGCCGTCTTGCAGGAAACGCAGTAGATGGCCCTGTAGATCGACCGGCATGTCGCCGATTTCGTCGAGAAACAGGGTGCCGCCATTGGCGTGCTCGATCTGGCCCTTGGTGCGGACGTTCGCGCCGGTGAAAGCGCCCTTTTCGTAGCCGAACAGCTCCGACGCGACCAGATTGGATGGAATTGCCGCACAGTTCACGGCAACGAAAGCTTCCTTGCTGCGTCTGGAAGTTCCGTGAATGGCGCGCGCCGCCAGTTCCTTGCCGGTGCCGCTTTCGCCGGTGATCAGGACGGGTTCGTCAGTGCGCACGAAGCGCTTGATCATCTCCGCCACATGCCGCATCGCCGGGCTGGCGCCAACGATCTGCGCGCCGCTCCCAGATGGCGTGGTGGTCCTCGTGGTGACCGGCGCTTCCTCCGCGATCGTGGCATGGAGCCGACTGAGCAACATCGGATCCTCCGCCGCGCGCTCCATCAGGAGCTTCGCAAGACGATTGACTGGCAGGCGTGCCAGATCGTTGAATGTCACCCGGACCATGACAGGCGTATCGCGATGCTGGGCGGCTGGTGATTCCGCGGCGGCCTTACTCACGCCGGAATTGGGCAGCTTCGTGGCTGGCACAGTCACGTCTTCGCACCTCTGTCGCGATGGGTGGGGCTTCGCGTGCTTTAGCCACACGCCGAAGCCGCGCCGATGTTGCACGACATTAGCGAAGTGCTCATGCTATGTCTGCCGTTCCAACTGGAACTTTCGCGTGTGTTGATCGCCTTACATGTTGGCTGCGGCATGCGTGATCGGCACAAAGGGGTTGACGTGCCGCCGATTGCGTCCGCGATGGGAATTGCGCCATGCTGGGACGTCGTCCTGTCAGGGCGGTGTCATGAGCTTCCGCACACACAGAAACGGACCCGTAAAGGAGGCAGACGTGCGTGGCAGCCGGTTTGCGGCCCAAGTAATTCGCCTAGCCAAACAGAGGCCGCCGCGTGTTGGGATTGATCGACGTCGCGGGTCGCATCTCGTCGCGCTCAGCCGTGGATTGCCCCCGTGCTGCCGGCCATCGTCGCGGTGACGGCGCAGACGTTGCACACACTGTACCAGTAATCGCGGATGCGGCGTAATCTGCTCACCGACGTCGCCGGCATCATGGTCGGACATGCGCAGGACTTCGGACTTGGCTCCGGCGTGACCGCGATCCTGTTCGACCGGCCGGCGGTTGCGGCGGTCAGTGTGCTGGGCGGCGCGCCGGGCGGACGCGACACCGACATGCTGGCGCCGCAGAACACCGCACCGGCAGTGGATGCGATCGTGCTGTCCGGCGGGTCCGCATTCGGGCTGGATGCCGCCGGTGGCGTTCAGGCCGCGCTGCGCGAGCAGGGCAGGGGATTGGCAATCCGCGACGCGCTTGTGCCGCTTGTGCCGCAGGCGATCATTTTCGACCTTGCCAATGGCGGCGACAAGAATTGGGGCCGATTCTCACCGTATCGCGACCTGGGCTATGCGGCGGCTTGTGCTGTCGGCGAGGATTTCGCGTTGGGCAGCGTCGGCGGTGGCACTGGTGCGACCACGGCAACGGTGAAAGGCGGCGTTGGATCGGCGAGTGTAATGACACGCAGCGGCCACACGGTGGCGGCTATCGCGGTGGTCAATGCGGTGGGATCGGCCACGATCGGCGTGGGGCCCTGGTTCTGGGCGGCACCCTACGAACAGGACGGCGAGTTTGGTGCACGCGGCTGGCCGACAGCATTCGATACGGCGCTGCGCCTGAAAGGCACTCCCGGCACCAGCACGACGATCGGTCTGGTCGCCACCGACGCGGTGCTGACCAAGGCGCAGGCGCTGCGTCTCGCGATCATGGCGCATGACGGTCTGGCACGCGCGGTGCTGCCGGCGCATGCGCCGATGGATGGCGACACGATGTTTGCCGCGGCAACCGGAATGCGACCGATGAACGAGCCGATTGGTGAATTGACCCAGCTTGGTCACGCCGCAACGCTGGTGATGGCGCGGGCGATTGCGCGCGGCGTCTATGAAGCCACCGCATTGGATGTTCCGGGCACGCAGCGGTCCTGGCGTGACCGGTTCGCCGCGGTATCCTGATGGTTTCGTTGCGCGCGGTGATCCCCGCCGCGGTTGCCGCGTGCTGTGTTCTGCTGGCGGGATCGCTGTATGTCCACGGCGATCGCGAACTTTATCACGCACTGCTGGAAGGCTGGGGCGCGTTTCCGTTTCGTACTCCGTTTCTCGACATGCATGCGGTGACGTCCGCCGTGGAATGCCATCGGCTTGGCTTCGATGTCTTCGTGCAGAATCCATGCGATGTGCTGAAGCGCGTCCACGCGTACTCGCCGCTTTGGCTGCGGCTCGCAGTGTTTCCCATCACCTCTGCGTGGGACAATGCCCTCGGGTTAGGCACGGTTGCGGCGTTCCTTCTGGCACTGCCGTTTCTGCCGCCGAGCCGAGGCTGGTGGGAGACCGCTGTGATCACGCTTGGCAGCATCTCCAGCGTGGTGGCATTCGCGCTGGAACGCGCCAATATCGACCTGCTGGTCTTTCTGCTGACCATGGTCGCCGTGGCGCTGACACGACGAAGCTGGCAGTTGCGGATGCCGGGCTATGCCGTCGCGGTGTTGGCCGGCATGTTGAAGTTCTATCCCGTCACGCTGCTGATCCTGGCAGTGCGCGAACGCCTGGCGGTATGCGCTGCAATTGGCGCTGTATCGCTTGGTACGATCGGTGTGTGGTTCGCGGTGGACGGCCGTGAAATTCTTCGCGGCATGGCGAACATCCCGACCACGAGTTATTTCGATGACAACGTTTTCGGGATGCGCAATCTGCCATTTGGTCTGGCGCAGATCTTTGGCCTTTCGCACCTGGAAGCAGAGGCTTTGCTGATCGCGCTGCTGGTTGCCATGTTCGCGGGTGCCGTGAGGCTTGCCCGATGGGACGACCTGGCGTTGCGGCTGCGCTGCTTGACCGAAGCGGAAGCGACTTATCTGCTCGTCGGCTGCGTGCTCATGGTTGGCTGTTTCCTCGCTGCCCAGAATGGTCTCTACCGTGCGATCCATTTTCTGTTCGTGCTGCCTGCCCTGACCGCGATGGCACGGACTGGTAGCGGGCGTGACTTCAATGTCTGGTTGTTCAGCACGATCGGCCTGATCATGTTGTTGATGTGGAGCAGCGCGATCCGCATGCTGATCGAGACGGTGTTGGCGCGGCTCGGAGTATCCACGCAGCCCACCGGGATGGCACATTTCGACATCTGGCTGGTCCGGGAACTGATGTGGTGGGTCGTGGTAGCGCTGCTTACGTCGCTTCTGATGCGTCTGATCTGGGAATCACGGGCCGGACAGGATGCCGCCAGGCTTTTCCCAGGAACTCATGCTCGCCGGGATGTTATTCGCTCCGTGAGCCATTCCGGTTGATGATGAATCGCCACTTCGTGGCAATCACGAACCCACAACTGGGCGCGCGATCGAATGTCGCGCGCCTCTTTGTTCGTCGGCAGCCGTCCTGACGCTTCGTGCAAGTTCTCGGCCCCCGTTGGGGGGATAGGGTAGGCGGAGCCGCGCAGGGGGTCGGTGGCCACGCTCCTGTCTCGCTCTCCCCCGAGCCCCCGCAAGGGACGGGGAGAAGTCGAAAAATTCCCTGAACACACCAGTTGTCCTTGTTGCTGTGGGACTACGGGCCAGCCAGATCCCGAGACGTCGACGATTTCGGCGTCGGGCGGCATTCTGGCCAGTCGCACCATTGTTGCCGGCGGCACTTGACCGCCGGGCCAGCACCGCGCAATCCCCCCGGATGCTGGCACGAATTCTCCCCTGGCGTCGCCCTCGCATAAATGTGATCGAAATGCACGGACTGATCGCCCCGCGTCCAGGCGCGGTTAGCGCGGGGACGATGGCGCCGTTGATCGACCGCGCCTTTCGGTCCGCGCGCGGCCAGCCGGTGATTCTGGATATCGAAAGCCCGGGCGGCTCGCCGGTGCAGTCTGACCTGATTGCCGCCCTGGTCCGCCGCCGCGCCGACGAACACAAGGTGCGCGTGCACGCGGTGATCCGGGAGGTAGGCGCCTCGGGCGGTTATTGGCTCGCCTGTGCGGCGGATGAAATACACGCCAACCCGATGAGCATCGTCGGCTCGATCGGCGTACGTGGCGGTGGCTTCGGTTTCCCCGACATGCTGGCACGTTTCGGCGTCGAACGCAGGCTCTACACCGCCGGGTCCAACAAGGCCCGGCTCGATCCGTTCAGTCCTGAGAAGCCGGAGGATATCGCGTTCGTGCAGGAATTGCTCGATGCGTTGCACGAGCGGTTCAAGGGCTGGGTGCGTTTGCGCCGAGGCAATCGGCTGAAGGGCGACGAAGCCGCGCTGTTCGACGGCAGCTTCATGCTGGGTGAGCGCGCGCTGGAGGTCGGCCTGATCGACGGCTTTGCCGACATCGACAGCCTGGTGCGCACCCTCGGCGGCGCGCGGATGAAGTCGCGTGTGTTCCGTCCGCGTCGTCGGGGCTTGTTGGGACGGTTGCCACGATTGGCGGTGGATGCGTTGTTCGACGCGGTCGAGGAGAGGAACTGGCGGTCAGTCCTTGGACGATAGAGCATCGTTGCATTGACCAGGCAGCGAATACTCGCAATTATCACAGTGAGTTTGGCATCATTAGCGCAGCCCAATGAACAATAGGAGGATTTGGCATTGATTGAGCAGTGGTGGCCTGGACGAACAGGCTGGACAGCAATCGTCATGGCGTGTGTGGCCGCAATATCGCTGGCGGACGCGGCAATTGCCGCCAGCCCGGCATATGACGGCGTGTACAGTGGTGAGTCAACCCGAACCAGGGGAGACGAATCGATCTGTGGAAAGTCCCCGAATCAGGTCAGCTATACCGTTGTTAATGGTCAGTTCAGCATGATCTACGATCCCGCACATCATGTAGGGGTCAACCTTGTGGTCCAGCCCGATGGTTCGTTCAGCGGCGACCAAGCGTACATTGTCGGCAACCACCAGTCACGGGTAAAAGCCTCTGGGCATATCGCGGGCAACGTGCTGACTGCGCAGATCGAAGGCGACGCATGTGCTCGCAGCTACCAATTGACAAAGCACTGATCACATCCATCGTGGGTTGAGTACGATCGTCGCTATGACGACCGTACTCACTTTTCCTCAGCCTCGTCCAATGAACGGCATCTTCGTCGCCATGATGGTGACGAACTGCACGTTCGATTCCAGCGGCAGATTGGCCATGAACAGAATCTGCTGTCCGACGTGATTCACGTCCATGCGCGCTTCCTGCATCATCTGGCCGTGCGGCTGCATCTGCCCGTTCTCCGACCGCCTGGTCATCGGCGTGACCGCATTGCCGATATCGATCTGGCCGGAGCAGATGTCGAACTGCCGCCCGTCCAGCGCGATCGAGCGCGTCATTCCGGTGACCGCGTGCTTGGTCGTGGTATAGGCCGCGGAACCGGGCCGTGGCACGTGCGCGGAGATCGAGCCGTTGTTGATGATCCGGCCGCCGCGCGGCTGCTGATCGCGCATCATTCGGAACGCGGCGTTGGCGCACAGGAACATCGCGTTGAGGTTCACTGCGACGACGCGCTGCCATTGCTCCCAGGTGAAGTCGCCGAAGTTGGTGCTGGGAACGTTGCCGCCGGCGTTGTTGAACAGCATGTCGAGGCGGCCAAAATTAGACTTGATCTGCGCGAACAGGTTGGCGACCTGATCGGGGTCGGTCACGTCGGTTGGCACCACCAGCGCCTTGCCGGCGGTCTTCATGCCGGCGGTTTCCTCCAGCATCTCCTTGCGCCGGCCGCACAGCGCCACCGACCAGCCGTCGTTCATCAATGCCAGCGCCGATGCGCGTCCGATGCCGGTGCCGGACCCGGTGATGACGGCTACTCGATCTGCCATGACGTGTCTCCCCTCGTGGTTTGCGTTGCTGATGGTATTGTGGACCGGCCGTGAAGCGCGGCCAAGATGGACTGTCGGCCATGGGCAGTCATCGTAGCCAGTTGGCCGGGGCAGTTGATCCACCGGGGGACGCGTGCAACGCTCGCGTTGCGGCGCGCGCCGGTGCAGAACAAGCCGGATTGAACCCACGGATGCACACTGATGAAACGATGCGCCGGCCCACGGACCGTACCGGTTTCATCAATGTGCATCAGTGATTTCAAGCTGACTTTGCCGCAATCGTAGCAAGGGGAATGGGCATGCCACGCTTCGCCGCAATCGGGCTGGATCACCGCCACATCTACGACCTGACGCAGGATCTGCTGGACGAAGGCGCCGAGTGCGCCGGCTACAATCCGGACACCACCGATCCGCGCGTGCTCGCCGGATTTCAGAAGCGATTCCCGCACGTGCCGGCAGCGGACACCGCGCGGCTGCTGGATGACAGGTCGATCGACTTTGTGGTGATCGCGGCGCGGCCATGTGACCGCGCAGAGCTGGCGATCGCAGCGATGCGGCACGGCAAGGACGTGATGGTGGACAAGCCTGGCATCACCACGGCCGAGCAGCTTGCGGCGGTGGAACGTGCCGTTGCCGAAACCGGGCGCATCTGGTCGATCTGCCTGGGGCGGCTGGGATCACCCGCGGTGCAGGAAGCACTGCGCATCGTGCGCTCCGGCGAAATTGGCCGCCTTGTGCATACCTCGGCACTGTTGCCGCATCGGCTGAACCGCGCGCTGCGCCCGGCTTGGTTCTTCGACCGACCGGCCTATGGCGGCATCATCAACGACATCGGCGTACACGCGGTCGATCAGTTCCTGGCGTTCGCCGATGCCTCCGACGCCGAGATCGTGCTGAGCAGCATCGGCGCCTTCGGTACCGAGCCCGATGGTTTCGAGGATGTTGCGGAACTCGTGTTGGCCACACCGTCGGTGCGTGGCTATGTGCGGCTGGACTGGTTCACGCCGGACGGGTTGCCGACCTGGGGCGACGGGCGGTGCTTCGTCGTCGGCACCGAAGGCACGCTGGAATTGCGCAAGAACCTCGATATCGAGGGCCGCACCGGCACCGACCATTTGTTCGTCGCCAACCGTACTACCACGCGTTACGTCGATTGCAGCAAGATGCCGGTGACGTACTACCGCGATTTCCTGCGCGATATCGCGGAACGAACGGAGACGGCGATGCCGCGGCGCCAGACTTTCGCGGTGTGCCGGCTTGCTTTGCGGGCGCAGGCGCAGGCGATTCGCTACACGGCGCAGCGTCCGTGATCGGCATGTCCGTCATCGGACTGGGCAATGCGCTCCAGCCGCATGCGCGCGGCCTGGTCGACCTGGCCGATCGCGTGCGCGTGGTGTGGGCCGCGGCGAGCAGCCAGGCTCGGTTGCAGGATACCGCCGACCGCTACGGCTTTCCCACGACCACCGACATCGCGCGCGCCGTCGAGGATCCGGCGGTCGATGCAGTCATGATACTGACGCCGGCGAACGCCCATCTGCCGATCGCGGAGGCCGCATTCGCCGCCGGCAAGCACGTGCTGTGCGAGAAGCCGCTGGAGGTGTCGCTGGAACGCGGCGAACAATTGATCGCGGCAGGACGCCGGGCGAACCGTCACCTCGGCATCTGTCTCCAGCATCGCTTCCGCCTCGGCAGCCAACGCTTGCATGCGGTGCTGGCCGATAGTGCGCTGGGCAACATCCAGGCAGCAACGATGATGGTCCCATGGTGGCGACCACAGAGCTATTACGATGAACCGGGACGTGGCGTGATGGCCCGCGACGGCGGCGGCGTGCTGATGACCCAGGCGATCCATTCGCTCGATCTGTTCCGCTGGCTGGTCGGCATCGACAGCATCGAAGCGGCGCAGGTTCGCACTACGGCACTGCATCGCATGGAGACCGAGGATTATGCGTCCGCCCTGGTGCGCCTGAGCAACGGCGCGCCCGGCACCATCGTCGCCACTGTTGCCGCGTATCCCGGCAGTCCGGAATGGATCCACATCATCGGCTCCCAGGGGGTCGCGCGGCTGGAAGGCGGCAGCCTGCGACTGTCGTTCCTGGATGGGCGCGAAGAAGTCCTGGCGGATGCGTCGGGTACTGGCAGCGGCGCCAGCGTGATGAGCTTTTCGCACGAGGCGCACAAGGCGGTGCTGAGCGACTTCCTCGATGCGATCGAACAGGGACGGGATCCCGCGATCCCCGGGGAGGAAGCGTTGGCAACGCAGCGTGTGATCGATGCCATCCTGGCGCGCGGCGCGGCGTAATTCGTGAGTGCGCGCATGGGCAACCGGAAGGGTTCCATGAACAAGCAACGACTTCTGGCTCTCGGCGCCGCGGTGACATTCGGCGGAACGGTCAGCACTTTGGCGGCCGGCACGACGCTCGACGTCAGCACCGGTCTGTGGGAGGTGACTTCGAGCGGCGAAACGACCGGCGTGCCGCCGATTCCGCCGGAAGTGCTGGCGCGTCTGCCACCGGCGCAACGCGCCCAGGTCCAGGCATCGATCGCAGCGGCAATTGCACAGTCCAGCAAGCCGACCAAGGCGCATACCTGCATAACCGAGAAGACGTTGCAGCGCGGCTTGGATTTCAATCAGCGGGAACTTGCCAATTGCAGACGGACGGTGGTCAACAGCTCATCGAGCCAGCTCGACGTGCAAATGGAATGTACCGGCGACGAGACGATGAATGGTACCTTCCACTTCGAGGCGATCAACCGCCAGACCATTCGCGGCAATCTGCATCTTGTCGTCTCCAATGGCGGCAACGCAATGACGATGAAGCGCAGCATACAGGGCAGGTGGCTCAGCAGTGACTGCGGCACCGTCAAGCCGGAAGACGAATAGTGCCGGCTGCGCGCAACGACACCGGGACATAACGGGAGGAGCAAGGCCATGCAGGATCTGTTGCCATTGGCGGAAAAGCTGGGTGCGCGTTTGAAGGCGCGCGGCGATACCATCGCGATCGCGGAGTCATCGACCGGCGGGTTGATCTCGGCGGCGCTGCTGTCGGTAGCTGGCGCATCGGCCTATTTCCGCGGCGGCAGCGTGATCTACACGCACTACGCGCGCTCGGGGTTTCTGGAGATTCCGAACCCGCTGCCGAATGGCATGCGTGCCTCGTCCGAGCCGTACGCCGCATTGCTCGCGACGACGGTACGCGGCCGTCTTGGTTCAACCTGGGGGCTGAGCGAGACGGGCGCAACCGGCCCCACTGGCAATCGCTATGGCGATGCCGCGGGGCATACCTGCATCGGGCTGGAAGGCCCAGGTTTCTCGCGCGCGATCACGCTGGAGACCGGCAGCGCCGACCGCGTCGCAAACATGCGCGCGTTTGCCAAGCGCGCGATGGATCTGCTGGCGGAAGCGCTGGGGTAAGGGACGTTGTAACGTTGGTGGGTCAGCAAATCTAACCCACCAACGGACCACGCACCTCATGGTCCGGCACCATGTTTTCGGTCGCCCATCAGCGCGGCGAGTGTCGGCTCGATCGCCTCCGCCATCAACGCCTGTCCCTCGGCACTGGGATGCAGTGGCGCTTGCGGCGGCGTCATTTTCGGATCGGCGAAAAGATCGCGGTTCAATCTGCCGTCCTTCATGAACACGCGACCAACGTCCAGGTAGGTGACATCACCGCCGTGGGCATATCGCATCGCCAGCGTTCGATTGATCGCCGCGGTCGTCTCCGTCGCCCACGCGGATCGATCACTCGGCAACACACCGAGCAGCAGAAGCTTGGTATGTGGCAGGCGTTGGCGCAGTTGAGCGATGATGGCGTCGATGCCGGCGACCGTGTCCTCCGCCGACCAGTGCAGCCGACCGAGGTTGTTGGCGCCGATCAGGATCACCGCAACCTTAGGCGCGATGCCCGCGGTCTCGCCGTTCTCGATGCGCCAGAGCAGGTGTGAAGTCGCGTCACCGTTGAAGCCAAGATCGATCGCATTGCGATCGCCATAGAAGTGCTGCCAGATCGGCGCGTAGTCTTGCCAGTCCGCTGGGCCGTTCAGCTCATAATCCTGGGTGATGGAATCGCCCAGGAACAGCAGCTCGACGTGGCCGTGGCGCAATTGTTCCTGCTTCGCCTCGAAACGGGCATGCCACCAGGGCACGTCCATGCGCGAAATTGGAATGGCGGCCAGTACGGAATGCGGCCGTGTCGCCGGACCGGCAGCGCACAGCAGCAGCAAGGTTATCGTCAGGCACAGACGCAGCATTTGTCGCATGGTCGGCGAATCCATCGAGGGTCGTGGGGCGCCTCTATAGCCGAAGCGCGTGTGCGCGGAAGTATTTCTATTTCTTCCTTGCCTGGTGTTCGAGGACAGTGTGGCCGGGTTAATCGCGGTGGCTGCGGGAATGCAGGGGATCGAATTAACGGGCGGAGCCACTGTCGGTCGGGCGGTGCGGAGCGCCTGCTCGCCGCTGAGGCGTCCGACGTCGCCGGCAACATGCGCCAGCTTCATCGTCTGGTGTGATCGCCTCGCTTCCTCATCATGGTCGGGCCAGGCCCAACCCTGACGGGAGGAACAGTAATCAGTCGGAAGACGTGGCGCCGCTGTTGAGCTGCATCCAGTTCTGCACGCCGATGCGCGCGATCAGGTCGAACTGTGTCTCGATGAAGTCGATGTGCTCTTCCTCATCGTGCAGAATGCCTGCGAACAGGTCGCGGCTGACGAAGTCACGGACGCTCTCGCAGTAGGGGATCGCCTCGCGCAGGTCGGCGACCGCCTTTTCCTCCAGCGACATGTCGCAGCGGAGAATCTCCTCGGCGGTCTGGCCAATGGTCAGCGCGTTGAGCCGCTGCAGGTTGGGTAGCCCGTCGAGGAACAGGATCCGCTTGATGAGCGAATCGGCGTGGCGCATCTCCTCGACCGATTCCTGATACTCGTGCTTGCCCAGCTTGGTGATGCCCCAATGGTCGAGCATGCGGGCGTGGAGGAAATACTGGTTGATCGCCGTCAGCTCATTGGTGAGCACAGTGTTCAGATGGTCAATGACCTTCGGATCTGCCTTCATGTGCGGGCTCCCGTGCCGATGCGACGATCGGCCGACGCTAGCCGACCTTCGGACGCGGGCGCTAGTCGGCTGCCAGCAACTCCGGCGCACATTCGTTTGCGGCGACATCGTCGACGATGCTCCGCACAGTGCGCGAGCAGGTCCCGCACTGCACGATGCAGCCGCACGCTTCATACACCTCGCTCGGCCGCCGGGCACCAGCATGGGCGGCGTTGCGGACATGGCGATCAGTCAGGGCGTTGCAGAGGCAGACATACACGGCAGGCTCGCACAAACGTGTCCTGCAGTGTTTAGCGTGGCCGGGCTGCCTTTGCAACTCATTCGCAGTTGGTCGTCCATGTCGGATTGGAATGCCGGCCCGCGGCTCCTAGCATGGCGTGCGAAGACCGGGGGAAACCATGCGTATCACCAAGATCGAGGACCTGCACTGTAACGCGGGGTGGCGTGACTTCTCGTTCCTGAAGATCAGCACGGACGAAGGGCTGGTGGGCTGGTCGGAATACATGGAGTCCTACGGTTCGGAAGGACTGACCGGCGTAATCAGCAAGCTCGGCGCGCGGCTGATCGGCTGGGACCCACGGCCGGTCGAGAAGATCACCGCCTATCTGCACGGCGTTACGCGCCAGTCGGTCGGCGGCATCGCGCACCAGGCGATCGCCGCGATCGAGAATGCACTGGTCGATCTCAAGGCGAAGGCACTCGGCGTACCGGTCTACGAAATGCTGGGCGGCCCGGTACGCGACCGCTTGCAGCTCTACTGGTCGCATTGTGGAACGTGGCGCATCAGCCATGCCGCGCGCATCAAGGAATGGACCGGTTTCGATCCGATCCGCTCGCTGGAGGATGTCGAACGCGCCGGGGCCGAGGTTGCGCGGCGCGGCTTCAAGGGGCTCAAGACCAACATATTCCGCTTCGACGGCGGCGAGCCGTACGTTCACATGCCCGGCTTCAACGGCCCCGGCTGGCCGGCCCTGAACATCGACCGCGATATCGTCGATGGGCTGGTGGCGCAGATGGCCGCTTTCCGCAAAGGCGCAGGCCCCCATGTCGGATTGCATCTGGACCTGAATTTTAACTTCAAGACCGAGGGCTATATCCGGCTGGCACAGGCGCTGGAGCCGTTCGATCTGGTATGGCTGGAAATCGACAGCTACGACCCGGCGGCGCTCGCGACGATTCGGCGTTCAGCGCGCACACGGATTGCGTCGTTGGAATCGTTGCACGGCAGGCGGCAGTTCCGGCCATTCTTCGAGCAGCAGTCTGTCGATGTGGCGATCATCGACGTGGCATGGAACGGCATCCTGGAATCCATGAAAATCGCCGCCATGGCGGATGCCTACGAGATCAACGTCGCGCCGCACAACTTCAATGGACATATCGGGTCGCTGATGAGCGCGCATATGTGCGCGGCGATTCCGAATTTCCGCGTGATGGAGATCGACATCGAGGATGTCCCGTGGAAGGACGATCTCGTCACGCCGGTGCCGGTGATCGAAGCTGGCGAACTGCTATTGCCCACCGGTGCCGGTTGGGGTGTGGAGGTGAATGAAGAGGTGATCCGCGCTCACCCGCCGCAGCCGATGGGCCGATGGGAGCGTTAGGCTTTGCCGCGAAATAACCACGTCTTGTAGCATTGTGCGCCGCGCCATGTCGGCTGGCGACGCATGCCCCAGTGGACGTTGCGGACGGAATCCGCGCGCCGCCATAGGCCCACGCCTCGCGGTCAAACCCATCGTTCAGAGCCTTTGCGGCACTGACGGCACCACCTGTCACCAGGACATGCTTCGTGGGGATGGACGATTGGGCAGCCGTCCCGCCCAGCTTGTAGCGGTTATTGCCGGGCGCCGGCTCAGCCGTGAACGCGAACCAGGGCGCGCGGCATCAGCAGCGGCAGGATCAATCCCACCCCGATGCCCCAGAAGCCGTTGATCACGAGCGAGCGCAGAATCATGATCGGCACCCAGCCCCCGGCAATCGGTAAGCCCTTCAGCGGTGCCACGATGAACAGGCCGACCAACGCGGCAATAGCGCCGAGGATGAGGCCGCACATCCAGGCCGGCCAGGTGAAGCGAGGCAACGCGAGGCCGAACACCGCGCCGTAAAGCCCGCCCCAGAAGCAAAGACTGACGATGGTCGGCAGGCCGAACGGCGGTACCGGTGTGGTCCGGTAGGGCCCGAACGGAGCCAAACCAAATTCGTGCAACAGCGCTACCATGCCCTGGTGGAACGTCAACACCGAGATCGCCGCGGCGACAAAGCCAAGGAACGCACGCATCTGACCCGACGGCATGGTGGTCCTCCCTGCATTCACGGTTTTAACCAGCATCCGATATCTGATGGCGCCTGGTCAATTGCTACCAGGAACAGGGCAATCGGGCGAATGGTGGAGAATCCTGCGGGTAGTGGAGCGGCTAAATTCTCCCCCTCCCCGTGTGGGGGCAGGGAGAGAGATTCTAACATCCGATACCGGTGGATGCACGCACCCCTCCGTCCAGCACCTTCCCGCAAGAGGAGAGGCAGGAATACTTGCGGCGCCTTGCACTGTCCTCATGAGGACCAATACGCATGGGTGGAGCACCAGAAATTCTCCACCTCCTGGGCGCTCAGGCCGATCCCGCGCACCACGGTATCACGAAAGTCCGGATTGACGCCGCGCCGCTGACGGACGAAGTTATGCCCCAGATTCAACACGAGGCAACATGTCCGCCACCATTCCACTGAAGGTCTTCTGGCAGCCTGGATGAACCAGCTGCCTGAAACTCAAAGAGTTTCTCTCGGTCCGTGGGATCGAGTTCCAATCCATCAACGTGTTGGAAGACCCCGCCGGGCTTGATGAGCTGCGACGCCTGGGCGCCCGCTCTGTCCCCGTGCTGTCGCGCGGTGACGACTACGTGTTCGCACAGAACATCGGCCACGTGGTGAAATTCCTCGGGCTGAGCGAAGCCTCTGGCCCGGTGCTTTCACCTACCCAGCTGATCGCGCGCCTGGACCTGTTCCTTGATGCCGCGATCCGCATGATTCCGCAAATGCCTGACACCAAACTGGCGACCGAGGTGCCAAATCGTCCGCGCAGCTATCGCGTGCTGGGCCATCACATCTTCCGTATCGCAGAGACCTTCCTGGAAGTCGCCAACGGCGACACCCTGGTCTACGAAAACCTGGTTTCGCGGCCGCCCGACACGATGCAGACCACCGCGGACATCGTCGGATACGGCACGGATGTGCGGCAACGGCTGGCCGCATGGTGGGACGCCAGGGCAGACAAGGCGGCGCGCGAGACGGTGCAAACCTATTACGGTCCGCAATTGCTGCACGAATATCTGGAACGCAGCACCTGGCATGTCGGCCAGCACGTCCGTCAGTGGAACATGCTCCTCGGCATGGCCGGTATCACCGCCGACCGGCCGCCCGGCACCAATGATTTCGCCAATCTGCCGATGCCAAGTCAGGTGTGGGACGGCTGAACCGCGCGTCCACGAGCAGGCGGGCATCGTCACCGCAAACAGCACCCACCCTGGACCTACGATGCGAGCAGGTTGGTCCAGTTGTAATCAGGCCGCGAGGGGCATGCGCCGCAAGCTTGCCGAAAAGTGAAACGCGCGACGCTACGGGACTGTTTGCTCACGTTCCACCAGTCGCAGGAAACTGACCACCGCGGCGCCCGCCGCGGCACATGCGGCGACCACCAGTGTTATCGTTGTGCCATGGACCGGAAACCGACCGAACAGCAACGCCACCGTCGCGGCGCCCATGCTCTGACCTAGCAGGCGCGATGTCGCCTGCATGCCGCTCGCCGCGCCGGCTCGCGTTGGCGGCGCCGATGTGATGATCGCGCGGTTGTTCGGCGTGTTGAAGAAGCCGAAGCCGATGCCGCAGATCAGCATGCGCCAGACAATGTCGGTTGCTGTCGGATGCGGCGGCAGCAGTCCGAGCAATGCAAGGCCAGTGGCCATCACGGCGAGCCCGCAGCCGCCGAGCAGGCCTGCCGGATAGCGGTCCGACAGTCGCCCGGTGAACGGTGCGATCACCGCCACGGCGAGTGGCCAGGGCGTCAGCAGCAGACCGGTCTCCACCTGGCTGCGGCCAAGTGTGTTTTCGAACAGGAATGGCAGCGACACGAGTGCCATGTTTTGCGCCAGGAAGGAACAGATCGACGTGGCCACCGACATGCGGAACAGTGGGATGCGCAGCAGATCCACTGGCAGCATCGGAGACGACTGCGACAACTGCCGCGTCACCAGAACGAACGCGAACACCATGGCGATGCATAGTTCGGCGCCGGCCATACTGGCGCCCTCGCCATGGCCGAGACCGGCGATGGCGCTGATCAGCAGGCCAAAGGTGAGAGCGCTCCAGATCGCGCTGGGCTCGTCGAATCGCGCGCCGGAACTTGGTGTCCGCGGCAGCGCGCGCCAGGCAAGGGGGATGGCAATGGC
>DATKFJ010000320.1:0-36256 GCA_035511435.1 Acetobacteraceae bacterium | reverse complement strand
GTGGTCGACCACTCGATGCCAACAATGACACCGCTTCCTGTTTGAACTCGTCCGTGAATGATCGCCGAATCTTCGTCGCCATCGGTCACCTCGCTCCCTAGGAGCCTACCAGAGGTGTCCACTGTTCCGGGGGAGGGTCATTTTAGTGTCTTCAGTCCTATACTCTATCCCGAACGACTTTTGCCCGGGGTCTGCTGTGATAACCCAAGGTTCTACGTTCCCAGGAATTCGACATATGAAGGTATGCATTGTGCCGGGCGAGCCCGGACGCTGAGGCGTGTCAGTCTTTCTTTGCGCGCTTGCCAACAGATTCAGAACCTCTTGATTCCCTGGTTGGAGTTCAAGAGATTTGGAGAAATCTTGAACCGCACGCGATGGAAGCCCTTTCGCGAGATATGCATTCCCTCGACACTCGAAGGCAGATGCCGCATATTTCCTGTCTTGCGACGCTTTATCTCCTCTGACCGCAACATCAAGATCAGAAATTGCAAGATCCAGGTCTCTACTCATGTTAGATAGCAGGCAGCCGCGAAGACCTCGATATTCTACGATGGCGCTTTCTTGTCCGGAGATCATTTTGGCAAGGCGAATGGCTTCATTAATGTCGGATAGTGCATCATTATAACGAGACTCTGTTACATACCCTCGAGCCCTCTGAAAGAAGACAACGTGAACGACTTTACGAGTATCCGGCGATAACGTCCCAGCAACTTCTCTTTCGTGAATTTCAGCTAGTAGTCTAGTGCACGCCGTTGTCACCGCTTCCGGCGACTGATCCGAACTACTGTTCAGGCACCCGGCAACTGGACCGTCTGCACTGGCGATACCAGTTGTTTCCTGCCCGCTATAGCGTCGTGGTTGAGAGTCTGTAGCTTGCGGCGATGCAGAAGTTCCAATCGACGCCAGCTGCTTTTGTGCCTCAGCCATACCTTGCATGGCGGCCTGCTTAAGCAAAGTGACTGCTAGCCCAGTGTTCTGTGGAACACCGCGACCATATTGATACATGAGCGCGAGCTCATATTGGCCGTAGGCGTCATTCTGATCTGCGGATTGTTGATACCAGTGGGCCGCTTTCGAGAGGTCGGGGGCAACCCCTTGGCCTTTTTGGTATGCTGACCCAAGGTTCGCTTCAGCATCCGCATCGCCCTGAGCCACAGCTTTCTGAAACCACATTATAGCCGACGAGTAGTCCCCTTGTACGTAAGCAAGATAACCGAGTTGATTCTGGGCATGCGCATGGCCTCGTTCCGCAGCGTATTTGTAGTAACGAAATGCGCCTCCGCTGTCGCGACCTGCTTCCATCGCGCGCCCTAGTTGGTAATAGATGCGCGGAGATGGGTCTTGTTTGATGGCTTCTCTACAGGCTTGGATTGCCCGCGCGGCGTCAATTTTGCCGGACGGGATCCCCGGGACGTTGGCTGGTCGTGCTTTATCGAAAGCGCTGGCTGCAAGGAGATCGCACTGTGTTGGCGTCGGAGTAGTCGGCTCAGCTTGTGCTGAGACCGCGCCGTCGGCGACCGCGGCTAAAACCAAGAATGGGTCACATACTGCTGCTACCCTCGATTTAGCCGCGCCCGCGCCGCGTTGACCGTGCATGCCTACCCCCCGCCTTCCGGGGGAAGGATAACCAGATTGATGGCACGGTGCGAGAGCGATACAAGCACCTTCGAGCGCGGGCGATGGCCAGAACATTTGGGCAGAGGCGCGATGCGCTCACGGTGCGGCTGGCTGCATAGTTATGTTTCGCGGAAAGCTATCCGGCCTTCGCGTGGCGCCAAGGCTGCGGCACCTCGTTACCGTCAACCGTGCGGAGAGTCCGAAATTCTTGATCAACCGAACTGGCTCGCGATCCGCTCTCGGGGCAGAGCCACGCGACCATCCTTGTTCGACGTGGCCGAAAAGAGTCGCCCAGAGTGACCTGGATCACAAATCGCAATCAGACTTCCAGTTATTGGGTGGAGGCATCAAAAACCCAAAAGGGGACAACCCATGGCCACCCCACCGAGGAACTACCGAGAGCTGCACGGCAGCGAACGCAGGCCAACACCGGGGGCGCGGGTCCTCGGTCCGGCTGACGAGAACGAGAAGCTCCGCGTCACCATTGTGCTGCGCCGGCGTCCGGACGGGGCGCAGGTCCCCGGGCCCTCGTACTATCTCCGCACACCGCCGTCAGAGCGTCCCCGCCTGTCAGAAACCGAATTCGCCGCGCGTTACGGGGCGGACCCCGACGAAATCGAGAAGGTGCGCGCGTTCGCGCGCGCGCAGGGCCTGACAGTGGAGGAAACCAACGCAGCCCGCCGCACGGTCGTGGTTTCCGGCACCGTCGGACAGTTCAGCACGGCGTTCGAAGTCAAGTTGCAAATCTACGAACACGAGGTCGAACGCAGCCCGCGCGCGGGCAAGAAGACCGAAAGCTACCGTGGGCGCGACGGTTTCATCCACGTGCCGGCCGATCTCGTGGATGTCATCATCGGGGTATTCGGACTGGATAACCGTCGCATCACCAAGCGTGGCCTCGCCGATCCGCCGAATACCAATCCGATCCCTATCACCACGGTCCTCCCGCTCTATAACTTCCCGCCTAACTTGGCCGCGGGACAAACGATTGCGATCTTCTCCGAGGCCGGCTACCTGCCGAGCGACATCGCCACCAATTTCCCCGTCAACCCGCCCTCGGTGATCGATGTTCCGGTAGACGCACCCAACAACGGTGCCGCCGATCCCAACGGTCAGTACGAGACAACGCAGGACATTTACATTGCAGCCTCTGTGGCGCCGGGCGCGCAGATCGCTGTTTATTTCACCACCTACACGCAGCAGGGCTGGGTCGATCTGCTCGCACGGGTGATCCACCCGAGCCTGGGCCTAGGCGATCCGCAATGCTCCGTGCTGTCTTCCAGCTTCTATGTTTCGAATGGCGACGACACAGCCGCGCTGGCCGCCGCGTCGATCAGTATCAGTTGGATCATCGCGGTCACACAGATGCTGGAGGATGCGGCGATCCAGGGCGTGACGTTCTGCACCTGCTCCGGCGACAATGGCGCTGACGCCAGGGAGGGCGACGGTCAGGCGCACGTGTGGTACCCTGCGACCGATCCCTGGGCTCTTGCCTGCGGCGGCACCACGATCGGCAACGTGATTGCCGCGAACTGTGATGAATGGGCCTGGGCGGACAACACAGGCGCGTCCGGTGGTGGGGTCAGCGATTACTTTCCGATACCCTGGTACCAGAGCGACACCACTATCCCGGTCTCGGTTAAGGATGGGCATCGTGGGCGCGGCGTACCCGACGTAGCTGCCAATGCCAGCCCGAATAGCGGCTACCCGTTCACCATCACCCTCCTCGGCGTGACTAGCGTGGAGATAGCCAATGGCACCAGCGCCTCGGCACCGCTCTGGGCCGGGCTCATCGCAGTAATGAATGCCGCGCTTGGACAGAATGTCGGCTTCATCAACCCGGTGATCTATGCGCTGAACGGCGCGGGGTTCCGCGACATTCTGCCGGAGCCGGGGGCGTCCGATAACAGCTTTGCCGGTGTCCCCGGCTATCCCGTGACACCCGGTTGGGACGCCGTCACCGGATGGGGCACGCCGAAGGGCGTCGAGCTTTTGCATGCGCTGCGGCATTTCTATGGCCCGGCGATCGCCGTGAACCTTCAGGATAACCTGCACTTCGGCACGGTCTGCCGTGGGCCGGCGTATCTTGTCATTCACGTTTATAATGTCGGCAACCGGGATCTGATGGTCCTGAGCGTCAAACGCGTCGCTGGCTCCACCGATTTCACTGTACTGCCCATGCCCACCACGCCGCTCGCGATCGCTCCGGGCGCGCAGATCGACTTCACCGTCGCGTTCAACCCGACTGCTACCGGGCTGCCCGAGTTCGCGACGATCCAGATCATCAGCAATGATCCCGTAAGGCCGGTACTTGACCTGCGGGCCGAGGGCACGGGCGGCGCGGGGGCGCTGGAGACTGTCATCGCCGATCACGGCGCGTTCGGCGATTGCTGCGTGGGCTCGCATCGGGATGAGCCATTGACGTTGCATAATAATGGTCCCTGCAACCTAACGATAACCGCGATCTCGTCGTCGTCGATCGACTTCGTGCCGCCGGGGGTGAGCACCTATCCGTTGATCATCGCGCCTGGGGCGTCGATCGCCGTGCCGATCCGGTTCCAACCCGTCGCCATCGGCAGTTTCGCCGGTGTCATCACCGTGCACACCAGTCATCCGACAGGGTTGCGGCACGTGGACGTGTCGGGTGTGGCTCCGGCGGGAAAACTCGCAGTGACCGGCTCGACGATCTTCGGAGCGGTCCCGGCCTGTTGCCGGGTCGAGCGCACAATCTCGATCTGTAATGTCGGGGCCTGCAAACTGCATGTTTCGAGTGTTGCATTCAAGCGCAAGAGCAAGCACTGGAAACTGGTCAACAATCCCTTCCCGGCGATGCTGCATCCGGGTTCGTGCCTTGCGGTCGTCATTCGTTACATCGCCACGGAAAAGTTGCCCAGGTCGTGTGATCTGGTGATTACCAGTGATGATCCGGGAGATCCGGTGAAGACGCTGGAGGTGATGGCGACAACTGTGTGGGAGCAGCGTTGCGCGAAATGTTGCGATGATTGTCGGAAGGGCTGCTGTGAGAAGCAGCACTGTGACCCATGCCGCTGCCACAAGTGCGCGGGCGAATGCGATGACGCGGATCATGATGACGATGGGGACTGACCGCGCAACGGTCCGGGGACAGTACAGCGGGGATAGCCCGGACGATACGGTTCCCGACTTGGAATGCAGCAATCCGACGGCGAGATAGACTGGATGGATCGGGACAGGGGGAACGCCTCACGGCGCCGCCCCCTGCCAGATCATGGTGCCAATGGACCGTGAGACGAGGCTGGCCGATAGGTGCGTGCGACGTTGTCTGCTTATCGGTGGCACCGCTGCAATCGATCGGTGGGGGCCGGGCACACGGGTACCGACCATCATTATCTCGCCATTCGCCAAGCGGCACTTCATCGACCATACGACATACGATACGACTTCGATCCTAAAACTGATCGAGACGCGCTGGGCGTTGGCTCCATTGGGCGATCGTGACGCTCACACCGCCGATCTGACCTACGCGCTGCAACTCCAATAGCGCGACAATAAGCCGCGCCTGCCAGAGGTGTCGCGGGAAGTCGAACACGATCGGAACCGCAACCAATTCGACTCAAGCCAACGCGACGCGGACGAAGTCACGCATGATCGGCCCCTTCGTCGGCGATGCGCGCGGTCAGCATTCCCAGGCCGCCGTTCACGTGCGCCACAGCCGGCACAGGCGCCGCCACGGCCGCGGACTTCCCGCCCCTGCTGCGCCAGACTAACCTCCCCGCCAACTGGCCAATCAGGCCGTCCAGGAAAGTCACGAGGGGCCGGACCGGCCATGCACAAAACCAGCTTCCCGCGCCACACCGGCCAGGTGTGAGCGCGATGTGGCGATCATCGCTGTTCGCACCGTTCCAGGTACGCAGCTTCCGTTTCCAGTACCCCGCCGACCTGCTCACCTCCTGGGGCACTGAGATGGAGAACCTCATCCTCGGCTGGTACATCCTTGTCGCAACGGGTTCCGTCCTCCTGCTCACCGTATTTGCATCGCTGCAATACATCGGCACGCTGATCGCGCCGCTGTTCGGCATGGCGGGCGATCGCATAGGCCATCGCCTGGTGATGTGCATGATGCGAGCCTGCTACGCCACGCTGGCCTCGCTGTTGATGACCCTCGCTTTCACCGGCGTGCTGCGGCCGCTGCATGTCTTCATCATCGCGGCAACCGCTGGGCTGATCCGTTCGTCAGACCTCGCGATGCGCAACGCCCTGGTTGCCGACACCATGCCGGTGGAGCACTTCGTCAGTGCCATGGGCGCCTCGCGCACCACATCGGACTCCGCCCGCACCATGGCGCCACTCGTCGGAGCGGGATTGTTCGCAGCCGTAGGCATGGGATTTGCCTACCTGGCGATTACCGCGTTCTACACAGCCGGCTTCCTGCTCACTCTTGGCGTCGGCGGCCGGCGGTACAGCAGCACCAGCACCACCAGGCCGATCGGCACGCCACGTGCCTCGTTCGCGCGCGATCTGCGCGAGGGGTTCGCCTACCTATGGGAGACGCCAGGTTCGTTGGCAGCGATGTGGCTCGCCTTCCTCGTCAACCTGACCGCGTTCCCGTTCACCAGCGGCTTGCTGCCCTACGTCGCGCGCGAGATCTACCACGTCGACGAAACCGGCCTCGGCTGGCTGATCGCAAGCTTCGCGTTCGGCTCCCTGCTCGGCTCCATCGCGGTCAGCATCGGCAGTCGCGCAGTACGACCGGCGCGCATGATGCTGGTCTTCGCCATGGCATGGTACGCCATGCTGCTGGTGTTCGTGCACATGCCCACTCCAACCAGCGGCAGCCTGGTACTGATCCTGGCCGGCTTCGCACAGAACCTCAGCCTGGTGCCGATGGCGGTGATGCTGCTGCACGGTGCAGCCGAGTTCCGCGGCCGTGTCATGGGCATGCGAATGCTGGCAATCTATGGACTGCCCCTCGGCTTGCTCGCCGCCGGCGTGCTGATCGACCATATCGGCTTCATCCCGATGGCGAGGCTCTACTGCACCGTCGGCATGGCGCTGACCCTGCTGATCGCCCTGCGTTGGCGCACCGCGCTTTGGCCGCTGCAAGCCGCGGCCAACGCGCGATGAACCGGTGCGCGTCTAATTGCCTTCGCGCGCGCCCTGTTTCACGTCACGCGCCGCCGCCACCGCCGACTGCAGATCCGCCAGATCGATCGCGCCGGGGATCAGGTTGCCGCCGATCACCAGGGCCGGCGTCCCCTCGATCCCGAGTTCATGCGCCAGCGTCAGATTGGCCTGGAGCCGCGCCGCGACTGCTGGATCGTCCATGTCATGCTTCATGCGCTCCCAGTCGAGGCCGAGGTTCTGCGCGATCGCCTGGATGCCGCGCTTGTCGGTATCGGGCGGCGCCGACATGATCGCTTCGCGAAGCTTCTCGTAGCGGCCCTGTTTCTGTGCCGCCAGCAACGCCTTGGAACCGAGTACGCTATCCGGACCCAGGATCGGCAGGTCCTTGTAGACCAACCGCACGCGATGGTCCCGCGCCAGCAGGTCGGACATCGTCGGTTCCAGCTTCCGGCAATAAGGGCACCGCGTGTCGAAGAACTCGACGATCGTCACATCGCCGCCGGGATCGCCGGCGATCGGATCAGCCGGATTGACCAGCTTGCCCCGCGCGGCCGCGATCGCGGCTCGGGCAGCAGCCTGTTGGCGATCGCCGTCATCGGCCTGCATAGCGTTCACTGCATCGCGCAGGATCGACGGGTCCTGCTTCAACGCGTCGCGCATGATCTGCACGATCTCCGCACGCTGCGCTGGAGTGAACTCTCCAGCATGGGCGGTGGCCAACAGCAGGCAGACGGTGAGGCAGAATGTAGCCAAACGCAGGATAGGTGTCATGGACCCGTGTCTTGCTCCAACGCGTTGCCAATGTCGAGCGGGGCGACAGGTCCGGTGGTGATGCCCGGTTGCCGCTGCTGCAGAAGCCGTCTATGGCACCACCCCTCATCACCCTGGCGCCGCGCGGCCAGAATCGAGGCCGGCGGCCATAAGCAAGGAATTGGCGAAGGTGCGGATCAGCAGAGCGAGCAGATCAGCGTGGCTGCGCGCCGTCGTCGCACTATCCCTCGCACTACCCGGTTCCGGCTGCGACACGGTCTCCAACGTGACCAACAAGCTTTTCGGTCCGAGCACCGCCCCGACGGAGGGCCAGCAAGGCTACGTGAAGGGCTTCCTCGGCGGCGTCGTAGCCGACGAACCGCGCGCCGCACTGGTCGCACGCGACGTGCTGTCCACCGGCGGCAACGCGGCGGACGCCGCGGTGGCGCTGGCCTTCGCCCTCTCCGTCACGCTGCCGTCCCGGGCAGGTCTCGGCGGCGGCGGCGCGTGCCTGGCCTACGCGGCCGACGCGAAGTCAGCGAACAGCGGGGTGCCGGAGGCAGTGTTGTTCGTGCCGACGCCACCCGCGAGCCTCGGTGCGAACGCCGACCGCCCGGCCGCGGTCCCGATGTTTGCGCGCGGCCTGTATTTGCTGCACGCCCGCTACGGCCATCTGCCGTTCGAAAGCCTGATCGTGCCCGCCGAACAGCTCGCACGCTTCGGTACGCAGGCATCGCGGGCGCTGGTGCGCGACCTGAGCCTGGTCGCCGGCCCGCTGCTTGCTGATCCGAACGCACGCGCGGTGTTTTCCAGCGGCGGCACACCGCTGGTCGAGGGTCAGACGTTCCTTCAGCCGGACCTCGCCGCCACCTTGACAGAGCTCCGCGTTAGCGGCGTCGGCGACTTCTATACCGGTTCACTGGCCCAGCGGATCCAGCAGGCATCGCCGTTGGCCGGTGGGCCGATTGCCCTGTCCGATCTGCGTGCCGCTCTGCCCCGCCTGGCCCCCGCCATCGTGCAGCCTTTCAGCAACGACAAGGTTGCTTTCCTGCCGCCACCCGCCGATGGCGGCCTGGCTGCCGCCGCCGGCTTCATGGTCCTGCAGCGCGACCCGAACGCACTCGGCTCGGCCGCCGCGCGCGCGCTGGCTGTCGCGGCGCGCTGGCGGCAGGGCGGGGTCGATCCGCAGGCGCTGCTCACCGCCTCCGATCTGCAAGAGGTTCCGTTGCCGCCGCTGCCCGCCTCTACCAGCTTCGTCACGCTGGACAAGGATGGCAACGCGGTCGCCTGCGCACTCAGCATGGACAACCTGTTCGGCACCGGCCGCATCTTGCCGGGGCTCGGCTTCCTCCTTGCGGCCTCACCTGCCGCGGTGCCGCCGCCGCTGTATGCCGCCGCCATCACCTGGAACGAATACACCCATGCGTTCCGCGCTGCGGTCGGCGGCTCCGGCCAGTCGGGTGCCCCCATGGCGGTGGCTGTCGGAATGCTCAATGCGCTGCGTACCAACCGGCCGATGGCCGCGCCCGTGCCAGATCCCGGGCGGGCCAACGTGATCGAATGCAGCCGCTATTTGCCGGGCGAGAATGGCAGCTGCGCCTTCGCGACGGACCCGCGTGAGCCGGGACTCGCGGTAGGCGGTAGCTAGGGTTTCTTCTGACAACATCGAAAGGTCGACGCGAATGAGCGTGTTCAGGCTTGCAGGACGAAATAGCGTGCTGATTGGCGCGGGAATGCTATGCGCGACCGCTGCCTGGGCGCAGAACCCACCGGCCACAACGAGTGCCGGTCCGGGAAGGATCATTTGCCGATCCGCCACGAGTTGTGATCTGGGCATCGGAACGCCGCCCAGCATCCGCTATCGCATCGACGCAGCCGCCTTGCCGGACGCAGACAAGGGCCGGTTAGTGAAGCAGTGCACAGCAAAGGCGGCGCCCTGCGTTGCGACCGTCACCGGCGCCGACACAGGTTCGGGGATCAAGGCGGCGACCATCAAGTTCTACAACTGACCATCTAGCTGTGCTGAAAATCGGCCGCGGCGCGACGGCACCGCCATTCATCGTGATGGATGTGATCGCCGCGGCCAATGCGCGCCAGGCAGCGCTTCCGGCCGGCGCACCGCCGGTGATCCGAATGGAGGTTGGGCAGCCGGGAACCGGTGCGCCGGCGGGCGCCGTTGACGCTGTGGCGGCAGCACTGCGCTCGGGCGACGCATTGGGCTACACCGAGGCGTTTGGTCGGCGCTCCCTCCGTGAGCGGATCGTGGCGCATTACCGCAACTGGTATGGGCTGGATGTGCCGATCGAGCGGGTGGCGGTGACAGTCGGCGCATCCGGCGCGTTCCCGCTGGCGTTCCTCGCGGCATTCGATCCGGGTGATCGGGTGGCGCTGGTGTCACCGTTCTACCCGCCCTACGTCAACATCCTGACCGCACTCGGCATGCAGCCGGTGATCCTCGAAGCCGGGCCGGACACCCGGTTCCAACCGAGTGTCGCGATGCTGGAACGACTGGACCCGCCGCCGGACGGGCTGATCGTGGCCAGCCCGTGCAATCCCGCCGGCACGATGCTGCATCCCGACGAATTCGCCGCCGTCGCCGCGTGGTGCGACGGCGCGGACGTGCGGTTGATCAGCGACGAAATCTACCACGGCCTGAATTACGACAGCCCTATCACCACTGCGGCCAGCTTGAGCCCGCATGCGGTGGTGGTGAACAGCTTCTCCAAGTATTTCTCGATGACAGGCTGGCGGATCGGGTGGCTGATCCTGCCCGAGGACCTGGTGCGACCGGTCGAGTGCCTGGCACAGAACCTGTTCATCAGCGCGCCGTTCGTTTCGCAGGTGGCGGCCGAGGCGGCGTTCGATTGCCACGACGAATTGCGCGCGAACGTGGCGCGGTATCGCCGTTCGCGCGACCATCTGCTGCAGGCGTTGCCGGAGGCGGGGTTTACACGCCTGTCATCGGCCGAGGGAGCGTTCTACCTGTTCGCCGACATCGCGGACCGGTCGAACGACAGCACCGCGTTTTGCGCGCGCATGTTGGCGGAGGTGGGGATTGCGGTAACGCCTGGCGTCGATTTCGACCGCACGCGCGGCGGGCGGTTCCTGCGATTCAGCTATTGCGGCCCGGAGGCCGACATGGCGGCGGCGGCGGCGCGGCTGAAGGGATGGCGGTAGTGCGGCAGGGCGGTTACCCTTTCCCCGGCCTTCGCCTGGCCCGACAGGGGATGAGCCATGATCGGAAGCGATGGACTCCACCGGCGCATCGACGGCATCTTGGGAATTGGCTCAACCCCTTTCGGGGCGCAGGCCACTTCAATCGACCAATATTCGTCTGCCGGTGCAGAAGCGCCCAGCCTCGGTGACCGTTTGGCAACACCGTTGACAACAGAGGTGCCGCAACCATCTCCGCGACACTCGCGCAGACCGTCCAACCGCCGGCCTCTCTGACCGTCTGGTGACCATGGGGATGACAATCTGGGCGAGCGTTCAGTCAGGTCGGGACTATCGGGAGTGATCGACCCAGCAATTTCGGCTATGATCACCCTGCCGGTCATACCTGCCAACGATGCAGAGACTGGTTAGGTCAAATTCAGGCTGAACCGACAATACCGGGGAAAACAATATGCCAGCGCCATTGAACCGAGCGTTGTTTGGATTTGTCGCTGCCGTCGTTTCCGTGCTGACGTTCCACCAGGGCATGTGGGCACTGCTGCATCTGGCCGACCTGATGCCACCGCCGTATCCGATGAGGGGCGTTCCTCCGTTCGGAGTGCCTCTGGTCATCGATCTCTGCTTCTGGGGTGGCGTCTGGGGAGCGCTGTTCGGACTGGCCCTGCCTAAACTACCAGCGTCGTATCCAATGTGGGTGCGTGGACTGGGACTAGGAATTGCGGCGGCCTTGGTTGGCCTTTTCATCGTCCCGCTGATCAAGGGCTTGCCGGTGGCAGGAGGTTGGGCACCTGTGGCGTTTGTACGCTCATTTCTGATCAACGGTTGCTGGGGAATTGGCGTGGGCCTGATTTTGCCGCTGCTGACGAGGCAAGCTCAATCGAGACTGGCTTGAGCGTAAAACTTCGTCTTACCGACTGTTGCCGGACCGAACCTCGGGGAACGGTCGGGTAACCGTTGGGCGACGACCTGGCGGCCGCCATCTTTGTCCTCTCGCCAGACCGTTCCGGCACCGCCCCTGGATGACCCTAAGAGGTCGCCACAAATGCCCGGCGCTCGTTGAAAAGCGAACGCCCTGGTGATCTTTACGGATGACCTCTGAGCAACTCCTGCTTGAGCGTCGGTGAGGCAGGCTCGGGGCCGAGGAACGTCGCCAGCATGGCTTCGGCAAATTGCGGCGAAGAGATCTTGCCGATCTGTCGCCCGCTGACTGTCACGGTCGCATTGTTCTGCGTGAAGAGCAGAGAATAGTTGTCACCCCCGTGCATTGCGGGCACTACGGCAAGGAACCGCTGAACATCCTGCGGATCAAGATGGCAGGGCGCCTGGCAATTATTCGCAAGACCCTCACGCCAAGCATTGCGAGCTTGATCGGCGCTGATGCTGCGTTCGAATCGGACTTTTAGCAGCTTCGTTTCCGGTGATCGGATGATCTCATTTGCATCGGTGCTCAAATGCTCCAAATAGAGACTGGCGACGTAGATATGGATGCCCAGTATCGAATAAGTGCGTAGACCATAGCCATTCAGATGCACCGTTGTTCCGCCCACCTGTAGCGTGTCGGGCACTTGAACATCATCGAGTTCCGCTGCGTGCGCCATGAACCGGACCGGCACAACACTGATGAATACAATCAGAGCGCATAAGGAAGGGCTGAATAGGAAAGACATCCACCGCCTGATGAGATTTCTCCTACAAAAGCCAGACAGCTTGTACAGCTGCGCCGGGTGACAACAACGCTCGTCAACCTTTGACCCCTTAGCGTTGCCCTCAAAATCGTCCGAGCGCAACTCCATCTCCCATTTCATCCGGCAGCAGCAACAAACCCATCACGTTGGACTTGACGGGCGCGTTCTCACTATCAGGTCCAACGTGAGCCAAGCGGTGTTCGCTGCCGTTCTAAACGTCGGAAAGGCAACGGTTGCCGCGTAGGAACAGGGTGGCGAGCAGCGATCAGGCGCGGCGCTCAAGCTGCTCCATCTTGTCGAGCGAAAGAGCCTCACGTCACTGGCTTGACCGTCTGATCGAGCTGTCTGGATAGGCGACAGCAGTTTCACACTCGCGAGGCTTCAGACGAGTCGTCGAACGATAAAGCGGCGTTTTGCGCGTGCATGCCTGCACCGATGGGATTGCGCTGGGTGCCCAGCCAATCCCGTCGCAGCGCAAGTTGCGTGACTCGACTCTCCTGCTGACAAGCCGGCGCGCCATCTTCCAGCAGACCTGCCCGATCCAGCATGCCGACCGCCACCTCGATCCGCCGCTCCAGGTGACGCAGCCACGCTTGAACCAGCATCCGGCAGACCTGGCCCGGCAGATCCATGAATGCGGCGGCCCGTACGGTCAACCGCCCCACATCCTCCGCCCGCCGCTGGCGTGCGGCAGCCAGGACACCGTCAAGATCCGCCGCAAGCGGGGATCGCAACGGCAACGTGCGGCGATCAACCATAGGCCACCTTGCACCACACGCGGCTGAACCAGTGCCGCAGTCGGACAGGCAAAGGAGGGCGAACCGCCGGACGTGCCTCGGCGCGGACGGCAGCAACAGGGTCGACTTCCGTGAGCACATGCATGGCCAAAACCCTCGCTGATCCAGGACAGCCCTAACCTGGATCGGTCGTCAGGCTCGTGCAGTGAATTGGTTCACACCTGCTGTGTTCTGCCGCGCGAGCGTCCGTTCGGCACGGGCGATGCGCCGCGCTCCGACGGCACTTGCCGCCGCGGCGAAGGTTGCAAGATCGCGAGCCATGTCATGGAAATTTAACTGGCGCGCCATCGTAATCGCGCGGTCGCTGAGCCAGCCTGCGCATGCTACCTGAAACCGAAGGACAATCATGACCCGCCGTATCTCAACCCGCGCCCTCTTGCTGGGCGCCACGTGCTCGCTCGCCCTGCCGCTGGCCGCGACCCCCGCCCGCGCCGACTACATCACCGGCGACATCGTCGTCAGCGAGAGCGTCTATCAGGATACCGGCGAGGCCAGCGGCCTGACCGTCGGTCAGCCCATCACTGTCAACGGCCAGTCGCAAGGCACCGCAACAGCCAGCGGCACCTTTCCGCTGGTGTTCATCAACGGCGCGGCAGGCAGCAACCCGGACGCCAATTTCGGCATCTCCGCGCCGCTGACCCTGTTGCAGGAGAACCCCACCACCGGGCACGTCGATGCCAGCCAGACCCTGCCCACCAGTCTGATCGTCACCAGCTTCTCCTCAAAATCCGAGGGCTCGCTGCATCTCAGTACGAACGGGCACGACCTGACCATCGGCGGCTACCACGTCACCGACAGCAGTGACCCCGTCGGCGCGCTGGACGTATCGAATTCGCAGACCACGGCGGCTTCGGGCGCAGTCGGGGCCCCGCGTACCGATAACCGCACTATCGCGGACATCAACGCCGAAGGTCAGGTCACCACCACCGACATCAACGCCTATTCCGGCGACAATATGCGCGGCGCGCTGCTGGCCAACGGCACCTACTACGCGGTCGGCAACGCCGGCGCTGGCCAGAGCGGCGTGGAGGCAGTGCTCCCAGGCACGCCGGCGCCCGGCCCTGCCAACAACAGTACGCAGATCGGCCAGTTCAGTGTGACCCAACTCGGCGACAAGGCCGACAAGGCGGTGAAGGACAATAACTTCCGCGGTGAGACCATTTTCGACAACACGCTGTATGTCACCAAGGGCAGCGGCAGCAACGGCATCAACACGGTCTATCAGGTCGGCGCCACTGGCGCGCTCGCCCACGGCAATAACCTCAGCGCCAGCGCATCGATCAATGTGCTGCCCGGCTTCCCCACCGCCCTTGCCAAGAATGGCCCAGACTTCACACCGTTCGGACTGTGGTTCGCCAATAGTTCCACGCTCTACGTCGCCGATGAGGGCACGGGCGATGCCACCGACATCGCCACCAACTCCGGTATTGAGAAATGGAGCTTGAGCGGTGGCACCTGGAAGCAGGACTACACATTGCGCGGTTCGCTGATCAACAGCACCTACAGCGTTCCCGGCTTCAGCGAGACCTGCGGCAGCAGCATCTGCGATACCATCACCACAGCCGGCATTCGTGACCTGACCGGCACGGTGAACTCCAACGGTACGGTAACGTTGTATGGCGTCACCGGTACCACCGACGACCTGCCGAACATGGACAACGGTGCCGATCCAAACGAGATCGTGGACATCACCGACCAACTCGCCAGTCTCACGTTGCCCAACGACGAGAACTTCGGCGTGCTCGACGGGCCGGTTCTGGGCACGGTCTTCCGCGGAGTATCCCTCGCGCCGGTGCCCGAGCCGGCATCCATGGCGTTGCTCGGCGTGGCGTTCGCCGGCATCGCGGTGGTGCGCCGCAGACGCGCTCGCTGATTTGTTGTTCAGTATAACTTGAGGCCGGCGCTCCGACGGGACCACACTGCATGGTCACCGTCGGAGAGCCGACCTGCCCTACGCCCACACCCTTGCCGGCACGCGCTTTACGTTCCCGGATCTGCGCACGCTGCTGGCACGAGCCACGCCGTTCCGCTCCGGTGACGTGCTGGCCGGTCTCGCTGCCGACACCGCGGCGGAGCGCGTAGCGGCACAGATGGCGCTGGCCGACCTGCCGCTCGCAACGATCCTCGCCGAACCGGTCATCCCCTACGAAACCGATGAAGTCACCCGCCTCATCATCGACAGCCATGACACCGTCGCCTTCGCTGCCATCGCATCGCTCACTGTCGGCGAATTCCGCGAATACCTGCTCACCGCCGAACCGGTATCGCTCGCGGCAATCCGTCCTGCCCTCACTCCGGAAATCGTCGCCGCCGTCAGCAAGCTGATGCGATTGCAGGACCTCATCGCGGTCGCCGCCAAATGCCGCATCGTCACACGGTTCCGCAACACGATCGGGTTGCCCGGCCGACTGTCGGTACGGCTCCAGCCGAACCATCCCACCGATGATCCGCAAGGCGTCGCGGCTTCCACGCTCGATGGTCTGCTGCTGGGGGCGGGCGATGCGGTGATCGGCGTCAACCCCGCGACCGACAGCGTGGACGCCGCTGTCACTCTGCTCACCATGCTGGACGCCGTGCGCGAACGCTACGCCATTCCCACGCAGACCTGCGTCCTGGCCCATGTCACCACCAGCCTGCGCGCGATCGAGCGCGGCGCGCCGCTGGACCTGGTATTTCAGTCGATCGGCGGCACCGAGGCCGCAAATCGCAGTTTCGGTGTCTCGCTTGCTCTGCTGCGCGAGGCGCGCGACGCGGCTTTATCACTGCACCGCGGCACCATAGGCGACAACGTGATGTATTTCGAAACCGGCCAGGGCAGTGCGCTGTCGGCGCAGGCACATCATGGCGTCGATCAGCAGACCATCGAGGCACGTGCCTACGCGGTGGCGCGCGAATTCCATCCGCTGTTGGTCAACAGCGTGGTTGGCTTCATCGGTCCCGAGTACCTGTATGACGGCAAGCAGATTACCCGCGCCGGCCTTGAGGATCATTTCTGCGGCAAGCTGCTGGGCCTGCCGATGGGCGTTGACGTTTGTTATACGAACCACGCCGAAGCCGATCAGGATGACATGGACGCGTTGCTGACGCTGCTGGGGGTCGCCGGCGTGACCTACATCATGGGCGTGCCGGGAGCCGACGACGTGATGCTGTCGTATCAGAGTACATCGTTCCACGATGCGCTTTACCTGCGCGGTGCACTCGGCTTGCGGCCCGCCCCGGAGTTCGAAGCCTGGCTTAGCCGCATCGGCATCGCCGGCACCGCCGCGCTCAAGCACATTCCCGCGGAACTATCGCCCCGGCTGATCGGCCTCGATTAGCGCGGCGCGTAGCCAGGCGGTGTCTGCACGGTCTGTGGGTTGGCGGCAGGCATGCGCATTTCCACCGGGCCCCGGTAGTTCTGATCAAGCTGCGTCGCGTTCAGCCCTTCAACCTGGGAGTCACCGGTGTTGTTGCCCATGTCGTTGCTGTGATCGACATTCTGATAAGGATCGCCGGCGTGCGCGGCAAGCACCGGTGACGGGGCCATGGCAAATGCCGGCGCCAGTGCAAGAGTCAGGGTCTGAAAAAATCTGGTCGCAATCATAGCGGTTCGCTCCGATCAATCTCGCTGAACCACACCGGATTGCGCAGGCCGCTGCGGACGAAATATGGCAGACCTGCTCAACTTATGCGGCGCGGGGCTAGACTGTGCCCGGCACGCTGGAAGCAGGCTTTGGCAAATCCGACCGATCGCCCTCCGCTACCGTGGACTGATCTGCGCCGCTTCACGCCGGCGCGCGTGGCGCTGGGGCGGGCGGGCAATGGGCTGCCCACGGCGGCGCATCTGGCATTTCAGGCGGCGCATGCCGCGGCGCGCGACGCCGTGCACGCCACTTTGGACGTTGCGGCACTTCAGGCTGAATTGACGGCAGCGGGATTGCCGAACATGGTCGTGCGCAGTGCGGTGGCCGATCGGCGTGCCTATCTGTTGCAACCGGATCTTGGTCGGCGATTGCGCGCGGACGATCGCGCAAAATTGCCCATTACACCGGGCGCCATACTGTTTGTGGTGTGCGACGGACTGTCCGCCATCGCGGTGCAGCGCCATGCTCCTGTGCTTCTGGCACATGTCGTCCCCGTGCTGCAACGCGCCGGTCACGCTGTCGCCCCCGTCGTTGTCGGGGAACAGGGGCGTGTCGCACTCGGCGACGACATCGGCGAGTCGATGAACGTCGGTGCCGTCGCGGTGTTGATCGGCGAGCGCCCCGGCCTGACCGCGCCCGACAGTCTCGGCGTCTATCTGACCTGGCAACCGCGCCAAGGTCGCACCGATGCTGAACGCAACTGCATCTCGAACATTCGGCCCGAGGGTCTCGCGCCGCTCGCGGCCGGAGACAAGCTGCTATGGCTGATCGGAGCTATGCAGCGCCTGCGGCTGACCGGTGTCGGGCTGAAGGACGAACAGCCAACCGCGCCGCCGGTCCGGTCGACGAGTGGCACAAGGGCACCGCGTCTGCCCTGACCACCGGCATCCACGTGTTTGCACATCGCAGCGAGCGACTGATCGCAGCAAGGAAACCCGTGGATGCGCTTTGTCAGCATGCCGTGGGAGGCACAATCCGTGTTACCGTTGACTTGCATTTCTCCCGACCGATGAGGTTTCGGCCATGATGTTCGAACTGCCGCCCGCGGCTATGGCGTTGCAAACGGTGGTGCGACGGCTCGCCGACGAGGTGATCGCGCCGCGTGCGGCCGAGGTCGATCGGTCGGAATCATATCCATGGGAGAATATCGCCGCACTGCGCGAAGCGGGCCTGCTCGGCTATACCATCCCGCGGCAATATGGCGGCGCCGGCGGCAACTTCCTTGATGCTGTCATCATCATCGAGGAGATGGCGCGCGTTTGCGGCGTCACCGGACGCATCGCGGTGGAGACCAACATGGGTGCGATCTCCACCGTCATGCAGTACGGCAGCGAGGCGCAGAAACAGCTTGCGGCGCGGCTGGTGCTGGATGGCGACAAGCCGGCAATCTGCATCACCGAACCCGAGGCCGGTTCAGCCGCCACCGACATGACAACGCGCGCTGATCGACGCAACGGGTATTGGTTGATCAACGGGCGCAAGCATTGGATCACCGGCGGCGGCGTGTCGAAGCTGCATCTGATCTTCGCGCGCGTGTTCGATGAAACGGGGCCAGCGCGCGGAATCGGCGGGTTCCTCGCGGTGCGCGACGATGCGAAAGGGCTGGTGATCGGCAAGCGCGAACCTACGATGGGATTGCGCGGGATTCCGGAGACGGAGATCCGCTTTGAAGATCTTGAAGTGCCGGATGAGATGGTGTTGCAGTCCGCGGATGGCCGCCTGCATGGGTTCGCCGATCTGATGAACGCCTACAATAGCCAGCGCGTCGGTGCCGCGACGGTGGCACTAGGCTTGGCGCAGGGTGCGTTCGAGGCAGCCACGACATTTGCCAAGGAGCGGCAGCAGTTCGGCCGGCCGATCGGTGAGTTCCAGGGCTTGCAGTGGATGCTCGCCGACATGGCGATCCAGCTCAACGCGGCGCGTCTGGGGGCATATCACGCCGCGGCGAGCGCCGATCCGTTTCCCGATCCGCTGCTGGCAGCGCAGGCGAAGGTGTTTGCCTCGGAGATGGCGATCAAGGTGACCAACGACGCGCTGCAATTGTTCGGCGCGCGCGGCTATTCGCGTGATTACCCGATGGAACGGATGGCGCGCGATGCTCGCATGTTTACCATTGGCGGCGGCACCGCACAGGTGCTGCGGAATTTCATCGCTGGCCGGGTGTTGGGATGGAAGCTGCCGCAGACGCGGGATGGTTATGTGGACCGGGGGTGAGTTGCTCACGAACAAACCGAGAGATAGACGGCCGGGATGCTCGCCCATCCCCCGCTACAAGCTCACTCTGCCGCGACCGCATTTGGAATCACGACATTCAATGCACTTGGCTCTCCGAGCTCAAGTGAGAAGTCGATGAGCTTTCTCGCTGTCTGAGCAGACCAAAATCCACAAGAACGTGCGTTGAACGGCGTTGCGTTCTTCTGAGAGACCGAGGCCGCCGGTTTCCTTACAGCTATTTCATCGACCGCTGCCTGACCCCACGAATTGCTCGCTCAAGCAGACCACCGTACGGCGCGACCGAACCAGTGCGCTGCTCGGGCGTTTATCGTCGGCCGAAATGCAGCGGCGTAACGGTGCACGCGCGGCATTTCTCAGCATCGGCTGACGTTGTCCGACAGGCTATCTCCCATATTCCCGCATCACCTTCAGCCCCTGCTCCAGATCTGCGATCAAATCGGCCACATCCTCCAGCCCGATATGCAGTCTCACCACCGGCCCAGCGAACTTGCCCGATCCCGCGGTGCGCGTGATGGAACCCGTCGTCGGCACCGCGAGACTTTCGAAGCCACCCCACGACGCGCCGATGCCGAACAGGTCCAGCGCCTCCACAAACGCATGCGTGCTCTCTTCGGAATAGTCCGGCTTGAACTCGACGCCGAACAGGCTGCACGCGCCGGTAAAATCGCGCTTCCACAACGTATGGCCTGGCGCGCCAGGCAGTGCCGGATGCAGCACCTGCTTAACCTCCGGGCGCTTGCTCAGCCAGTGCGCCACCTCGATGCCGGATTCCATCTGCTGCGCCAGCCGCACCCCCATCGTGCGCATGCCGCGCAGGGTCAACCAGCAGTCGTCCGGACTGGCGTACTGGCCCAATCCGCGCAACGTGGCGTGCAGCGTGCGCCAGTCCGCATCGGAATTCACCGTGATGCTGCCGATCAAAATATCCGAGTGCCCCGCTGGATATTTAGTCGCCGCCTGGATTGACACATCCACGCCATGCGTGAACGGCTGGAAGTGATGGATGCCCCAGGTGTTGTCCATCAGCACCTTCGCCCCACGCGCATGCGCCGCGCGAGCGATGGCGGGAACGTCCTGCACCTCGAAGGTATGGCTGCCAGGGCTTTCGGTATACACAACCGCGGTATTCGGCCGCATCAGATCAGCGATCCCGGCCTCGTCGATCACCGGATCATAATACGTCGTCGCCACGCCGAAACGCTGCAGGAAGCCATCGCAAAAATTGCGCGCCGGTCCATACACGTTGTCCGGCATCAGGCAGTGGTCGCCGGTCTTCAGGAACGCCAGCAGCGGCGTTGTGACCGCGGCCAACCCCGAGCAGACGATCGCACAGTGCGTGCCACCTTCCACCTCGGCGATCACGTCCTCCAATGCCCAATGCGTTTCCGATCCACCCAATCCATAAGTCATCACCCGCTCGCCGCGCCGCGCGGCCGCCGCGCGACGCTCCGCGACCGTCGGGTACAGCACGGTGGAACCGCGCAGCAGTGGCGGATTGACGAAACCATGCACACGCTTGCCGGCCCGCCCCGTATGTGAAAGCCGTGTGCGAAAGCCACGCTTCGTATCGTCAGCCATGATCACTTGGTCTCCACAGGAGTATCGGAGCGGCCGCCCCATTCGGTCCATGAACCGTCGTATACGCTGCCCTCCGGCAATCCGGCGAGACCCAATCCGAGCGTCAGGATGCACGCGGTCACACCCGACCCACAGCTTGTCACCACGGGACGCGAGCCATCGACGCCGGCCTGCGCCAATCGCGCGCGCACCGCATCCGTTGCGCGGAACGTGCCATCGGCGTTCAGCAGATCGGTGTACGGCAGGTTCGCCGAACCCGGAATGTGTCCGCTGCGCATCCCGGCCCGCGGCTCCGGCACTTCGGCGGTGAAGCGGCCCGCAGCGCGCGCATCCAGCAACAATTCGGCCTGCGTCTCGACATTGCGCAGCACATCGCCAACACCGCGCAGCCGCGACGCGCGATAGTCGGACCGGAATGCGACCGGCTGCGGCGCCGCCGGCTCACCCTCTTCGGTCTTGCGGCCTTCACGCAGCCACTTCGGCAACCCGCCATCCAGCACGGCGGCATTGTCATGACCGAACAGCCCCATTAGCCACCAGCCGCGCGCCGCGGATGCCAGCCCCTTCTGGTCGTAGAACACCAGGCGGGTCGCGTTGCCCACGCCCAGCCAGCCGATCAGTTTAGCGAAACGCCCTGGTGTCGGGACCATGTGCGGCAGATCGGTGTCGGGATCCGCGATCACATCGATGTCGAAATATCGCGCGCCTGGGATGTGGGCGTGCAGGAATTCCGCGTGGCCGTCCTTGTTCTCGTTCGGCAGATACTTCGTTGCGTCGAACACCACGAGGTCCGGCTTGCCCAATTCACCGGCGAGCCAATCCGTTGTTACAAGTGGGCCCATCGTTCCCCCCTTCATGGCGTCCGGAGCACCCGGCGCCCGCTCGCACGACGCATATCACCCAGCCGGCGCGATGATGATCCGCCGATTCTGCCTTCCCTTGTTCTCGATCTTCACCACCGCAACCCTGCCGATCTCGCCAGTGCGCGAGACATGCGTGCCGCCGCATGGTTGCAGGTCCACCTGCGTATCGCCCTCGCCGATCCGCATCAGTCGGAGCCGGCCGGTGCCGCGCGGCGGCGCAACCGACATGGTGCGCACCAGACCCGGATCGGCATCCAGCACCGCCTCGTCGACCCATTCGATCCGCACCGGATGGTCCGCCTCGATCAGCGCATTCAGCCCGGCCTCGATCGCCTCCTTCGGCGGCGGGTTAGGCAGATCGAAATCCAGCCGCGAGCGATCCGCGCCGACCGAACCGCCGGTGACCGCGGCGCCCTTGATCAGGCTGCACAGCAGATGCATCGCTGTGTGCATGCGCATCAGCCGATGGCGACGATCCCAGTTGATTTCGCCCTCAACCACCGAACCGATCGGGGGCACCGCCGTACCTGGCGTGGGAAGATGCAGGATCGTCTCCCCTTCACCCTTCACCGTATCGGCAATGGTTGCCTCGCCGCCGTCCCAGCGCAGCACGCCGACATCGCCGGGCTGACCGCCGGAGCGGGCATAAAACACCGTGCGATCCAGCACGATCCCTTCCGGCCCGCTCGCCAGTACGGTGCCCGTCGCCGAGTGCCGACGCGGGTCATCGAGAAACAACTTCTCCGTCATGCCTTGCCCCATTCTTGGCGCAGCACCGATCGCCGCGCCGCCAGCCACAGCAGGCCGATAGCCGCCACAGAATTATTGATCCGCCCTGCCAGCACCGCTTCGATCGCCTGCGCCGCCGGCCAGACCCGCACGCGAATATCCTCCTGTTCCGCCGCCATGCCGCCGTGGCCGGCGATACCATCGGCATTCGCTGCTGGTGCCTGCACCCAGCCGGCATACAGCTCGCACAATTCGTCCAATCCGCCGGGCGTCAGCAGGAAGCTGCCGATCCACCGCAGTGCGCCGACCTCCAACCCCATTTCCTCGCCTGCCTCGCGCCTCGCCGTCACTTCAGGCGACTCGCCATCATCGCAAAGCCCGGCTGGCAACTCCACCAGCACCGGACCAAGCCCGGCGGCAAGCGCGGGCAACCGGAACTGCTCGATCAGCACCACCGCATCCGCCACCGGGTCGTACGGCAGCACCGCCGCGGCTCGGCCGCGCCGCCAGACCTCCCACGTCTTCTCGCCCGACAGGGTGCCGTCGAAGCGGCGATGGCGGAATTTCACGACATCGAGCGGAAATCGCCCGTTCCACACCCTCTGGTCGGAACTGACCGTGACGTCCGGGTGCGCTGGCAGAGTGGGCAACCTGCGGGGCGACATGCCATCAGCATAGAGAACCAACGCACCAGCGCCCACCCCCGGACTCCGTGCTCCTCCCGAAGTGCCAACCGCCGCAAGTATTCTCCCGGTCACCGTGCGGTAGTGGTGTAGCGGCAGGAGTACGTGCGGTCCGGACCGGCTACATCGCCTAAAGGGCGACCGCATTTGGAAATGTTTGGCGTGAGCTCCGGCCCCCGCCATCCCGCGCAGGCGAGAATGCTCCAGCATCCGAGTCGCATGCGATGATCACTGGCGTCGCTCGGGGCAGGCTCCGGGTCCCCGATTTCCGCGCGCATGGCAACCCCGGAGACGAACCGGGCTCAGTCTGCCGCGCCCACGGACCCCACCCTACCCTCCCCGCCTTGCGGGAGGGGCAATCAGACGGGAACCGTGGTCGCCATCAATTGCCGCAAGCGGTTCGCCCCGGCCGGGCCCTTCAGCGCGTCACGCCACGTTGCTTCCGCGACTCGCTGATGCGCGGCGATCGCTTCATCCGCGCCGGTGATCATCGCAACGCCGGTGTGTGCAGACGGATGCGTATCCGGCCGGAACGGATTGATTGCCAGGCTCACCCGGTCGCGCGCCCGGACAATCTTGAAGGCCGACGATGGCTCGGCACCGCTCAGCAGGCCGAACTGCAGGCCCATCGGCTCGGCCTCCATCAACGCAGCCATGTTTTCCAACTCGGTCACGGCGACATCCCGGCAGATCCGCCGCGTCCGTTCGGACACCTGAATTCCCCCGGCCACGCCGGTATCCAGCAAGCGCTGCACCGAGGCGATCGAGACCATGGCGATGATCCCTGGTCGTCGCATCGCGTACATCCGCTTGCGCGCGCCCAGGATGCCAAGCACCTGCTCGGCCATCGAACGCATCGCCATCCGATCTCCCGCCACCTGTTCCGCGGCCTCATCGAATGCCTGCGCCAGCGCATTGTCGTAGGCATCGGACGTGGTCAGGTAGCAGATCGGCCCGAAAAGCTGCAGAATCTGGTCAGCCGTCTCCTCGATCTGGCGGATGCGCTCGAAGTACCCGATCGGACGATTATAGTACTCAACCCCGATCCCGAGCAGCGACAGCGGCGAGATCTTCAGCAGCTCCGCCAGCCGCTTGATCGTGTCGAGCTTGATCACCTCGCCTTTTTCGTAGCGATAAAGCGCAGCGCGCGAGACACCGAGACGCGCGGCGATTTCTTCCGCCCGCAGCCCCGATTCAAGACGATAAGCCCGCAGTTGCTGACCTATTTCGGTAAAACGCATGGACATTTGGCCGTCCTCCTGGCCGTAATCCCTGCAATCCGCGCGTGCATGCAGGAGTCTCAGAATCGGTGCGCGTAGGACAGCTTTGACCACATCGCTCGGAAATACAACCCCTTTTCAGTGGGTGCGACTCATTCCGCGTGTCTTTCCGTGGATTATTCCTTTGCTCGGACGGAAAAATCCGCCAACCCCTCGATCGCCAGGATCAGCGCTGAATGGTCGAGATCGGCCGCACCGTGGGCCGCACAGGACGAGAACATCTGTTGAGCGATCGCCGTATTTGGCAGCGACAGGCCAAGCTCCTTCGCCGCGGTCAGCGCCAGGTTCAGATCCTTCTGATGCAGGCGGATGCGGAAGCCCGGATTGAACGCGCCGTTCAGCATCCTCTCAGCGTGGACTTCCAGAATGCGGGAGGATGCGAAACCGCCCATCAGCGCAGTCCGCACCTTTGCCGGGTCGGCGCCCGCCCTTGCCGCGAAAACCAGGGCTTCCGCACACGCCTGAATATTCAGCGCGACGATGATCTGGTTCGCCACCTTGCAGGTCTGGCCGGCACCGTTTTCGTTGCCGACGTGCGTAATATTCTTGCCCAGCACGTCGAACAACGGCTTGGCACGCGCGAACGCCGCCTCCGGCCCACCGACCATGATCGTCAGCGTGGCCTGCTTGGCGCCGACCTCGCCGCCCGACACCGGAGCATCAAGATAGTCGCAGCCGCGTTCGTTGATCTTCTTCGCGAACGCCTTGGTCTCCAGCGGGCTGATCGAGGACATGTCGATCACCAGCGTGCCGCGCTTCAGACCCTCCGCCGCGCCGTTGGGACCGAACAGCACCGCTTCGACGTCGGGCGTATCGGGCACCATCAGGATCAGCACCTCGGACTTCGCCGCGATGCTCTTGGAATCCGCCACCACTTCGGCCGCACCGCGAATTTCAGACGTCAGACTCTTGCGTTCGGGTACAACCAGGTCGTGCCCGGCCTTTTTCAGATTGAGCGCCATCGGTGCGCCCATGATGCCGAGGCCGATAAATCCGATCTTCATGCTGTTTCTCCCAGGTGCAATATCAGGGAAATGTCCGCCATGATGACGGTCCATCAGTCCCCATTGTCATTGCGGTAACCGCAGCGACGCGGCAACCCCGGGCACGGTGCGTACCTCAACCGGGTTCGCGGCGTCGCCGTGCTGCCCGCTATGACAGGTTACACGCCAAACTCCTGTCGCCACTTCAGCCCCGCCACCGTATCCCCTGCGGGACGGTACTCGCATCCCACCCAACCGCGATAACCCAACTCGTCCATCCGACGGAACACGAACTTCCAACCGATCTCGCCCGTCCCGGGTTCGTTGCGCGCCGGCACGTCGGCAATCTGCATGTGGTCGATGACGGGCAGGAACTGCTCCATGCGCTTGGTGATGTCGCCCTCCGTCGTCTGGCAGTGATACACGTCGAACTGCAGGCCCAGACGATCGCGGCCGATCGCCTCGACCACCGCCGCACCCTGCGCTTCGGTGTTCAGGAAATAGCCCGGCATGTCGCGGTGGTTGATCGGCTCGATCACCAGTTTCACGCCGATCTTCTGCGCCTCGTCCGCTGCCATAGCCAGATTCGCGGCATATACGCTCGCAGCCGTCACTTGCGGCACGCCTGCCGGCACGATCCCCGCCATTGCATGCACCAGCCTGCAGCCAAGCGCGCCCGCATAGTCCAACGCCTGCTTCACGCCCTCACGGAATTCCGCCTGTCGCCCCGGCAGACTTGCCAGCCCGCGTTCGCCCTTCGACCAATCGCCCGGCGGCATGTTGAACAGCGCCTGTGTCAGGCCCTCGCCGTCCAGCCGCTTGCGCAGTTCCGCTGGCGGATGTTCGTACGGAAACAGGAACTCCACGCCGTCGAACCCCGCCTTGCGCGCAGCGGCGAAACGGTCGAGGAACGGCACCTCGTTGAACATCATCGACAGGTTGGCAGCCAAGCGTGGCATCGCGGATCTCCCCGAATACGCAGCGAGAGGCTACAAGCGAGCGGGGGGAATGACCAGCGCATGACCGCGGAACGCGTGCTGATGACACTGCTGCTCGGCGGGATCGCAATCGGTTGCGTGCTGGTACTCTATCCGTTCTTCTCATCGGTGCTGTGGGCCGCGATCCTGGTGTTCACCACCTGGCCGGTCTGCGAGTGGCTGCACACCCATGCCCGGCTGGGTCGCGGCCCCGCCGCCGGTGTGATGGTCGCGCTGACCGCCGTGGTGCTGGTGCTGCCGCTCGCGCTGGCGGCACCTGGCGGGGCCACCGATGTGAACCACCTTCGCGCCGTGATCGAGGATGCGCTGCGCGCCGGCCTGCCCGGGTCGCCCAATTGGGTGTTCGAAATCCCGCTCGTCGGCCCGCTGCTTGGCGACCTGTGGAACCGCTCGGCGGCCGACATCACCGTCATGATCGAGGCGCTGCGACCCTATTTCGGCATCGTGCTGGAAGGTGGACTCGGCCTGCTGCTAGGCTTGGCGAACGGTGTGCTGCTGTTTGTGCTCGCGCTGTTCATCGCATTCTTCTTCTACCTGTATGGCGATCCGATCGCCGCACGGCTGCGGGTGATCCTGTCGCGTATCGCCGGCACAAGGGCGGATCGGCTGATCAATGTCACCGGCGCCACGGTGCGCGGCGTCGTCTACGGCATCCTGCTCACCGCCATCGTGCAGGGCATCCTGACCGCATTCGGGCTGTGGCTGTCCGGCGTGCCGCGCCCGGTGCTGCTGGGCGCGGTGGCGGGCTTCCTGTCGGTGCTGCCGATCGGTGCGCCGGTAGTATGGATCCCAGCCGCCCTGTGGCTGATGAGCAGCGGCCACCTGGGCTGGGGCACCTTTCTGGCGGTCTATGGCGTGGTCGCCGTGTCCGGCGCGGATTCCGTCATCCGTCCATGGTTCATCGCTCGCGGCGCACAGCTGCCCTTCCTGCTCACCGTGCTGGGCGTATTGGGCGGAGCGCTCGCCTTTGGTCTGCTCGGAATTTTTCTCGGTCCGGTCCTATTGGGGATCGGTTATACGCTGGTCAATGAGTGGGCCGAAGCCGAGAACCAGGAATCGGTATCGATCGACCACTGAGCAGGCGAGGACCCAGGACGACCAGCGGTAGCGCAATCGGGTGAACACGTTAAAGATACTGATCACCCCGGCCTTTGTTGTCATTGCGAGCGGATATCGTCATTGCGCGGAGCGAAGCAATCTCGGACCAGTTGGACGCTTCGACCGACATTGCCACGTCGCCAGGCTCCTCCCGATGACAGGCAGCGCAAACAGTCCGCCGTTCACCCGGTTGCCCTGACCAGGTGGCGATTTGCATCCCTTGATTCCAAACATCGTGGGCATGACGATCGCAAGTCCACGACGATTGCGGTGTGGGAAGCAAGGAGTTCAGCCTGATGTCAGAGGACGACGATCCTGGTCCCAGCCCCCATCGCGCCGCGATAGGATTGGTGGCAATCGTAGTGCTGATTGTCGCCGTCATGTTCATCATGCACGAGCTCCATCAGTCAGCGCAGCTTCAGGACTGCGTCTCATCGGGACGTACCAATTGCGCACCTATCGAAGCGCCGCACCCCCAGAGCGGATAGAATCCAACGGATGGAACCCGTAATCCTGCGCGCAGTCGCAACGGCGATGCGGCTCGCCAACGTTGATTGGCCGGGTCTGTGTGCGCTCTGTACTACTAACCTTCGAAATCACCGCAGCTTGCGGCGAATTTTCGGCAAGCCACTGGTAAGGGGCTGATTTCACCGACACTGCCACCGAATTATTGCCTTCGACGATCAGCGACACGACCGTTGACGCTGCGATCGAATACTGTCTCGGCCTGCATTGCGAGACCTGTCGCGCCGCGGCACAAGACAGAATATAGTGCAGATGTAAGCAGATGCACGCCGAACACGCAGATGGTTCGGTGTCACTCACAAATCGCGGACGCGTTTGATCTGTAAGCGCGGGTTGCCGACATGGAGCAGCAGGCAGAGCCGCAGTTCGATCGCCGTCTGCGTGTTCAGCGCGATTCGTCTTGTTATCTGCGTTTCAAGTCTTCCTTTGCGATCCTGCCGACGGATGGTCACGGACGTGTTGAAGGATCCGCCGCGCAGCAGAGAGATCAGACATGATACGAATAGTGGCACGGCGCGCCGTACCGCGCTTTTCTCTGGTTGCGGCGATCGGCGGCGCCGTGAATCTCTGTATCCGGCTGCCTTGCCTGCAGCCGTCCGTCCGCATTGGCCGGACACTTCGTCTGATCACTGGCCCATGCGGCAGACCCAGCGAATCAGCCGTTCGGACGGCCCGTCCTGATTTCCAGCACACTGAGGAAGAACGCCCCATAGCCGACCTGGAACGCCAGCAGAATCGCGGTACCCGAGGGGATCACCAGTCGCATCGCCCGTTCCGGCGACAGCACGCCAAATGCCACGCTGCCCCAGGCGCCAACCGCATAAGCGCCAAGTCCCACACCGACCAGCAGCAGCAGACCGCCGGTGATCAGCCCAACCTCCAGCGTAACCGATCGCATCATGGCAGTGAACCGTGGATCAGGCTGCACAATGCCCTCACGCATCCCGTAGGTCTTGGTAAATACCCAGAACAGCATTGAATGAAAGCCGACCACTACGGCAAGCGCGGCATAGAACAGCGTATGGATATCCAGGGTCACGCCGCCCACCGTGCGCGGCGCCGGAAGCAGCCAGACCATCATCGCCAGACCGACCAAAAACAACGCGGCACCAGGAAACAGGAACAGCCAACGCGGGCTGAACAGCAGCAGGAAACGCAGATGCCGCCAGCCGTCGCGCCAGCTATTCAGGTGCGGCGGACGCGAGCGGCCATCCGGCGACAGCGTGGTTGGCACCTCGGCGATGCGCAGCTGCTGGATGGTCGCCTTCACCACCATTTCGCTGGCGAACTCCATTCCCGTCGCCTGCAGGTCGAGCGCCAGAATGGCATCGCGTTGAAAACCGCGCAGGCCGCAATGGAAATCGCCGCAGGGACTGCGAAAGAACATCCGGCCAACGGCAGTCAACACGGGGTTGCCGAAGTAACGATGCAACGCCGGCATTGCGCCAGGCTGGATACCGCCCTGGAACCGATTGCCCATCACGAGCTGATAGCCGGCACGCAGCTTTTCGACGAAGCCATCCAGCCGGCTGAAATCATAGCTGTCGTCCGAATCACCCATGATGATGAACCGCGACCGAGCGGCACGGATGCCGCCGAGCAAGGCGCTGCCGTAGCCCTTGTCGGCCACCGGCACAACACGCGCGCCCTGAACTTCCGCGATCTGCTGCGAACCGTCGGTACTGCCATTGTCGGCAATCAGCACCTCACCGATAATACCGCTGCGGATCAGAAAGCCGCGCGCCTTGGTGATGCAGCGTGCCAGCGTTTCCGACTCGTTCAAGCACGGCATCAAGATGGTGAGTTCGCAAGTCTCTTGCGATCCCGCCGCTTCGTCCGACCTCAGGCCGCGAGGTGTTAGTATTGCCGCCGACATGACCTGCCAGTCTGCACCATCGGCAAGTCATTGTGAACAACGCCGGCTACCCGAGGCAGGGCAACTTCACGATTGCCCTGCTACCCCCATGAATGCAGCACGCAATTTGTGAAACAGCCAAAGCCACCTCACGTGCGCCCGGACACCGGCACCACGGCACCCGTCGTGACCGCATTGTCCGGCGACGCAAGGAAGGCAATGGTGGCGGCAATCTGTTCGGGTTTGGGCCATGCACCGTGGTCGGCCTGCGGCATCGCGGTGCGGTTGGCAGGCGTGTCGATAATTGATGGCGCGACCGCGTTGACCAGGATGTTCCGCCCAGCCACCTCGGCAGCCAGTGACTGGCTGAATGTGGCGACCGCGGCCTTGCTCGCGGCATAGGCCGCCATGCCGGCGCCTAGGCGAGGCTCCAGCGCCGGACGCGCGGAAATGTTGACGATGCGCCCGCCGGCGGCGCCGAAGCCTCGGACCGCGGCGCGGCAGCACAGATAGCAGCTCACGAAATTCATGTTCAGCATGTGCATCAGGCCGGCCTTGTCGGTGTCGGCCACGTTGCCCATGGCAAATCCACCGGCGATGTGGATCGACGCCCACAGATCTGTGGCCCCATCATATAGCCGCGCGACGTCGGCTTCCTTGGTCAGGTCGCAGTTACCCACCAGCGTGACGCGATCCTTGTGAGGAAAGGCCACAGCCTCCGCGTCGATGATGTAGGGAACGCGGCAGCGCGCGCCCGCCGCGAGCAAGGCATCTATCACCGCAGTCCCCAGCGCGCCGGTGCCACCGGTGACGACGACGGTTTGGTTGGAGAATGGCATGTGTGGCCTCCGTTGCTGTGCGGCTTGGCGTCAGCCCATAGCAACGGGAAAGCCGACGGATATCAAGTTGCCGCCACCATCCCCGCTGGAACTCGCCAGCCTGAATTTGCCGGCCGCGGACATAGCGGTCGAGCAGCGGCGGCTGCGCCTCAACGATTACCTGCAATGCGTATCGAATCCGGCGGTGTATGCGCCGGCGCGCGCCCGGACGGACAACCTGGGGGTCCGCCAAGAGCCGGCGTCGGACTGCTAGCCGCGCGCCAAGCCCGCCGAACCGGCGGTCTACCACTACAAGACGCTGGTAGATGGGGACAGCGACGCCTTCTGGGCGCGCTCCTGGTCGGGCCACACGCCAAACTGTTCATCAACCAGTTCGCCCTGGCGATGCGGCATAACCTTGGCACGCGCCAGATGAGGATACGGGATTCGCTTACCCGCCCGCCGCGTCCGACGTGGGCCAAATGTTCGGTTAACGCCTGAAATCAGGCGGCAACCGCAAATCCGTCGACCTTCCAGCCGGCGGCGCTCATTGCCCGCTGGAGCGCGGCCATGAACCGGCGCGTCGTATCCATGCCGCCGGTCCGCGGCCACGACTGCCCGGCAAAGTGTCGGGCAAGCAGATCCAGCAGTTTCTCGCGCTCCACCTTGTCGAGCCCGCCATCGGGCGCGGCCTCGCCATAATATTCATTCAGGGTGGCAACGAGATCAGGCGCCGTCTCGATGATCAGGCGCAGTGCGTCGTTCGAGGCCGGCACCATGTGGCGGCGCTCAAGTTCCCAGCGGCAGCAGGCCAACGGGGCGGACAGCAGGGTCGTCAAGCGAATCTCCCGGAGCCGGGGGGGCTGCAGGGTCCCGGCGTGGCCGTCCATATGGGGGTTGGCGCGGCGCCAGTCCACTGAAAATTCCGCCCTGGCACCGAACATGGACAACAGGTCATCCTGCCAGCCGTTCGATGTCCGCTCCGCAGGCGGCCAGCTTCTGCTCCACAGCCTCATAGCCACGGTCCAGATGGTAGACCCGGTTCACCACCGTCTCCCCCTTGGCCGCCAGTCCCGCAAGGATCAAGGAGACCGAGGCGCGCAGGTCGGTCGCCATCACCGGGGCGCCGGACAGGGCCGGGACGCCGCGCACGATGGCAGATGCCCCGTGCACGTTGATCCGCGCGCCCATGCGGTTCAGTTCCGGCACGTGCATGAAGCGGTTCTCGAAAATCGTTTCGGTGACCATCGCCGCGCCCTCGGCCACCGCCATCAGCGCCATGAACTGCGCCTGCATGTCGGTGGCGAAGCCCGGGTACGGCTCGGTCATCACATCGGCGCCGTGCAAACCGTTCAGCCGGCGCACGTGGAAGCCGTCCGGCTGCTCACTGATCTCCACTCCGGCCTCGCGCAGCGCACGCACGATGGAGCCGAGGTGCTCGGCTCGGCCGCCGCGCAGGAATACCTGGCCGCCGGAGATCGCCGCGGCGCAGGCATAGGTGCCGGTTTCGATACGGTCGGGGATGACGCGATGCTCGGCACCGCCCAGCCGTTCGACGCCGTCGATCGTCAGTTTGTCGCTGCCGATACCGGCGATCCGCGCGCCCATCGCATTCAGGCAGGTCGCCAGGTCGCCGATCTCCGGCTCGCGCGCCGCGTTCGCCAGCACGGTGCGGCCATCGGCCAGGGCCGCCGCCATCAGCAGGTTTTCCGTCGCGCCGACCGAGACGGACGGAAACACGATGGTTGCGCCGTGCAACCTGCCCGCGACCCGGGCGTCGATGTAGCCGCCCTCCAGCACGATTCGCGCGCCCAGTTGCTCTAGCCCCTTCAGATGCAGATCGATGGGGCGCGCGCCGATGGAACAGCCGCCGGGCAGCGATACACGGGCCTCCCCGGTGCGGGCCAGCAGCGGTCCCAGCACCAGGAAGGAGGCGCGCATCTTGCGGACGATGTCGTACGGCGCCTCGGTGTTGCTGATAGAGCCGCCGAGAGACAGGGTGCGGCCATCGTTGCCGATCGGGTCCACCGCGATGCCGTGCTGCGCCAGCAATGCCGACATCGTGGTGATGTCGTCGAGCCGGGGCACGTTGGACAGCACAAGGCGCTGTTCAGTGAGCAGCCCGGCAGCCAGCAGCGGGAGGGCAGCGTTCTTGGCGCCGCCGATGACGATCTCGCCGGACAGCGGCTTGCCGCCCCGGATGCGGATACGGTCCATGTGTTTATGCTTTCAATCCGGGCCGTGTGCTTCTGGTCATGGCTGGCCCCATCACAGCTTAGGCAGCGCGACGCCGCGCTGGTGCATGTATTTTCCCGCCTTGTCGGCATAGCTGACTTCGCACGGTTCGTTGCCCTGCAGGAACAGGAACTGGCAGATGCCCTCGTGCGCGTGGATCTTCGCCGGAAGCGGGGTGGTGTTGGAGATTTCGATGGTCACCTGGCCTTCCCATTCCGGTTCCAGCGGCGTCACATTCACGATGATGCCGCAACGCGCATAGGTGGATTTCCCGAGGCACACCACCAGGATGTCGCGCGGGATGCGGAAATACTCGACCGTGTGGCCCAGTGCGAAACTGTTGGGCGGGATGATGCAGGTGTCGGTCTTGCGATCGACGAAGCTGCTCGGCGCGAAATCTTTCGGGTCGACCACCGCGGAATCGATGTTGGTGAAAATCTTGAATTCGTCCGCGACACGGGCGTCGTAGCCATATGATGACAGCCCGTAGCTGATCACGCCCTGGCGCTTCTGCGCTTCGACGAAGGGTTCGATCATGCCGTGTTGCTGTGCCATCTGGCGAATCCAGCGGTCGGACATCACAGCCATCAGGCAACTCCAAGCGGGAAGCAATCAGCAAAGCGTATCCCCGGCGGTTCGAGCAGTATCGGACCTTGGCGCACGATTCGGGTGAGGATTATGCCATCTCCGCCACGGGCATGATGCTGCCTGGAGACGACTCGCCTGTTCACGTGGGCTTCGACCGGTCCCCGTCCAGCGCCCGTGCCTGCTCCTTACGCTTGTGCAGGTTTGCCCGGAGGGCGGCGGCTTCACGTGCGAGGCGTGCCGTCTTCGCCGCTTGCTTCACAGTTCCGGTCGGCGGGTCGCAGGGGACGGGGGGGCCTTTTGCCATGGTTGGCAGAATGACGGGCGGCGCGCGCAGGTCAAGCGTCTGCTCGGGTCGTGATGACGGGTTGACCTGCCGGCGCGGGATTCCGGGCATGCGGGAGTCTGGGCATGTCGGAATCCGGGCAGTTGTGTTGCGCAGGGCGGTTCCGTATTCTGGAAACCGATCACTGACGCGTAATGTGTCCGACGGTCTGTCCGCCCAAAGTGATCATTAAATTGCCGTCGCTGCCCCACCGGCCACTTGATAGATTCGTGCGAGTGGGTCTCCGTTCGTTGGCATGTTATGAAGTCCGAGGGCTCCGGCCGACACCGCCCCCGATAGCAGAAACTATTCGCCGTTCGGCAGCAGCTTCCACTGTGACGCGAAGGCATTCTGTTCAGCCCATGCCCCGAAGGCCGGCTTATATTCTTCACACGTAACTGCAATAGGGTTGCGTCGGAACCCAAACTCTTCATCGTTGATCCAAACGAAGTCCCAGCATGATGTCGTTTTCTCGCCAATCGCTCGGTTGAGCATCGGTAACTCGACCCGAACACTAATCGCTTCGATCGTCCGCGGCTTCGCTTCGACGCGAGCAGACCACTGAGCCCGTCCGTAGTCTTCGACCGTTGCGTTGACGGCGCTGAACTCCCATCCGCTTTTGATTTGTGCTTCGACCCAGGTAGCCCAAGGTTGAAATGAGGAGAGCACCTGTTTCGTTGGAGACCGCTTGTCCCGAACCTCGTCGCGCACGATACTCACGTGAGAATTAGCTTGTGTAGCCAAACCATCAACCACTGCGGTGGCTTTCGACGCCACCTGAGTGCGCATACCCTCAATCACTTCGCGGCGAGCGGCTTCGTCGTGTTTTTGCTCTTCCGCCGCTAACGTCCGTCGCCGATCTTCTTCAGCCGCCTGCACTGTATCCAACCGCCGCCGTTCGGCGAGACTGGCCGCTTGCTGCTCTTGCGCCGTTATCAAATCTTTCTCCGCGAGGACCTTCCAATTGGCAAGGCGTGCAGGGTCAACGAGCCCGCTGTCAACGCTGACCTGGACCTCGTCCCGTACTAGTGCTGTCACGACATCTCGGAGCGCCCCGGCCGGCCCAATGGCGGCAACGCAATCACGCTTCTTCAGTGCGATGAAAATGGCATCGGCAGAGCTGGCCGCACGAATCACACTTGTTGCGGTCACCAAATTGGCAAATGGAGAGTCGCTTCGTTTCAAGATGTAGCGCACGCCGTCTGCGTCGGAAGCCATAAGACAGACTACTGCGGCAGGTGACTCCAGATGTATGCCAGAGATTGTGGTGGCGTCGCGGGTTTGAAAGCCGGCTCGTGCCTCATCCCGCTCGGCTGCTTGCTTTGCAGCCTCGGCTTTGGCGGCTGCGGCCTTTGCGGCTTCGCCAGCTAAAAAGTCCGCAACGGTGAATGTCCCTAAGGAGACAAACTGTCGCTGTCTAAGTGTGTCCACCAGGGGCGACAGAACTTCTAAAGTGCCGTTTGCAACTTGAGCCCCCGAGAATAAAACTAGGTCGTATCGACCGAATTCGTTAGCAACACAGACCGTCGCCATGAGCGATGGTTCGTTCGCAACCAACCCACCCTTTTGTACGATGGTGTGCGTCACACTGGCCAGAAAACGCCATTCCGGGCTGTCGGACTGAGAAGCCAAACTGCCGAATGGCAGACAGGCTGTGGGCGCCGATTGAAAAACTAAATGGCCCTCCATGTTGCGTATCACATTGGCCGTATCCTTGCCAACTACCAGCGCTGTTACATCGCGCGGATCAGCGCCCAGAACCGACAGCAGGACCGGGTCTGTTCGCAATTTCGTAGTCGCCCCCTGCCGTGCGCGATCGTCTGCGTCTGCTTTGGCCTTTGCGGCGACTTGCGCCTTGAGCGTGGCCTGCTGCTGCTTGGCTTTTGCATCGGCATCAGCTTGCTGGCGATGTTTGACCCTATCCGCAGCATCGGCAGCGGCGCGTTGGCGCTCCTCATCAATTTGCTGCTGGACTCGTGGGTCGGGCGGATAAACGTTGGCGGGCTGTTGTGCCGGTTGCGGGGCATATGCTGGTGGCTGCACCGTTTGAGGCGGTTGCGTCGCCAGGTGCCCGATGATGGCGCCCATGACTGCGCCGATAAATGCCGCCCCAGCGTCACTTTGCGCGCTGGCGGGGTTGATGTTCCCTGTGATGAGCCAAAGCGCGGTGAAGGTGATTGAGCCCAATCGAAACATGGCCGAATATCCTCTAATTACGAGCGCGAACGGCACCCCTCTGTTTCATATTACGAATCTGGTAATGGCTCACTAAAACGGTACAATGATTTGTATCTAATGCGGATGAGATGCATCAATCGGAAGCTGGCCGCGGCGCGTGGCTCGCTCAGCCGCATCGCGGCGCAATCGGTATCGGTTGTGGGCGGGCATTCCTCCTGGGGACCGGGCTGCGTTTAATGCATGCCTATTGCACATTGAATCACCGGTCCCGGCCGCCGCGGGAAAGATCATATGGACGATCATGGCGGTCACCCTCCCTTTCGTGCGGCTTGCGTTGGTTCGGTGGAGTTGAGCACCGGGAAGACGCCAAGCGCTCGGCACGTTGGAGGGCGGCAGCGCCTAGCCCGCATATCTCACACTGAGTAGGTGCACCGAGGCTCTGAATCGGCGAAAGTACTTCTGCAACAAAGGCTTTTGGCGAAGCAGAGGAGTTCCCCGGTGCTGACAGAATGTAACCCGACGCTGTTCGAATTTGCACC
>DATKFJ010000319.1:0-20352 GCA_035511435.1 Acetobacteraceae bacterium | reverse complement strand
ATTTCTGCCGCGCTCGCCGACCGCCCGTCCACCATCACGACAACCGGCATGTCTTCGGCCAGCTCGCCCGAAGCGGCACGCCAGATCCGAGTTGCTTGCGGATCGCGCCCCGCCGTGGTCGCGACAATACCTGGCGCCAGCAGCATCTCCGCTGCTGACACCGCCTGGCGCAACAGGCCGCCGCGATTGCCACGCAGGTCGAGCACAATGCCGTCCGGCGGATGCGTCCCGGCAATGCCTTGTTCGATGGCGTGCTCCAGATGGGTATCCGTGCTGCGGTTGAAGGCAGATATCTGGATCAGCAGCATGTCGCCGACGCGCTGGGAAACCACGGTCTCCGGTGGCACCATCGCGCGTTCCAGTTCGGCCGACCGTTTGCGCCCGTCACGGCCACGCCAATCAACCACGACATATGTCTCTTCAGGGCCGGCGATCCAGTTCGCCACGGTGAGCGCGTCCTTGCCCTGCACGGACTGGCCATCGACGGCGACGATCGTGTCACCAGGATGAATACCCGCAAGCGCCCCCGGTCCGTCGGCGATGGCTTCGACCACAACGATGGCTGCACCTCGCCGGATAACGCGCAGACCGGCGCCGGCCTCACCCGACCGACGCTCGCGATCCTCCCCCGCATCTTGCGGCGCCACGTAGCGCGAATAGGGATCCAGGTGGTTGAACAATTCGTCGAAGAAGCTCTGCACCACACCCTGTGTACTGGCGCGCCGCACCGGCATGGAAACGGCCACCGCCGTACTGGCCAGTTCAGCCGCCGCCGTGGCCCAACCCTCGACGTCGTTGCCGGCGGGGGGCGGCCGCGTTGTCAGGACGCGCCCCTTCGCGGTGAGCAGAAGCTGGCCGTCGCGCAGTTCCGTGTTCAAATCCGGATCGAGCGCCGTCAGCCCATGCAGTCCCCAGATCGTGAGCTGTGACACCGCGACCGGCTCCAGCGTGCGCGGTGCCATGAAGCTAAGCGCCGTGGCGTAGACGCTGGTCACTAGGCGCGGATCGAATCCTCCGGCGGTAGGGACGGGTTGGGCGTGCGCGGGAGCGATCAGCAGCGACAACAGCAGGGCGCCAATGCGCATCACCTGGATCGGGACCGTTTCCCCGCTTGGCGCTTGCCGCGCGACGCGTCAGGCGTGCCCTGCAGAATGTGGAACACCAGGCCGCCGGTGATCGGACTGGCTTCCGCAAGCCGCACCTCGACTTGCTGTGCCAGGCGAAACGTAAGCCGGGATCGCCGTCCAGTCAGCGTCTGCTCCCTTTCATCGTGCTGCCAGAAATCGTCCGGCAGCGAGCGCACCGGCACGATCCCACTCGCGCCGCTTTCCGCGACTGTGACGAAAAGTCCGAAGCGCGTCACACCTGAAATTCGCGCAGCGAAACTCGCGCCAACTTTGTCCGCCATGTATGCAGCAAGGTAACGGTCGATCGCGTCGCGCTCCGCCATTTGGGCTCGACGCTCGGTCGCGGTGATGTGCAGGGCGGTGTCGGGGAAGCGTTTCGCGCCAGCTTCGTCCAGTGCGTCTTCGGCCCGTGCGCCGTCGTCCAGTGCGCCGTCGCCGAATCGCAGCCCGCGTATCAACGCGCGGTGCACCAGCAAGTCGGCATAGCGGCGGATCGGGCTGGTGAAATGCGCGTAGCGCGGCAGCGCAAGGCCGAAGTGGCCGATATTGTCGGGGCTGTATTCCGCCTGTGACTGGCTGCGCAGCATCACGTCGTTGACCAGCGGCGATTCAGGCGTGCCGGCGACACGGCGCAACACGCGGTCCAGATCGCGCGGATGCACCTGATCACCGGGCGGCAGTGAAATGCCGAGCCCGTGCAGGAAGTCGCGCAGCGAGGCGAGCTTGTCCTTCGAGGGTGGCGCGTGATTCCGGTACATCGTCGGCTGATGGCGGCGTTCCAGTTCCTCGGCCGCGGCGACGTTGGCGAGCACCATGAATTCCTCGATCAGCCGGTGGCTATCGAGGCGCGGGCGTGGTTCCACGGCGACGACCCGGCCATGACGATCCAGTTCCACCTTGCGCTCGGGCAGATCGAGATCGAGCGTACCGCGCGCAATGCGGGCGGCGAGCAGGGCGCGGAAGGCGGCGTACAGGTGGGCGAATCTGGCATCCCCCGTATCCTGCGCACGCTGCACCTGTTCGTATGTCAGGCGCGCCACACTGCGCATCAGGCCGCGGCCGAAGCGATGCGCCGTTTTATGGCCTTGCGCGTCGATCTGAAGTTCGACGAACAGGCAGCCGCGGTCTTCGTCCGGAAGCAGGCTGCACCATCCGTTGGACAATGCCTCGGGCAGCATCGGCACGACGCGGTCGGGGAAATACACGCTGTTGCCGCGCGTGCGGGCTGCATCGTCCAACGCGGAACCGGGTCGCACGTAGTACGCAACGTCGGCGATGGCGACGATCAGGCGGAAGCCCGATCCATCCGGTTCAGCGAACACCGCATCGTCGAAGTCGCGGGCGTCCTCGCCGTCTATGGTGACCAGCGGGGTGTCGCGCAGATCGGTGCGCCGGCCCAGTGGCGTTGGGGCGGCGCTGTCGGCTTCGGCCAGTGCGGCGGCGGGGAATTCCTGCGGAATGTCATGGGTGTGGATCGCGATCAGGCTGACCGAGCGCGCGTCGCCCATGGTGCCGAGACGCTCGATGATGCGGGCGGGCTTGAGGCCGAGTTTGTGGTGGGGCAGCGGTTCGGCGAGCACGATTTCGCCGTTGGCCGCGCCGCCGTCCTCGCCGGGCGGTACGATCCATTCCGCCTTGGCACGCCGGTCGGTGGGGATGATACGGCCACCGTCGGGTGCTCGACCTGGGGCGCCGTTCGGGATGCCGGGGCGGTAAACGCCGAGTACGCGGCCTGGCGATTCGGTAACACGGCGCAGGGTGTGGCCTTCGTAGCGGCCTGGGCTCGATCCCGGAGCGAGCCGTGCCAGAACGCGTTCGCCGGGCGCCAGGGCCGGGCGGCCGCGCGGTTCGGCGACCATGAAGATCACCGGGGGTGGGCCGTCGGTGTTGTCCCAGGTGGCGGGCCGGGCAATCGCGTCGCCATCCGGGTCGGTGCCGGTGACCACGACCATTGCGGTTTCCGGCAACTGCGCGCGTGGCGCCCGAAGATAAGACGGGTCTGTCCGACGGGTCATGGGGTGGCGGAGGAAAAGTTCACTTCGCGCATATGTGCTTTGGGTGGCCGTGCTGCCAGCGGCTTCGTCATGCACGGGGCGAAGCCGGCGGGCAGTTTCGCAAAGCCGGCAGCCCGCGGCGGGTTCCGCGGCCTGACCAGCGCTGGTGAGGGGGATCGAGAGTTCAAGGCTGGCTGCGTGACGCTTCCGGCCAATTCACGCCGGATCTGCTGTGGTTTCCTGCACTCGGGTCGATCGGCCTGATGGCCGCGGGCCTGCGCCCCGCCGCGACGGACTGCGCGGGATGTGGGCCAGCCGCCGATCCCGGACTGGACCATCTGGTCAAGGTCCGCGATTGTCCGGCAACGCAATTGTCCGGCAACGCGGTTGGGTGGCGACGAGATGGAACATTGCATTTCGCTCGCCTAGCAGGTCGATATGCTGGCACCGCCGCGGGTGAGTGAATTGACCGCACAGGTCGGACCTGGAACCTGACCGAGGGGGAACGATAAGATGCCTGATTATGACGTGATCGTTGTTGGCGCCGGCAATGCGGCGTTCGCCGCCGCGGTGTCCGCACGGGAACACGGCGCGCAGCGTGTGGTTGCGCTGGAGAAGGCGCCGGCTGCGATGCGCGGCGGCAACACGTATTGGAGCGGCGCCATTTTGCGCTTCGCGTTCGATGATCCGCAGGAGATTGCACCGTTGCTGCCCGGCATCGAAGAGCGCTTCGAGGATTTCTATTCCGGCATCAATCCATATCCGCGGTCGCAGTTTCTTGGTGATTTGATGCGCGTGACATCCGGGCGCGCCGATCCAGAGCTGTCCGATATCCTGGTGTCGAATTCACGCGACACGGTATTCTGGATGCACGAGAAGGGTGTTCCGATGGAGCCGGCGCTGGGCGTTGCCGGTGTGAAGCGCGGCAACGTATGGTACTGGCCGCCTGGCATGGTGGTTCGCGCCGCGCACGAAGGTGTCGGATTGTCCAATTCGTGGTTTGATATTGCCGAACGCAACGGCGTTGAAATCCGCTATTCCAGCGCGGTGACTGAATTGCTGGTGGACAGGCGCGGCCACATCTGCGGCGTGAAGCTGCGCGATGACGAGGGGATGCAGGAGTTGACGGCGAAGGCCGTTGTGCTGGGTTGCGGTGGGTTCGAGGCAAATGTGCAGATGCGCACTCAACATATCGGACCTCTGGTCGGTCAGGCGAAGGTGCGTGGCACGCCGCACAACCAGGGCGACGGGCTGCGTATGGCGTTCGCTGTGGGTGCGATGCCCTGGGGACAGTACAGCGGCTGCCACTCCACGCCTATCAGCGCCGACTGGGGCGAGTTCGCGCCGCGCGAACTGACCGACAAGAGCAATCGGCTCAGTTATGTGTATGGCGTGATGATCAATCGGCAGGGCTTTCGGTTCGTGGATGAGGGCGAGGATACCAACCTTTTCACGTATGCGAAGTTCGGGCGATCGATACTGGCACAGCCGGGAGCGGTGGCGTGGCAGATTTTCGACCAGCAGGTCGTGCATTTGCTGGAGCCCCGCTATTCCACCAGCAAGCCGATCAAGGCGGATACGCTGGAGGAACTTGTCGGGCTGATCGACATCGACAATCGCGAGCAGGCGGTGAAGACGCTGCATCAGTTCAATGTGGCGGCGCGCGATGCGGGCGACGGATTCGATCCGACGCGCAAGGATGGGATTTCCACGCGTGGTCTGTCACCGGAGAAGACCAACTGGGGGATTCGGCTGGAGAAGCCACCGTTCTATGCGTACAGCGCCACGGGCGGCATCACCTTCACCTTCGGTGGGGTGAAGGTGAACGACAAGACGCAGGTCATTGGCACGGATTGGCGACCGCTGAAGGGGCTGTATGCGTGTGGCGAGATGATTGGCGGATTGTTCTATGACAATTACCCGGCAGGCACTGGCTTGGTTTCAGGTGCAACCTTCGGCCGCATTGCGGGGCGACACGCGGCGGCGGAAGCGGGCTGATCCAGTGCAGCGAAACCCACCAGCTTGATAAAGGACATCACAACATGCCGCTCGCCCTGGAGATCGCCGCACGCATCCACCGATTGCAGTACGAGGACCTCACGCCGACCGCTCTGGAATGGACCCGCGCTGCGTTCGTCGACACGGTCGGGGTCACGCTGGCCGGCATCGTGGAAGACGGCCCGCGCATTCTGATGAAGGTGCCGGGTATCGCCAGCGCGCCCGGCCCCAGCCTGATCTTCGCCACCAGCAAGCGCACCAGTGCGCTCGATGCCGCACTGGTTAACGGCACAGCGTCGCACGCGCTGGACTACGACGATGTATCTGGCACGCTGGGCGGACATCCGTCGGTGATGCTGATCCCCGCGATGCTTGCACTCGGCGAGGAACTTGGTTGCACGGGCCGCGATCTGGCGCTGGCTTATGTCGTAGGTTTTGAAACCGAATGTCGCATCGCGCGCGGCGTGCATTTCCATCATTACGACAAGGGCTGGCACCCGACCGCGACACTCGGCATCTTTGGCACCGTTGCCGCTGCCGCGCGGCTGCTGCGTTTCACGCCGGACCAGACGGCCATGGCGCTGGGCCTGGCTGCATCGCTGGCATCCGGGTTGAAGGCGAATTTCGGCACCATGACCAAGCCGCTGCATGTCGGGCATACCGCGCGCAACGGGCTGTTCGCCGCGCTGATGGTGCAGCAGGGTTTCACCGCCAACCCCGCCGCGCTGGAACATCGGCAGGGTTTCCTCGATGTGTTCAATGGTCCCGGGACCTACGACATCGATCGCATCCTGGCGGACTGGTATGCATCGTTGGAAGTGGAGGGCGGTGGCGAACCGGGGCTGAAACCGTATCCGTGCTGCGGCAGCACGCATTCGTCGATCAACCGCATGATCCACCTGGCGCGCACGCACGATCTGACGCCGGAGCGCGTGGCGAGGATCGAAATCATGCCGCATGCGCGCCGCCTGCCGCACACCAACAACCCCGATCCGCGCACGCCACTCGGTGCGAAGTTCAGCATCCAATACACGGTTGCGCGTGCGTTGGCGGACCGCGCGGTGCGGCTGGAGCACTTCGAAGGCGACGCACATTTCGATCCGGCTATTCGAGATCTGATGGCGCGGACCGAGGCGCGGCAGCATCCCGCCATGCCGGATGCGTCACCGCTGCAATGGGGTGCGGAGGTGGTCGTAACGACACGTGATGGTCAGCGCCTGGCGTCGCGGCTGGACGACTTCGAGCGGCGTGGGCCCGGCGGCGCCCCGATGAGCACCGAGGAGTTGTGGGCGAAGTTCGAGGACTGTGCCAAGCGTGCGTTGCCGCGCCGTCAGATTGCCCCATTGTTCGATTTGTTGGGCAGGATCGAGACGGTTGGCAGCGTCTCGGAGCTTGGCACGCTGCTGGAACGGCGCGAGCCTGTGGCCCACGCCGCGCAGTGAAGCCGCATATCAGGAGGTCGACGCATGAGTGCTGACAAGAAGCTGGCCGATCTCGGCCTGGCGTTGCCGTCGCCGCCGAAGCCGATCGGCAACTATGTGCCGTTCAGGCTGGCCGGCAACCTGCTGTTCCTGTCCGGCGTCGGGCCGCGGCGCGCCGACGAGACGATGATGACCGGCAAGGTCGGCGCCGATGTCACGGTGGAGCAGGGCTACGAGGCGGCGAAACTGTGCGGGCTGAACCTGCTGGTCAACATGATCGCCGCGGTCGGCACGCTGGAGCGTGTGGATACGGTGCTGAAGGTGCTTGGCATGGTGAACGCGGTGCCGGACTTCACGCGGCACCCGGAGGTGATCAACGGCTGCACCGACCTGTTTGTGCAGGTGCTGGGCGATAGAGGGCGGCCGGCGCGGTCGGCGGTGGGCATGGGCAGCCTGCCGCGCAACATTGCGGTGGAAGTGGAAGCGATCGTGCTGATCAAGGGGGCTTAACGGAACCTTCATTGGCGAGGTCGATAACCGGCAGTTCCCCGGCGCCAGAATGGCGCAAGCTCGCGGTTAATGTCGCCATGTCGAACGATCTCTACGTCCAGTCAATTGCGCCTGCACGCTCTGCCAACAATACCGTTGGCGAGTCTATTGCGACGACGGTTCAACCGTCGCCACAGCCCGCGGCTGCCGTGAAGTCGCCGCCGCTTGCCAATCCGTCTTTGCATTTTGACAGCATGCTAGGCCTGGTTGTGATCGAGTTCAGCAACGACGCTGGCGTCGTCACGACGCAGGTTCCAAGCCAACGACAACTCGATGCCTACCAGCGATGGAACCTGACGCGCCTGGGACCTGCGCCGCCTGGTCAAAGCGCGCCGCCGACACCGGTTTCGGCCTCGCCTGTCGCCAAGCCGGAAGTGCGCGCAACCCCGGCGAAGGCGATCGGCGTCTAGCAGCGAATCCTCGGGACTGCCGGCAGGCGGGCTTTGGCGCGCGCAGCGCATATGGCGGTTGCTCCGCGTACTCCTACGAACGGTGATTGACGATCAGGCGCACTGCCGAATGGCATCGGTCGGCGCCCGATGGCGCGGCTCTCCGGCCAGGGCGGTGATCTCAAGCAATGCCAAGGTGAAGTCGTCCTCGGGCAGTATCGCCTGCGCGCCGAGCAGTACTTCGGTCAGCGTACGCACGAGCCAGTTGGCCTCGACCGGTCCGGCAACCGCGACCGTCCGCAGCATCCCAGGCAATGCCGAGTGCAACGCTGCCGCTTCGCGCCGCATCAATGACAACCAACGAGCGCGGAATATCTCCGGCACGGCGTCCATCAGCATCAGGCGCTGCGACAAGGGCAGCCGCACGGCGGCGAACGCCTCCATGTGCGCGTAGGCTGTGGTGATCAGCGGCGTGCGCCAGCGCTGCTCCGACAGCACGTCATCCAGCGGCACGCCACGGTTGCCCTGCTCGGTCGCACCGCGCCCCAACAGCATAACCGGCTTGCCGCCACCGCGCCGCCAATATAACGCTTCGGGAACATGGCGCATCTCGCCGTACAGCGCCAGTTCGGCAAGCATCGCGTGATCGAAGCCTGACCTGTAGCGAATGGTCGAGAGTTGATCGACGGCATCGCGCCGGTAGATGCCCCAAAACGCTGGCGCACTGGTATAGCGTTGCATCACGTGACGAGCCCGCTCGACCGGATCGGGGCCAGTCGCTTGCAGCCAGTGTTCGGGCGGATAGCGATAGCTCACCTGATTGACGCCGGTGAACACCAGACCCGCCGCGTGACACATGGCGCAGGCCGGATGCGCCAGCAGCACGCCCATGAGCCGTTCGATATAGTCCGGTGCGATCAGGTCATCACCGGTTTTCGGCATGATGTAGTCGGCATCACCGAACCAGAGGGCACGCTGGATGTTGGCGACAGGCCCGACGTTGCACCGGTTCCGCTTGATGCGAATCGCCGGATGCCGCGTGGCATAATCCTGTGCCACCTGCAGCGTGCCGTCGGTCGAGCTGTTGTCGAACAGCGTCAGCGACACGGATGGCCATGTCTGTGCCAGCACGCTCTCGATGGCAGCGCCGACCGTATCGACACAGTTGTAGACCATCATGTTGACATCGACGTTCGGCGTCGCGGTCATCCCGTGCTGCTCCTGGGGCATCAGCGCCGCGCGCACCAATCTTGCCAGGCGGTGCGCAGCGCGGCGCCGAGATTGCGGCCGAAGCGCGGCGCATCGCACAGCGGACTCGCCTTGACCTGTGCGCGCAGTGCGGACCGCAGCGCGGCCAGTGCCTGGATGTCGGACGCCTTCGCGACGGCAAGTTCGACATAGGCAGCGAGATCCGGCGCCACCCAGTCGGCCAGACCGGCATTGCTCAGATGGCTCATGGAATGGCGGGAGGCGAAAATCTCGCCCGGCACGGTCACCGTCGGCACGCCCATCCACAGCGCCTCGCAGGTCGTGAGGCCACCGGAATAGGGGAACGGGTCCAATACGATGTCGATGTCGTTGTACTCGCGCAGGAATGCTCGATGCCCGGAGGCGCCGCGAAGCTCCAGCCGTGTCGGCGGAATACCGTTGGCGGCAAAGTCGGCCAGGATGCGGTCGGCGGTCGGCCCATGGGCAAACTGGTGGGTCTTCAGCACCAGGCGCGCACCGGGCAGGCGATGCAGGATCGCGCACCAGGTGGCGATGACACGCGGCGTGATTTTCGCCAGGTTATTGAAGCAGCCGAACGTGATGTGGCCGTTGGCCAGCGCGGGCAATGGCGCGACGTCCGGCGCATACGGCGGGGCGCTGTAGCACACATAGCCGTCCGGCATTTGCAGCAGGCGCTCGGAATAGGCGTGCGCCAGTTCCGGCGGCGTCTCCCAGCGATCGGTGATGATCCAGTCCATCTCCGCCAGACCGGTGCTATGGCTCTGCATGCCAACCCATTTCACCTGCACGGGCGCCAGACGATAGGCGCAGGCCGGCATGCGCGCCGAGTCCCCGTAGCCGCCGAGATCGATCAGGACATCGATCCCCAGGCCACGCGCTTTTTCGGCCAAGGCTGCGTCACTCAGCATATCGACGTCATGCCATTCGGCGGCGATCCAGCGAAAACGGCGGGCGATCCAGTCATGCGCGCCGTTCTGCGCCAGACAGACCACCGTGAAGGCGGCGGGATCCAGCGTCTCGAAGCCGGCGACCGTCAGCCAGCCCACCGGATGCGTCCGCAACGAGCCTGACAGCAGGCCGATGACAAGCGGGCGATCGGGATCGGGCAGGTTGGCGAAAGTTGGCGGCTGATCGCGCGGCAAACGGTCGGAACAGTCGCGCAATGCCGCAAGCAGCTCCGCGCCCGTGACGCCGTCGCGATAGGGCAGCGTATTGCAAAGTGCTCGCCGCGCCAGCGTGGCATCGGGCGCCAGCGCGATGGCGCGCCGTGCCACGGCCACCCCCTCGGCCTGCAAGCCGACGCAGCTCGTGGCATTGGCCAGATTGCACAGCTCTGCCATCTGTTCGCCGTTGCGCTCGATCGACGCGAGCAGTTCGGCGCGCACATCGGCGTGGCGCTGCATCCGGAACAGCACGGTGGCGCGGATGTTGGCGAGATGTGAATTGTCGGGATCCAACGCGGTGGCGGATCGCAGCGTGGCTTCCGCCTCCTTCAGCCGGTTGGCGCGGGCGAGCAGTTCGCCCAGGAGCGCCACCGGCAGCTTCGCATCGGGCGCCAGTGCTGCCGCCGCCTCCAGCGCATCGATCGCTTCGGGTCGCCGGCCCAGTCGTTCCAACAGGATGCCGCGCGCTGCCGGCAGCACCGGGTTCAGCGGATCGTCATCGGCCACGACATCGAGCGTGGCCAACAATGCGTCCCCTGTTCCAATAGCGAGGGCGGCATCGACCCGGTGCAGCGCGTATTCCAAAATATGCGGCGACAGGCGCTGAGCCTCGGCAAATGCCGATTCTGCAAGCGGCTTGTCATTGGTCAGCATCAGTGCGAGTCCCAGGGTGTCCCATGCGTCGGCGCGCCCGGGCGCAATGCCGCAGCAGCGCAGCAGCAGGTCGCGCGCGACCTCGGCCTCGCCGCGCATGATCAACAGGCCTGCCAACCCCAGGAGTGCCGACTCGCGTCGCGGATTGATCGCGAGCGCTCGGCCATAGGCCAGTTCAGCATCGGGCAATCTGGCCGCGGCGCGCAGGGTTTCCGCCAGCCGCAATGGCGGTTCGTCCCACGCGGGAAGGTGGTGTTCCAGCGCTTCCATCAGGTTCAGGGCGCGCGCCGGATCGCCCGCCTTGTCTTCCGCCAGTGCCAGATTCAGCAATGTCTCCGGCATCGTGTCACCGAGTGCGACCGCCATGCGCAGCGCCGTCAGCGCCTCTGCCGGATGATCGTTGGCGAGTTGCACCATGCCCCGCGCCACGAGCCGCGCCGCATCGGTCTCATGCGGTGGCAGTGCATCGCCCAGCAGGGCAAGCGCACCGGCGGGATCACCGCCATGCAGCAGTGCGAGCGCGGCGTCAGTGGTCATCTTGCGGGCGCTCCAGAACAGCGTAGAGCCCGGCGACTGGCGCGTCGGCCTCGTGGCGTACGATCTGGCGTTCCAGCGTCCGAATGACGAAACCTGCATGCTGTGCCGCGGCGGCGACGTAGGACATGCGGTGCGCATAACGACCCATTCGTTGCAGCGCCCAGTCGCCGTTGCCATGCACGGTGCCATCGTGATCGGTCAGCAATTCCTCCAACGAAAAGACAAACCAGCCGCCGGCTTCCAGGCGTGTATGCACGGCGGCCAACATCTTTGGCAGTGCGCCGAAATAGATGAGCACATCGGCTGCCAGAACGAGCTTCCATCGCGTCGTGTCGTCGGTCAGGAACTGCATCAGGTCCGCCTCATGCAACTCGGCATAACGCTGCTTCGACGCTGCGTGGGCCAGCATGCGCGAGGACAGATCGACGCCGACCAGCGGGCCGATCGCCAGATCGGCGAGCACCACGGCCATCAGCCCGGTACCGCAGCCGAGATCGAGTGCCGGGCCGAGTGTCTCGCCTGCCATGATTGTCGGATGCTGCAAGAGCGTCGCCCGGATCAGGCCCGGGATGCGATAGCCGAGTGAGACGATGTGGCTCTCGAAGCGATCGGCATAACCATCGAACACCGCGCGGAGGTAATCGACAGGGGCGCGCGCGGCACCAGGCACGATTCCCGAGGCGGCGACGAGATGGCGCACGTAGGGGTCGTCGGGACCAAGCTTGAGCGCTTCGGCGTAGGCGTCCGCGGCTTCGCCATGGCGTCCCAGGCTGGACAGCGCATGGCCCATCATCCCGAACGTGCACGCATCCGCCACGCCGACAACGCGCGTTGCCTCGGCCTGGCGGCAGGCGGCGGTGAAATCGCGCCGCCGTACCGACAGCAGGATGGCGGCGTTGCGCAGATCCACCCGTGCGGGTGCGGCTGCGATGCCAGCGTCGAGCGTGGCCACTGCGGCGTCGGTGTCGCCGTTCGCTTCCTGCGCGGCAGCGAGGCCCTGGCAATACATCGGATTGTTCGGGTTGGCGGAAACCGCCTCGCGAAGGCATGCGACCGCATCCGCCGGACGTTTGAGTTCCAGCATCAGGACGCCGAGCAATGCCTTGGCTGCAGGATCGCCGCGGTCGAGTATCACCGCTTCGGCGGCATCCTTGGCCGCACCTTCGATGTCGCCCAGAAGCATGCCGACATCGACGCGGCACTTGCGCAGACCGGCGTGGTCGGGGTTCTGCGCGACCGCCTCGTTGAGTTCCCGTAGCGCGAGATCGGCGCGCCCTTCGTGCAGCGCGAGGCGTGCGGCGAGTTCCGCGAGGTATGGTGAAGGCGGGACGCGGCGGCGCACCGCGGTCAGCAGAGGTCGGGCAGCAGCCGGACGTCCCGCATCGATCAATGCTGAGATGCGCGCAGTCAGTGCGTCGGTATCGGCGGTGGCTTGCAGGGTCTCCATGCGGGGCTCCTTTTGAGCCGGGGGTGTTCGGCGACGTGCGCACGACGGCGCTCGCGCATCATGGTCGGCGGAATAGGGCTCCAGCGAGTGTCACGCGACCAGGCCCGTGGTGTGCGCCGCGAACGCGGTGATGCCCGGCGTTGTGCCTGCCCGGTTTGCGTTCGCGCGGGTGTCCATGGCGGTTTCGGCTCAATCCTGTGCGGGCACACCAGCATGTTCGGACAGGCCGGCGGAAAAATTTTCGTTGATGCTGATCAGGAATTCCAGGTTGGGCGAGGCCCGATCCATCTCGCGCCGTACAGCCAGGCCAACCGAAACGATCGCGGCGCGCAGGCCGTCCGGCAGGGGATTGAGTGGGTCGTGCATCAGATCTCCGATCGTCAGCCAAAGACGACGATTGTCGGCGATCGCCTTGACACGCGGGAGTGACGCGGAATCGCGCGCCGCCTTCAACGCACCTGTGGCACGGCGGAACACATCCGCCTCCTGCTCGCGTTGCGTGCGATGGGTGGACGCGGTTGCGTAGGCGCCGGCCGCCTGTCTCATTGTGTGCATGGCTGCGGTAGATCCTCCTGGAGTGAGATGGAACGTGGCTGAGCCGTGGTTGCGGCCGCTGGCGCGCGGCCCAGCACGCTGTCCTCATGCTGGATGATTCGCCGCGCGAGCTTCAGCGCCTGGTAGCACTGATCCGCTTCCGCGGCGGTCAGCGCGCGGTCCAGAATCTCGCACGCAAGCGGCGATGTTGTTGCCTGCTTGAAAGCACCGATCAGCTCGCGTGCGGTTTCCAGGGCGCGGGAACGTTCGTCGTCGGCGCCGATATAGGCGGATTGCAATGCGAAGTAGATGCGCCGCGCCGGGCTGTCGGCCTGATCGGGTGGCATGATCTGCTTGCCGAAGAGAAACCGCGCCTTGGCGGTGAGCTCGATGCGCGACTTGGTACGAAATCGGATTGGTGCGCCGTTGACGATCATGACTTCGCCCTGGCGCAGCTCCAAGACAAGATTAGACATGCGCCTGTTCCTCGTTCGCCTCGCCCGCCAGAGGGACGCCATGCGTTGGTTGACGGTGTTGCCGGCAATTCGCCGGATATTCAAAGGCGCGCAGCTCCGGACGGGTTTCCTAGCCCGCCCGGAGGGATGCCTGGACCGCGCTGCTACTTGAACAGGCTCAGCAGCGTTTGCGGTGCCTGATTAGCCAGCGACAGGGCTTGCGTGCCGAGCTGCTGGCGGATCTGAAGCGCCTGCAACTGCGCCGACTCCTGGGCCAGATTGGCGTCCACCAGTGCGCCGATCCCGGTGTTCAGGGCATCGACCTTGTCACTGTTGTAGCTGATCTGGTTGGCCACGAAGTTCACTTCGGAACCGACCGTGTTCAGCGCCGTACCGACGGCGTTCTGCTGATTGAGGAACGTGCCCGAGGCGGAGATCAGGCCCTGAACGGTTCCTGCACCGCCCAACTGCGTCGAGGTGAACGTAAGCGAGGCAAGCAGTGCCGAACCGCTGAACGACTGGAGGGCATAAGAGGCACCCTGATCGTTCCGCACCGTTGCCACGTGACCAAAGTTGGCGAAGGAGTTGGACCCAGTGATGTTGCCTACCAGTGTCTTGCCGGCGTAGCCGGCGTCCTGGATGTCCGACTTCACATTGGCCAGCAGCGAGTTGTACTGTGTTATGTATTGTGTCCGCTGATCGCCGGTCGTGGCGCCATCCGACAGCGACACCAGCACGTCGCGCATGCTGGCCATCGTGTTGGAAACGTCGTTCAGACCCGACTGCGTGGTAGACAGCAGTCCCTGCACGTTGCCGAGCTGCTGATTGGCGGTGGTCAATGCCCCCACTGTCGAGCGGACCGACTGAGCGACCGCGTAAGCCGCACCGTCATCGGTGGAGTCAGCCACACGAAAGCCGGTGGAGACCTGCTTCTGCACGTCGCTCAGCGCCGAGTTGGTCCGGTTGAGCGATTCCAGCGCGATCATTGCGCCGTAGTTGGTATTCACTGAATTGAGAGTCATGGCGTATTACCCTTATTACTCAAAGTAGATTGTATGTCGCCGCATTTTTGCGGGTGAAGCCGCATATTGCGACCCCGGAGTTAACGGCTGGTGAAATTGGTTGCGAATTCCATCATCACGCCGGCAGGAACTTCGCGAGTGACAGTCCGCTCATGCCCGCAATGAGCTGGTAGGACCCCTGAAGCTGCGTCTGCACCAAGGAAAGTCGCGACAGCGTCGCCGCCATATCAACGTCCTCCGCCGATGAGACCTGGCTGGTCAGCGCCGTCTGCGTATCGGCAAGGCTGCTCTGCGTGGCGGTAAGCGACTTTTGTATGTTGCCGAGTACGCCGGCGTCCTGACCCATGGCGCTCACTGCTCCGGACAGGCTGGTGCGTGTGTCCTGCACCAGATCCTGGAAGCCGGGCACACTTGCCTGGCTGCTGCTGAGCGAGCCGATCGTGGCAAGCGCCCGCATCACGTCGCGCATGTACGATCCTGTGGTCGTGGCCGGACCGCCGGCGATGGCCGGCCCGGTGCTTGCCGACGCCGGTATCAGCGAATTGGCACTGGCCAGCAGGCCGACCGGCGCAGAACTGTTCTGACCCACCTGCACTGTGGGAAGCTGCGTCAGCAGCGTCGCGGCAGGCTGCGACAGATACGTCGAGAATGGCGAAGTACCGGCGGCGTTGGACGTCGCGACACCGAATGTGGCGTTCGCGGTCGCGGCGGCGCCGCTGGTTGCCAGTCCGGTGACCGCGGCGTTGATCTGCGTATAGAAGCCCGACGTGAGGATATTATTCGGATCTGGCACCGGTGGATTGGCGGTGTCCTGCCCAGCGAACACGTAGATACCGCCGTCCTGGGTATCCAGCAGCCCCGCCATCTGGGTCAGCGCGTCGCGCGCTGATGCGGCGATGCCGTCCACCGCGCTGGCGTTCGTGCCGTCCACATTGTTGAGCTGCGCGTAGAAGTTCGACGCGATCGACTGGATCTGCGTCATGGCTGTCTGCGTCACCGATGTCCGTCCGGTCGATGCATCGATATTGTTCTGCCAGGTCTGCATGGCCGTGATCTGCGGCCGAATGTCGAGCGAAACCGACGCGCCGGTGCCCAGTCCGGCATATGTGTTGCTGATCAAGCCGGAACTCGCCTGTTCGGTCAGCTGATCGAGCTCCTGCCGCACTGTGGAAGCACCGGAAATCAGGCCGCTCATCATGCCGTAGTCTGAAGGACCGGTCGTGCCTGCAATGCCGCTCATGACAGTCTCCTCACTGGACCGTGGCCAACAACTGCGTCCACATCGCCTGCACTGCGGCGATGACCCTGGCGTTGGCGCCGTAGGCGTTCTGCAACTGGATCATGGTCGACATCTCGGTATCCATGTTCACGCCGCTCTGCGTCGACAGGTTGCCGGCCAGCGTTGTCTGCACCGCCTGCTCGGTGCCGAGTTGGGTGGTAACGCTGGCGCTGTTCTGCGCCTGGGCCGCAACCACGGTGGATGCGAGCTGTCCCAGGGTCTCCGGCGCGGTATAGGGCGCGGTCAGATTCCCTGCCGCACCCAGGTTTGCGACGTTGGTCGCCAGCGTTGGCGTGTCCCCCAGCGCATTGTTCAGCACTTGGTTGATGATACCGGTGAAACCGGCCAACCCGCCGGAGATCGCTGGCGTGCCGTCGCGCACCGAAGACGGATTGGCCAGCACTGCCGGATTGACCTGTATGGTGCCGGCAAAGCCGACATAACCGGTTTGCACCGGTACGCCGCCGCCCGTCGGAACCGCGCCCGTCGGGTCGGTGAACAGCGTGATCCCTTGCGTGGCGAACCGGCTGGCGAGGTTCTGCGAGAACTCGTCCAACTCCGCCTGGTCGGTCGGCAATGTCGTGTCGCGCAGCGCGATGTTGGCGCCGATCTGGCCGCCTTGAAGAGCGGTGGTTACGTCGATGCCCCCGAGCATGATCGCCGGGATGCCGCCCCCCGGATAATAGCTGCCGGGCTGCATGTTGGCGCCGCTGGTAGTCAGCGGGTTGATCACGCCGCTGGTCGGCAACGTCGCGCCCGATACCGTGGTGATCAGCAGTTCGCCGTTTGGCTGCTCCAGCACCTTCACGTTGACCAATTGCGACAGCGTCCCCACCGCGGCGTTGCGCTGGTTCTCCAGGTCCGCCGTACTCTGGCCGTCGGCCTTCAGAGCGGCGATCTGGTTGCTGAGGCCGCCGATCGTGCCGAGCGTTGCATTCAGTGTGCCAACCTCGCTGACGATGGAGTTTTCCGCCGTCTGGCGTTGCGACGTGTAGGCGTTGCTAAGCGCGTTGATGCCCTGTGTAAGGCTGCTGGCAGTCGAGACCACCTGGTTTTGCTGCGTCGGATTGCTGGGATCAGTCAGCAGCGTCGAGAACTGGTTCTGGAGATTGCCGAGCAGGCTGCCAATGTCGCCACCCTGCCCCGGCGTACCCTGCACCGCGTCGATCGCCTGCAACGCCGATTGCTGTGTTTGCAGTCCGGCGACGGTGGCGTTCTGATTGTACAGCGCCGTCTGCATCGCCGTATTGACTGTCAGGATGGCTGGGCCGACCTGCACCCCCAGCCCTTCGCCATCGCCATTGATGCTCTGCTGGGTGCTGGTTTCGGTCGCGAATCCTGGCGTGCTGGCATTCGCCACGTTCTGCGATACCACGGACATCTGGCTGTTGATATTGGCCAGTCCGCCGGTCGCGATCGACAGTGCACTTTCGATACTCACGTCTCATGTCCTGCTGTGTGCGGCTACTGCTGCATGTTGATGGTTTCTTGCAGCATCTGATCCGCGGTGGTTACCACCTTGGTGTTGGCCGAGTAGGCCTGCTGGGCAACGATGAGCTGGGAGAACTCGGTCGCGATGTCGACGTTCGAGCCTTCCACCGATTGGGTCACCAGGCTGCCGGCCCCGTTGTTGCCGGCGTCCTCGGCCAGCGGCGTGCCGGAATCCGTTGTGGCGGTGAACGCCTGCCCATTCTGACGTTGCAAGTTGTCCGGCGCGTTGAAGGTGACCACCGGGACCTGTGCGATCGTGCGTGACTGGCCGTTGTTGTAATTCACCACGATGTTGCCATTCGTCTGTGTGGTGACCGAGGAGAATGCACCCGGCGGCACACCATCCTGCGTCAGTCCGTTCAGGCTGAATTGCGTGCCGGCGTATTGCGTGACACCGTTGGTGCCGCCATAGGTGCCGAGATTGAGCGTGACTGCCTGCGGGCCGGAGCCGAAATCGGCGGTGAATGTCAGTGCCGCGGGGCCGCCGGCGGAATAGCCGGGGCTTGTTACAGTGCCCGTGGCAGTGGTGATCTGACCGACCGTTCCTGCTGCCACCGGCTCGCCGCTGGTGGCAGGCCCGAACTGGACCTCGGCGGAACCGAGCGCCGCCCCGGCGCCCATATCCGGCGCGTTGACCGACACCGTCCAGTCGTCAGCTGCGTTCTGCACCCAGTTCAGCGACACGGTGTGCAGGGTGCCGAGGGAATCATACACATCGATGTCGGATGAGATCGGCGCCGCCGCTACCGCCGTCCCGGTGGCGGGCGTTGCCGGCAAGTTGGCCGAGAGGGTCGCATTCGAGGTGGCCACCGGTTTATACACCGTTTGCGTCACCTGGATCGGCGCGAGCGTATTCTGATTGACCACGCCGGTGGCTGGATTGACCGGCCAGCCATTGAGAAATTCGCCGGCGCTGTTCACCAGGTAGCCGTTGCTGTCCATCTGGAAGTCGCCGGCACGCGAGTAGTACTGCTGCGCATTGAAGGTCGGCGCGCTACCAACCTGGCCAGACTGCTGCGACACCGCGAAGAATCCCTGGCCCGCGATCGCGAGGCCAAGCGGGTCGTCAGTCTGTGTGATGGTGCCCTGTACGTTGTTCACATAGTCGGGCCGCGCCACCACGGCGCCTGAATCATTCTGCGCGGCTGTGCTGGTGGTCAGGTAGTCGATAAAGCTGGTGTCCACCCGCTTGAAGCCGACGGACTGGCTGTTGGCAACGTTGTCGGAAATATTGCTGAATGCGCTAGACTGTGCGGTGAGACCGCTGATCGCGGTGTTCATTGCGCCGAACAAGGACATAGGGTCGCTCCTGCGTGTACTGCGGGCGGTGGTTCGCTCGCACAGTGCTTCGCATGAAGCGTGCCAGACGTGCGGAGCCGGTTATTGCTGGGGTTCGCGTGGGATGGCGTTGGCATTCCGTGCCCGCCGGACACAAGCGGCCCGGCATTTCCTGCCGATCCCGGTCATGGAATGCGTATCACGCCGCTGATCATGGGTGCCTGATCACTGGCACGGGCCTTGCTCTCCACTTGTGCCGAGGAGTGACGGTTATGCACGCAGGTCTGCCCACTATACCCAGAATGCCGGTTGCATCGCCGGATCCGGCTTCCGCCCAGCCGCCACCGGCAGGTGCCGATACGGCATTGGGCGGCGTATCCAGATTTGGCCATCAGTTGGCCACGGCTCTGACCAACACAGGGCTATCGAGACCGTCCGGTGGGCAGCCCGCATCGGGCGTTGTCGACAAGGGATTGGCTGGCCCGCCTGGACCCGGTGGCAAGCTGGTGACAGTCCCGACGACTGCGAACCAGCCCACTGCAACGGTGACACCGCCGGCGACAGACCCTGTTGTCGCAAGTACCCTATTGCCTACTTCGGCATTGCCGTCGACCGCGCCAGCGATACTGCCCGCGATCCAGCCGACACCAACCGCCGTGCGCGCGCGGACGGCGCCGCCAACTCGGCACGCTACCAGCGTGCAATCTTCGGCTGCGGTGCCACTGACACCCCCCGCGCCCGCAGCGCAGACGCTTCCGATGGCGGCGCCCATTGTCGAAGTTGCCGATCCCGCGCAACCACATCAGAACGCCCACTCCAATGGAGCGAATGCCGACGCCATTCATACCGTCGGTTCCGTCGCACCTTCAAAGCCAACGGACGCGCCATCCCCAGGGTCCGCCACCAGTCAGGACGCACCTGCATTGACGCCTGCCGGCATTGCCGACGCGCGGCCCGTTGCACCCCCGGTTGTGCCCGCGGGCACGATCCCGACAGCGACGGACATGCAGCTCGCGCCTGCGCCCGCGAACCCGCCCGCAAACCCGGTAGCATCCGCATCGCCAACCGTCGCTCTGCCAGCGACGCTAACGGCCGCCGCGTCGTCGCCCGCCGCGCAGGTCGCTCCGGCTCTTGTCGCACTGACGCATGCGCCAGACGGCGCACCGCGACTTACGCTGCGGCTCGATCCGCCGGAGTTGGGCCTGGTGCAGATCCGCATCGAGCGGCCGCAGGATGCTCCGGCGCGCGTCGAGATCACCGTGCAGCGACAGGAAACGCTGACATTGCTGCTGCGCGACCAGCCGCAGTTGCAAACTGCGCTCAATCAGGCCGGCGTGCCGCTGGACGGCCGCAGCATCACCTTTCACCTGGTCGCTCCCGAGCCGGTTGCGCGATCGGACGGATCGATCCCGAATTCCGGCACGGACCTTGCCGGACAATCCGGCAATGGCGCGGATGGTGCATCACGCCAGGGCGGCAGCGCCCAGCAACGGTCAGCCGACGGTATGGACGACAACAACGACGCGAACTTCACGCCGATCGCAGTGCCCACGTGGCTGCGCGCCGGTCTCGACATCACTGCCTGACCCGAAAGGAATAAGTCAGATGAGTATCGCTTCCATTGCTGCACAACAGAGCGCCGCGGCGGCCGCGGCCAATTTATCCGCCGCCGGCCTGACGCAATCCGGCAGCACCGCGCCGGCATCGTCCACGGCGGCACCATCCTCCTCCACCTCGGCACTGAGTTCCCTGTCGTCCAACTTCGGCGACTTCCTTAATCTGCT
>DATKFJ010000318.1:0-12505 GCA_035511435.1 Acetobacteraceae bacterium | reverse complement strand
CTTCCATCAGTTCGGCTTCATCATCGCCGGCGCCGCGGTGCGTTCGGTGCCCGCCATGCCGGATGAGGAAATGCTGCGGGCGCTGGATCGCGCGGTGCGGCATTCGGTGCCGAAGCCCACGGCGCTGATTGTGAATTTTCCTTCAAATCCCACGGCTTATCTCGCGGATCTGGATTTCTATCGCGAGATCGTCGCGTTCGCCCGGCGGCACGAATTGTGGATCCTGTCGGACCTCGCCTATGCCGAGATCTACTTCGGCGACAAGGCGCCGCCGTCGGTGTTGCAGGTTCCCGGTGCGAAGGATATCGCGGTCGAGTTCACCAGCCTGTCGAAGACCTATTCCATGCCGGGCTGGCGCATGGGCTTCGCGGCCGGCAACCCGCGACTGATCAACGCGCTGACGCGGATGAAGTCGTATCTGGACTACGGCGCATTCACGCCGATCCAGGTGGCGGCGGCCGCTGCGCTGACCGGGCCGCAGGATTGCGTGGACCAGATCCGCACGCTGTACCGCGAACGCCGCGACGTGCTGATCCGCGGCCTGGCCTCGGCCGGCTGGGACGTGCCGAGCCCGGAGGGTTCGATGTTCGCCTGGGCGCCGATCCCGCCGCGTTTTGCCGGACTTGGCAGCGTCGAGTTCTCGAAGCTGCTGCTGGCGCGGGCCAAGGTGGCAGTGTCGCCCGGCCTGGGCTTCGGCGAGCACGGCGAGGGCTATGTGCGGATCGCGCTGGTGGAGAACACGCATCGCCTGCGCCAGGCAGTGCGCAGCATCCGCGGCTTCATGCAGAGCGGGTCGAATCAGGCGGAACCCGCGGGATTGAGCGCGGCGGCGGCGTCGTGACATCCATCGATGATGGGCGGGTCCGGCCTCAGGCAGGTGGTCCGCTGGTCGGATCGGCGAGACTGGGTTGCAGCACCGATGGATGTTCGGTCAGGAGCTGATCCAAGGTGAACGGGCATGTCTCCGGCGATGGGAGCGGCCCGCGCCCATCATAGCTGGCAGCCGACACCTGTTCTCGCGCGAGGTGGTACAGCCGGTCCGGATCGATTTTTTGGCGTATGGAGGGGGCGAACCGCTGCGCCGTGTCGGCCTGGAACGACATGATTTCGCCGCGCCAGTGTCCAACTGCGGGGCTCTCCGGCCAACCATGCACCTTGAGCAGATGAACCAGCATGAGACGCAGATACCTTTGGACCGCATTGAGCTGTGACAGGCCTGCGTCTTCGATCTCCTCGACAACGTGCTCCCAATCCACCTCGTTCACGCGCTCGCCACGCGCGACACGGCGCAGCAGGTCGGCCTGGTGGCGGGACCAGGCGAGGATGTCTTGGTCATAAAGATCGTTTGGCATTGGCGAGAGAGTAGCGGAACCTGGGTGGCTGTGCCACTCGGACACCAAGGGCAATCGGGCGTGCCGCTGTGGTCATTGCGAGCCCTGGCGATACGACGTTATGGCAGTGTCCTTCGGTGATGGCGCCGCCACAGTGGCACACGCGCCGACTCCTGGGACCCGCTGTGGCCGTCGCCCTGTGTCCGTGTTGAATGACTTGCGATGCTGCTGACGAATATTGGGGTGCCAGGAATATCGTGCCGCCAGTTCATGGTCCGGCAACTGCGAAAGCCCTGAAGTACCCTGGCTTGGCCGCTGCTATGTTTGGTCCGGTCTGCTATGCAGCGGTAACGCCAGTCGAGAGGACGCCGTCAGAATGCCCATAAGCTTAACCTCGCAACGCTCGGGTCCGCGCCCATGACCCACCCGCTTTCCGTCGCGGTGGCCGGGCTGGGGACAGTCGGCGGCGGCGTGTTGAAGCTGCTGCGCGACAACGCCGACATCATCACCGCGCGCGCTGGTCGGCCGATCGCGGTTACCGCCGTCTCCGCCCGCGACCGTACCCGAGACCGAGGCGTCTCTCTCGCAGGTCTTCGCTGGTATGACGACCCCGTGGCGCTCGCCGCCGATCCCGCCGTGGATGTGGTGGTGGAGTTGATCGGTGGCTCGGACGGTCCCGCGCGCGCCCTGGTGCAGGCAGCGATCGCGGCGGGCAAGCCGGTGGTCACCGCGAACAAGGCCCTGCTCGCCGTACATGGCGCCGCACTCGCCGCGGCGGCGGAGGAACGCGGCGTGCCGCTGGCGTTCGAGGCAGCGGTGGCCGGCGGCATCCCGGTGATCAAGGCATTGCGCGAGGGCTTGGCGGGCAACCGCATTCTCCGGATTGCCGGCATACTGAACGGCACGTGCAACTACATCCTGACGCAGATGCGCGAACGCGGCCGCGAGTTCACAGAAGTGCTGGCCGATGCACAGAAACTTGGCTACGCCGAAGCAGACCCGTCGTTCGACATCGACGGCATCGACGCGGCGCACAAGCTGGCGATCCTGGCGGCGTTGGCGTTCGGCCGGCCGGTTGCGTTCGATGCGGTACATGTCGAGGGCATCCGCGCGGTGTCCGCGCTCGACATCGCGTTCGCCTCGGAACTTGGCTACCGCATCAAGTTGCTGGGCATCGCGCGGCACGTCGAGGCGGGTCCAGGCGGCGGTATCTCGGCACGCGTGCATCCCTGCATGGTGTCGCAGTCCGCACCGATCGCGCGCGTGGATGGCGTGTTCAACGCGGTGGTGGCGGAGGGCGACTTCGTCGGCCGCGTGATGCTGGAAGGCCGTGGGGCAGGCGAGGGGCCAACAGCATCGGCCGTGGTCGCCGACCTGATCGACATCGCGCGCAATCGCCACACGCCGGTTTGGGGCGCGGCGTCGGCCGAGCTATCCAATGCACCGTCGGTGCCGATGAGCGCGCATGTTGGTGCGTACTATCTGCGTCTGATGGTGGTGGATCGTCCTGGCGTGATCGCCGACGTCACGGCGGTGTTGCGCGATCTGGGTGTGTCGCTGGAGTCGATGCTGCAGCGCGGGCGCTCGCCTGGCGAAGCCGTGCCGGTGGTGCTGGTGACGCACGAGACGCAGGAGAGCGCGATGCGTGAGGCTCTGTCGCGCATCGCGGCGTTGGACGCGGTGGTGGAAGCGCCGGCGATGATTCGGATCGAACCGGTGTAGGTTACGGCGTCGTCCGGACCAGGGGATCAAACCCCGACCGATGACAACGGCGGCGCCACATCCTCCAGCGCGCGTCGTTCGGCCGGGACCGCAAGCAGGGCGGCAACCACCGCGGCGCCCAGCATCAACGCGCCGCCGAGCAGATAGCCCCATAGTATCGAGCCGCGCGATCCGGTGTCGATCAACGCGCCGAACAGCACCGGGCCGGCGACGCCGCCGACACCGGTACCGAATGCATAGAACAACGCGATCGCGATGGCGCGCATCTCCAGCGGAAAGCTTTCGCCGACCGTGAGATACGCGGAGCTCGCCGCGGCCGATGCAACGAAGAAGATCACCGTCCAGGCCAGGGTCTGCTGCACCGCGTCCAGCACACCGAGCGCAAACAGCCATCCGGTCAGCGCCATCAGGATGCCGGAGATCCCGTAGGTGGCGGTAATCATGAAGCGCCGGCCGAGGGTGTCGAACAATTTGCCCAGCACCAGCGGTCCCATGAAGTTGCCGGCCGCGAACGGCAGCATGAACCAGCCGATGCTGCCTGACGGGATCGCGTAGAACCGTGTCAGGATCAGCGCGTAGGTGAAGAACACCGCGTTGTAGCAGAATGCCTGCGCGGCCATCAGCGCGATGCCGAGGATGGCACGCTGGCGATACTGGATGAACAGCGCGCGCATCCCTACCGCGAACCATGAGTGCACGTCAGTGCGCAGCCGCAGCGATTGCGGTGGTACCGGTGGCAGCGGCCGTCCGGTTTCGTGCATGACACGTTGCTCGATCTGCGCCACCACACGCTCGGCTTCCTCCGGATAGCCGTGGGTCATCAGCCAGCGCGGGCTTTCCGGCAGGAAGCGGCGCAGCAGCAGAACGATGAAGCCCAGCATTCCGCCGATGATGAAGGCGAAGCGCCAGCCGTATTCCGCCGGCATCACGGCAGGGTTGAGCACCACCAGCGCGGCGATCGCGCCGACCGCGGCGCCGAGCCAGAAGCTGCCGTTCACCACCAGGTCGGTGAAGCCGCGCCGGCGTGCGGGTATCAGTTCCTGGATGGTGGCGTTCACCGCGGCGTATTCGCCGCCGATGCCTGCGCCGGTCACCATGCGGAACAACGCGAACGACCAGAAATTCCACGACAGGCCGCAGGCAATGGTGGCGATCAGGTAGACCAGCACGGTGATGCTGAACAGCTTCTTGCGTCCCAGCCGGTCGGTCAGCCAGCCGAAGAACAGCGCGCCGGCGACTGCGCCCACCAGGTAGGCGCTGGCCGCGAGGCCGACCTGCTCGCCGGTAAGATGCAGCACCGGGCTCTCGGTCAGCGCGCCGGATAGCGAGCCGACTACGGTGACCTCCAGCCCATCGAGCACCCAGGCGATGCCGAGTGCGATGATCACCAGCCAGTGGAATCGGCTCCAGGGCAGCCGGTCGAGCCGTGCCGGGATGTCGGTCACGAACACCGAGGCACTTGGTATGTTTGGGCGCAACTCGTCTGGCATGTCGCTCGATCCGTTTCCCTGGCATAATGGCGGCGGAAAAATCCGCGGAGACAAACATGGACCCGTTCGAAGCCGAGGTTGAGGCAACGATTGCGCGATGGCACGGCATCGTGGCGCCGAATGACCCGGCGCGGCGGATGGCGGCTGACCTGATCTCGACCATCCGCGCGTTCGAGGCGCTGCGCGGCACGCTGGTGTTCGAAGACGAACCGGCGAGCTTCGAAGCGGCGCTGCACGACACGAAGGAGTGAGGGCGATGGTCGGATTGGCTGATCTCTCCCTGGTCGAGGCTGCCGATGCGGTGCGCAACGGCGAGGCGACCTCGATGGAGTTGCTCGATGCCTGCTGGGCGAACCTGGACGCGGCAAATCCCAAGCTGAATGCGACGATCTGGCTGGATCGCGAAGGCGCGGAGCAGGCGGCGCGAGCAACGGATCGCGCGGTCAAGGAACAGGCCTGGCTGGGGCCGCTGCATGGCGTGCCGCTGGCGCACAAGGACATGTACTACCAGGCGGGCCGGCTGTGCACGTGCGGGTCGGCGCTTCGCAAGGATTGGCGCCCCGGTGTGACCGCGACGGTGATCGAGAAGCTGCATGCTGCCGGCGCGTACGCATTCGGCGGCCTGAACATGGCGGAGTTCGCGCAGAATCCGACCGGTCACAATCGCGCGTTCGGCGACTGCCATAATCCGTGGAACCCGCCGTACATCACCGGCGGTTCATCGTCCGGCTCCGGTGCATCGGTTGCGGCACGGTTCAACTACGCGGCGTTGGGGTCCGATACCGGCGGATCGATCCGCTTGCCGGCCGCGGCCTGCGGTGTGACCGGCATCAAGCCGACGCAGACGCGCGTGTCGCGTTTCGGCGTGATGCCGCTGTCGTTCAGCGCCGACAATGTCGGACCGTTGGCGCGCACGGCGCGTGATTGCGCACGGATCATGACGCTGATCGCGGGACATGACCCGCGCGATCCGACCAGTTCGCACGAACCGGTGCCGGATTATGAAGCCACGCTGGATGGCGACGTTCGTGGGCTGCGCATCGGGGTGCCGTCGACGTGGTTCCTCGACGAGGTGGACGCGCCGGTGCTGGATGCGCTGGAACATGCGCTGGCGGTGCTGGTGGCACGCGGGGCGACGGTGCATCGCATTGCTCTGCCGATGATGGACGCGGTCACCACCTACGGCAGCATCATATCGCGGGTGGAAGCAGCAACGATCCATGCGCAATGGATGCGCGAGCGGGCAGGGGAGTACGGCATCCATATCAGCGGCCGGATGTATGGCGGCTACGCCATCCCGGCGGCCTATTACGTGGAGGCTCTGGCCCGGCGCGGGCCGGTGCTCCGCGCATTTGCCAACGAGGTGTTCGCCAAGGTCGATGTGTTGGCGACGCCCACCATTCGCACCTGCCTGCCGACGCTGGCGGATACCGACATCGACCATGGGCCGCCGGGCACCGAGACAAAATTCATGGCGGTCTCGGCGAACACCCGGCCGTTCAACTACCTGGGATTGCCTGCAGTCAGCGTGAACTGCGGCTTCGATCCGAGCGGATTGCCGATCGGCTTGCAGATCGCGGCACGTCCGTTCGCCGAGGCGCGTGTGTTGAAGGTGGCGGACGCCTATCAGCGCGACACCGAGTTCCATATGCGCCGTCCGCCTGTACTGGATGCCGCGGACGCACCGGGCGTCATCGTCGCATGAAACCGAAGGTTGCGTTCATCGGCACAGGCGGCACGATCGCGTCGATCGGGGTGGGTCCGCTCGATCTGCAGGACTACGGCGCCACCAACCAGGTGATGCACGCGGACGAGATCATCGCGCGCTGGCCGGAGACCGCGCTGGTCGCCGATGTACTGCCGGTGCGATATCGGAACATCCCCAGTACCGCCATCGATTTTTCCGACTGGAAGGCACTCGTGCTGCTGTGTGAGACGCTGGTGGCACAGCATCCGGACCTTGCGGGGATTGTCATCGGCCACGGCACGGCGACGCTGGAGGAAACCGCCTACATCCTCAATCTGACGTTGAAGGTGGCGGTGCCCGTGGTGCTGGTCGGTGCGCAGCGTCCATCGAGTGCGCTGTCGACCGATGCCGGGCTCAATCTGGTGAACGCGATCCGCGTCGCGGCCAGTCCGGAAGCGCGCGGCATGGGCGTGCTGGTGGTGCTGAACGACGAGATCCAGGCGGCGCGCGATGTGACGAAAACCGCCACGGCGCGACTGCAAACGTTCCGTACCGCGGATTTCGGTGTGCTGGGACATGCCGATGGCGACGCGGTTGCGTTCTATCGCCGTCCGTTGCGGCGCTGCTATCCGGACACCGAGTTCGACATTCGCGCGTTGGGTACGCTGCCGCGTGTCGACATCGCGTATGCCTATGCCGGTGGGGACGGCACAGCGGTGCGCGCCTACATCGCCGCGGGTGCGAAGGGCATCGTGTCTGCCGGTTTCGCGCCAGGCTTTGCGCCACCCGGCGACTTCGAGGCGCTGAAGGAAGCGGTGGCGCAGGGTATCGTGGTGATACAAAGTACCCGCGCCGGGAGTGGGCGAACCTTTCGTGGCACCAGGCTGACGAATGCCGGCCTGCTGATTGCAGACAACCTGATCCCGCAGAAGGCGCGTATACTGCTAGCGCTGGCATTGACCGTGACGAACGATGCCGACCACATCGCGCAAATATTCCGCAGCTATTGAGGAGACCGGACAATGATCCACCATCTGTCGATTTCCGCGCATGATCCCAAGCACGTCGCCGGCGTGCTGGCCGAACTGATGAGCGGTCGCTGCTATCCGTTTCCCGGCGGGGTTGCCGATTCATTCATGGCGGTGAGCGGCGACGAACATGGCTCGATGATCGAGGTGTACCCGGAGGGGGTCACCCTGGAGCCCGGCACCCACGACGATGCGCAGGTACGTGCGAAGTACGACGCGACGCCGGGCTATGTACCGTTCCATCTGCTGCTGTCGGTGCCGGTGGATCGCGCAACGGTGGAACGGATCGGCGAACGTGAGGGCTGGCGCACGCGCTATTTCGGTCGCGGCGCACCGGGTCGGCCGCCATTTTTTCACGTCATCGAGTTCTGGCTGGAAAACCGCGTGATGGTTGAAGTCGCCACGCCGGACATGCTGGCCGAATACACGAAAATGATCAGCCGCGAGAACCTCGACAAGATGTTCGCCGACCGCGCGGCGGCTTAGCACGTACGGGTCCGCGCGGAGGGCAGGCATCGGTGCCCTCTGCGTGGAACCGGTTGACCCGGCAAAGAGCTCCAGCGATGTCATTCGACCCCGAAGCGGTGCGCGCATTCGAACACGGGCGGTGGCAGCGCGCCGCCAGCGTCTACGGATCGACGTTTGCCGGCGCAACGCGACCGTTCATCGATGCTCTGCTCGACGCGGCCCATGTCGGCCGTGGCACGCGACTGCTCGACATCGCCTGCGGACCGGGCTTTGTCGCGTCAAACGCTAGCATGCGGGGCGCTATGGCAACCGGCGTGGACTTCTCGCCGGCCATGCTGGCGGTTGCCAGGGGCCGTGATGGCACGATCCGGTTCGATGAGGGCGATGCCGAGGCGCTGCCCTACGCGGACGGCGAATTCGACGCGGTGGCATCGAACTTCGGCATCCATCACGTGCCGCGCCCCGCGCTGTCGCTGGCCGAGGCAAATCGCGTGCTGCGCGGCGGCGGGCGCGTCGCCTTCAGCTTCTGGGCTGATCCAGGCGAGAATGTCGCCTGGAAGCTGCTGTTCGACGCGATCGCGCGCCATGGCGATCCTGCGGCGTCACAGGCTCCTGCGCCGGGCGGCGGTTTCGACAGCGCGGCGCGGTGCGCGGACGCACTGCGGGAGGTCGGCTTTGCCGAATGCACGACAGCGTTGGTGCGTGCGACGTGGCATCACGCCGACGCCGGACGGCTGGTGGCCGCGCTGCAAGCGGGCACCGCGCGCATGGCCGCGATGATCGAGGCGCAACCGCCCGCGGTGATGTCGGCCATCATCGCGGACATCGAAGCGAACGCCGCATGTTATCGCGGCACCGATGGCATCGCGGTACCGATCGCCGCGATTATCGCCAGCGGCATCAAGCGCTGAAGGAGGTCGGCTTGGACATCTATCATGCGTGGTGCGATCTGAAGCCCGGCGTCAGCGACGTTGCATTCGCGGAAAGCGTGGCTGCCTACATGGGCCACCTGAAGGAGCAGGAACTGATCGAAAGCTGGCGCCTGACCCGCCGCAAGCTTGGCTTCGGCGCGCCGGGCCTGGGCGACTTCCATGTGATGATCGAGGTGAGGGATCTGGCGCAGCTAGAGCAGGCATTTGAACGAGTCGCCGGCCGGCGCGACCCCGTGGAGGGCTTCCATTTCGGCGTCAATTCGCTGGCACGGAATGCTGTGTTCGCGTTGTACCGCGATTTCCCCGATGCATTCCGCCATCGCGGCGAGGAACGCTTCTGACCCAGCCGCTGTCGCGGCGGATCGACTCTGGTGCAGGGCTCTTCCGCAAGCGGACGAGGCATGATCGGCCATGTGATATTTCTAGCGAGTCCGGAAGCTCTTCAAGGAATTGCCGGTGATTCCACGTGTGAAAGATTCGCACGATGCGAGACTGACCTTGGCGAATCGGCCGAACCTGATGGCGTCGGGTGGCACAATTCGTTGCTATTACGAAGAAACTTTCAACAGGGAGATGCCAGCATGCGTAACTCAGGGCAATCGGGCATTCGGGCGAACGCGCTGACGATGCTGATCGGCCCGGCTTTTGCTGTCGTTGCCAGCGGAGCGAAGCAATCTAGCGTCAGTCGGGCACTTCGACCGGGATTGCCGCGGCGCTACGCTGTACGCAATGACAGGGACACCCGACAGTCCGCCGTTCGCCCGATTGCCCTGATGCGGAACTTTCTCATCAGGATTGCCGTGGCCGTAACGATTTGCGCGCTGCCCGGCACAGGCCATGCGCAGAACGCTGTACTGCAGGAGGCCATCGGACTATTTGGCCAGGCAACATTCCTGAAGATCGGCGCGCCAGGAATGGTTTTGGTCGTGGTGCGCGGCAACGATCACATTGTCATGGGCTACGGCAAGGTCGCCAAGGATCATGACGCTGTGCCGGACGGGCGCTCGCTGTTCCGCATCGGTTCGGTATCCAAGGCATTCACCGGCGAACTACTCGGCAGCATGGCGGCCGATGGCACGATCCGCCTCACCGTCCCATTGGCGGATTACGCACCGCCCAATGCCAGGCTACCGGAAGCAGGGGGCCGGCCGATCACGCTGCTGGACCTGGCGACCCATACCGCCGGACTGCCGCGCGATCTGCCGGACGACAAATACAACGGCGAGGACTGGAAGCAGACTGCGGCCGACCGCTTCGACTATCTGGCGGGCCTCACTCTGCTCTGGCCGCCTGGCACCGGCGCGGCCTATTCCAACCTCGGCTTCAACCTGCTGGGCGACGCACTGGTCCAAGCCGGCAAGCACGATTACGAGGCGCTGTTGCGTTCGCGCATCGCCGACCCTCTCGGCATGGCGGACACCACGGCCGCGCCGAACGCCGAGCAGTGCGCGCGGCTGATGATCGGCGGTGGTCTGACACCAGCCGCGCCGTGTCGCGACACGCGCAGCACCGCCGCGTCCGGTGGCCTGTATTCGACCGGCAATGACATGGCGATCTGGCTGGCCCACAACCTGAGCACGGACAAGCCGGCGGCCTGGACGACGCTGGCGCTGACCCAGGCCGTCTATCGCCAGCGAGCGACGCTTGCGCCGATCATCGGACTGGGCGGGATGGATGGCATGGCGTTGGGCTGGGAGTTCGTCGCCGCATCCGGGCACACGCCGGCGCTGCTGGACAAGAACGGCGCGACCGACGGGTTCCTGGCGCAGGCGACGATCGCACCGGGACGCGGCGTGGGCGTGTTCTTGGTCGTCAATCAGCTCGACTTCACCGCCTTCGGTGCGATGGCGGAGGCGGCCCGGTCGATGATCGAGACGCTGGCCGTCCGGTGACGCGGACTGCCAGCCGAAGGCGCCCCCCGCGGCCAGTTCAGGCGCATCCGGCCGCTTGTCTTGCCGCCCATCATCTACTACATTCTGTGGTCCTGCCCATCGACCTTCTACATTCCCTAGCGGGCTATGGCATGAAGCTCATCGGAGACGCAGTCATGGACGGCATCACACGCTCTGCCGACGAACACCCGGTCAAGTTCGACCTGCTCACCGAGAATCCGGTGTACAAGCCATTCCGCTATCCATGGGCCTACGAGGCCTGGCTTATTCAGCAGCGTGTGCACTGGCTGCCGGAGGAGGTGCCGCTGGCCGACGACGTGAAGGACTGGCACCGCAACCTGAGCGCCGCCGAGCGCAATCTGCTGAGCCAGATCTTCCGCTTCTTCACCCAGGCCGACGTCGAGGTGAACAATTGCTACATGAAGCATTACGCGCGCGTATTCAAACCGACCGAAGTGCTGATGATGCTGTCGGCGTTTTCCAACATCGAGACGATTCATATCGCGGCCTACAGCCACCTGCTCGACACCATCGGCATGCCGGAGATCGAGTATCAGGCGTTCCTGAAATACAAGGAAATGAAGGACAAATTCGACTACATGCAGAGCTTTACGGTGGATTCGAAATACGAGATCGCCAAGACGCTCGCCGCATTCGGCGCGTTTACCGAAGGCCTGCAGCTTTTCGCGTCGTTCGCCATTCTGCTGAACTTCCCGCGATTTGGCAAAATGAAGGGGATGGGACAGATTATCACCTGGTCGGTCCGCGACGAGAGCCTGCACTGCGAGTCGATCATCAAGCTTTTCCGCACCTTCGTGCAGGAAAATCCGGAAATTTGGACGGAGGAGCTGAAACGCGACATCTACCTGACCTGCGCCACCATCGTGGACCATGAGGACGCATTCATCGACCTCGCGTTCGAGCAAGGCGCCGTGGAGGGTCTCACGTCACGCGAGGTCAAGGAGTACATCCGCTACATCGCCGATCGCCGGCTGATGCAACTCGGCCTCAACCCGCTGTTCCACGTGGCGAAGAACCCATTGCCGTGGCTGGATGAGATGCTGAACGCGGTGGAACACGCTAACTTCTTCGAAAATCGCGCCACCGAATACAGCAAGGCGTCCACCACCGGCACGTGGGAGGAAGCGTTCGGGGACGCGGCCCACGACCATGCCCTGGCGACGGGTGTGTAGGCGGCGCTGGCCGAATGGCGCTGGCCCGGATGTCGCTCGACCAGATGGCGCCGGGCCGAATGGCTGCGCCTGGCAGACATCCAGAATTTGTGGCGAACCGCCGGTTCCAAGACGTGGCCTTGTTTGTGTTGCTGAATTACGGCAGAATCCCCAGGGGCAAAAACAAAACTATCGTGCGGATTCGGGAAATTTGACCAAGTAACGCCACCATTGCGGAATAATGACGGCGAACATCCGTCGCGTGGTGCAGACGCCTCTGGTTGAACATTCGCCGGCTGTCCTGCGCAGTTGGCGATAGAAACCAGGTGTCCGCGGGAGAACTGACAATGCCAGGCAGCATACGGGGCGAGAGCTTATGGGGACCACGTTAGGGGATACGGCGAGCCAGGCGGAGGAGACGGCCGGACGCGAGGGTGCGACCACAGCGCCACGCTACACGCGTCGTCTGTCGGACAAGATCCTGATCGCCTTCCATCACGCCTGCGACCAGGCGGATTTCGAGGTGGCAGAGCAGTTGCTTCACATCCTTGAGATGATGCTTACCCGCCGGCCGCTGACGTCCGATGGCACCAGGCGGCGCAATATGGAAAGCCTCGTCGCGGCGCACGAGCGTCTGTGGCATCTACGCCATCCGCGCGCGGGCGACGATTTGATCTAGAGGCTCAGCCCCAGGCCGTCGCGCAGGATCGCTTCGGCCTGCGGTGTGAACTCGTTCGCGAGGTTGTGAAGCACGAGGCCCGGCAGCACGCGGAATGGCGCTTT
>DATKFJ010000317.1:0-6537 GCA_035511435.1 Acetobacteraceae bacterium | reverse complement strand
TGATCATCGGGAATTTCGGCAGCGGCTATCTCTCATGGGTCTACTACGCCTGGCTGCCGGGTTTTCTTGAAATTCAGCACCATATGAGTATCGCACGTACCGGCATCTTTGCTGCGATTCCACCGGTGTTCGGCATCGCAGGATCATTGTTCGGCGGCTACGCATCGGATTGGCTGGCGGCGCACGGCTTCACGCCGCTGAACAGCCGTAAGATCCCGATCATCTGTGGCTTGCTCGGAACGGCTGCTCTGACTATCGCGACGGCGTACGCCGCCAGCCAGACGGCCGTCATGAGCTACGTCTCGCTCGCCTATCTTCTGAGTGGAGTTGCATCCGCTTCGATATGGGCCCTCGTCACAGCCGCGGCACCACCCGACTACATCGCATCGAGCGGCAGCATTCAGAATTTTGGCGGCTACATTGGCGGCACGTGTTCACCCATCGTGACCGGCATCATCGTCGATGCCACCGGCTCTTTCGTGCTCGCGTTGCTCATCGGCGCCGGGATGGCTGTTCTGGGAGCACTGGTCTATCTGCTAATGGTCACGACCCCGATTAGTGGCACTGAATTGGAGGGACCGTCAGGCAGGATGACGCCCCGACCGGCTGCCGGGTAGCCAGCGCCGACGGGACAGCCGGAGGAGCGGGCTTTCACCGTGAGAACCAGACGTCCAGCGTCGCTCGGTCAAAGCGCGCGAACCGTCTTTCACTGCCGCGCCACAATCTCCGCCAACGCCTTCCCGACATCCGCGGTACCCGCTTGACCGCCCATATCCCGCGTTTTCGGCCCACTATCCCGCAGCAGCGTCTCGATCGCGGCAACGATCGCGCGCCCCGCCTCGACTTCTCCCAAATGCTCCAGCATCAGCCCGGCCGACCAGATCTGCCCGATCGGATTGCAGATGAACTTGCCCGCGATATCCGGCGCCGATCCATGCACCGGTTCGAACATCGAGGGAAACCGCCGCTCCGGATTGATGTTCGCCGATGGCGCGATGCCGATCGAACCCGCCACCGCCGGCCCCAGATCCGACAGAATATCGCCGAACAGATTCGACCCCACGACGACGTCGATCCAATCCGGATGCTGCACGAAATGCGCGCACAGAATGTCGATGTGGTACTGGTCGGTGCGCACCTCCGGATAGGACTTGGCCATCAGCGCAAACCGTTCGTCCCAGTACGGCATGGTGAACGTAATGCCGTTCGACTTGGTCGCCGATGTCAGATGCTTCTTCGGCCGCGTCATCGCCAGTTCGAACGCAAACTTCAGGATGCGATCCACCCCGTGGCGGCTGAACACGCTCTGCTGCGACACGAATTCCCGGTCCGTATCCACGAACATCCGCCCGCCGACCGACGAGTACTCGCCCTCGGTATTCTCGCGCACGGTATAGAAGTCGATATCCGCCTCCGTGCGGCCGGCCAGCGGCGTGCGCACGCCGGGCATCAGCTTGCACGGCCGCAAATTCACATACTGGTCGAAGCCGCGGCGGATCGGGATCAGCAAGCCCCACAGCGAGATATGATCCGGCACGTCGGGCCAGCCGACCGCGCCCAACAGGATGGAGTCCGACTGCGCCAGGCGTTCCATGCCATCGGCCGGCATCATCGCGCCGGTCTTCTTGTAGGTCTCGCACGACCAATCGTAATGCGCGTATTGCAGCCCGAAGCCGAAGCGGCGCGAGGCCACGTCCAGCACCTTCAGAGCCTCCGGCACCGTCTCCTTGCCGATGCCGTCGCCCGGAACCACCGCGATCCTGTGCGTCTTCGCCATGGACTATCCTCCCGCTCGATGGTCAGTTATCAGGTACCAGGCTTCAGAGTGAAAGAGGGCCGCCAGACATGGCCAGGCAGCCGCAAGTCATGCCGAGTACCGCCACCACCGACTGGGATCGCGACGCGGCGCTGACCACCGCGCGCATCCTGCTGGAAATCCAGGCGATCAATTTCCGGCCGGAGGAGCCGTACACGTTTACCTCCGGTTGGAAGTCGCCGGTCTACATCGACTGCCGGCGGATCATCTTCTTCCCCCGCGCGCGATCGAAGATCTGCGAGCTCGCGGTGGAGAAGATCAACCGTCATGTCGGCTACGAGACGATCGAGGTGGTGGCCGGCGGCGAAACTGCCGGCATTCCGTTCGCCGCCTGGATCGCCGACCGCATGCTGGCGCCGATGGCCTATGTGCGGAAGAAGCCCAAGGGGTTCGGCCGCAACGCGCTGATCGAAGGCGACGTGCCAGAAGGCAAGCGAACGCTGCTGGTCGAGGACCTGACCACCGACGGCCAGTCGAAGATCCGCTTCGCCCAGGCGCTGCGCGACGCCGGCGCGACCGTGAACCACGCCTTCGTGGTGTTCTTCTACGGCGTGTTCCCCGGCGCGTTCGAGACGCTGGCGCGGATGGACATCGCGCTGCACCATCTATGCACCTGGTGGGACGTGCTGGAGGCGTGCAAGGATCGGCCGTATTTCGCCGAGCCGGCGCTTGCAGAGGTGCGGCGGTTCCTGGAAGACCCGGTCGCGTGGTCGGCCGCGCACGGCGGCATTTCCTCGGCCGAGGAAGCCATGGCACGGAAGGCGGCGGCGGACGCGTAGAGCGGGCTGCAACCCGCCGCCTCTTCATACTCCGTTAAGCCGTTGCTCGATATTGAGGCGGTCCAGCGCGTCAGCGAGGACCGTCATGGCAGGCCGTACCATCTCCAGCACCTACACAACCGGAATTACGCTCACCAGTACGGCGGTTAACCCTGTGTCGGTGACCGGCCGGATCTCGGTGACCAGCGGCGTGGCGCTCACCGGCCAGTCTGGCGCGACCAATAGCTGGACCATAGACAATGCCGGCACGATCATCACCACCGCTGTCAGCACGGGAGTCTTCCTTGGGGCGTACGAAAGCGCCGTTGCCAGTGGCACCCTTATCAACGAGTCAGGCGGCGTGATCTCCTCAGGTGGCTATGGCGTATTCATCAATGGGGCCGGTTCGGTTACCAACAAGGCCGGCGGTACAATTGTGGGAACCGACTCGAAGGCCGTCTACATCAGCGGCAGTCCAGGTACGATCGTCAACGGCGGCGTCCTGCGAGGCGGGAACGTCGCAGCCTATGAATACGATGGCGGGTCGATCACCAACCTGTCGGGCGGCACAATCACCGGTGCAGGCGGCGTCTGGTTTCAGCAGCCAGGCACGTTCACCAATGCTGGCGTGGTCATTGGCACCAATGCGGGCTTCGGCTCAGTGCTGTTCAACTCGACCACGGCACCCAATCGGCTCATCGTCGATCCAGGTGCCTCGTTCACCGGCAACATCCAGAGCTTGAGCGGCGGCACTAATGTCGTGGAACTTGCCTCCGCCGCGAGCGCGGGAACGCTGTCCGGCTTCAACGGCACCAGCATCACCAACTTTACGTCGTTGCAATTCGACAGCGGCGCGCAGTGGACAGTAACCGGCAACAGCCTGGCCAACGGCCTCGGCACCATCGCCATCAGTGGCTTCACCATCAACGACACGATCGACCTGACGGGCTTCGTCGCGACGAGCGAGACGTACGTCAGCAACGCACTGGTGCTCACCAATGCCAGCAACAGGCACGCGACGCTGCACATTCAGGGCGGTTTCACCACCGCCGACTTCCAGGTCAACGACACCACCACGGATTCAATCATAACCGCCACCTGCTATGCCGCCGGCACGCGCATCCTGACGCCACGCGGCGAGATCGCGGTCGAGCACCTGCGCGAGGGCGATTTGGTGCGGACCGTCTCCGGCCGACAGCAGCCGATACGCTGGGTCGGCCATCGCCATGTCGATTTCCGGCATCATCCGAACCGCCAACGCATCCTGCCGGTTCGCGTCGCCGCGCATGCATTCGGTCCGGGAATGCCAAAGCGCGCCCTGCTGCTGTCACCCGACCACGCGGTGTTTGTCGAGGATGTGCTGATCCCGATCAGGCATCTGGTCAACGGCACCACGGTCGCGCAGGTCGAGCGCACCGCGATCACCTACCACCACATCGAGATGCCGCACCACGATGTGCTGTTGGCCGAGGGGATGCCCGCGGAGAGTTACCTGGAGGCCGGTGCCCGCAACGCATTCGTCGATGGTGCCGCAGTCATCCAACTCCATGCCGACTTCGCACCGGCACGCGACCACTATGCGATGCTGTGGGAGACCGAGGGCTACGCTCCCCTGGTGGTGGCCGGCGCACAGCTCGAGCGGACGCGCGAGAAACTCGCGCGCCAGGCGCGCCTGCTGTCCCCTCTACTGTCCCCAGAGCTCCGCCGGCTTGCAAGTCCGGCCGCGAACGCCACGGCCTGATACTGCGGCAGGGTTCGCTTCGGCATCATCACCCTGGAGGACCCATTCGGGTGGTCGGCCGCGCACGGCGGCATTTCCTCGGCCGAGGAAGCCATGGCACGGAAGGCGGCGGCGGACGCGTAGGGCGGGCACGTAGGGAGGCTTCAAATGCGCCCCCTGTTCACACTCCATTAAGCCTCGCAGACATAAGCAGGCGGTCCAGCGCGCCAGTCCGGCGCTTCAGCGAGGACCGTCATGTCCGGCACTACCATTTCAGGCACCTCTTCCATCGGCATAACGCTCGACAGCAGCGATACCAATCCGGTGTCGGTTACCGGCACCATCACCGTCGCCAGCGGCAACGCGCTGTACGGCTTGGGGGGCCCGAGCGATGGTGGGGACGGACCGCTCTATGGCTGGACCATCGACAATTCCGGAACCATCGGCAGCACGGGCGGGTTCGCGCTCGCGCTCGGATTAGGTAATTACTACGTCGCCCAAAGCGCGGTCACGAACCGGGCTGGCGGCGTGATGTCCGGCGCTGTCGGCGTCTACATCCGCGGCCCTGGTTCAGTCACCAACATATCCGGCGGAAGCATCACCGGAACCGGCGACAGCGCGGTCCTGATCGGGGTCGGCTTGGGTACGATCGTCAACGGTGGAGCGCTGCTTGGCGGCACGTTCGGCATCGACGAGCAGCAGGGCGGCTCGGTCAATAACCTGGGCTCCGGGGTCCCCAAGGGGACTATTACCGGGACCGTGGCTGGCATTCACGTCGCCGGCGCTGCCGGCACGGTCAACAATGCCGGCTTAATATCGGGTGGCAGTTACGGCACTGACGAGATCGTGGGCGGATCGATCACCAACCAGGCCGGCGGATCGATCACCGGAACCGGCAGGATAGGCGTCTATATTCACGGGGGCGTCGGCACCGTCGTGAACTCCGGCGTGGTGCAGGGCGGGCAGTTCGGCGTCAGGGAACTAGGCGGTGGCTCGGTCTCCAACCTGTCAGGCGGCATTATCACTGGAGCCGAGAGCGGCGGCGTCTACATCACTGGCGGCTCGGGCGCTGTTTACAACACCGCGACCATAACCAGCGGCTACGTCGGCGTAGCCCTGGGCGACGGTGGCTCAGTCACCAACCAGTCGGGCAGCATCACCGGATCTGGTTACGGCGTTGCCATATCCGGTGGCACGGGCACAGTTATCAACACTGGGTCAGTGTATGGCGGAAATTCCGGCGTTACGCTAGCCGACGGTGGATCGGTCACCAACAACCCTGGTGGCATCATCACGGCAGGCACGTTCGACGCCATCAACATCACCGGTTCTTTGGGCACGATCGTCAACGCCGGCTCTGCCCTCGGCGAGCGCTACGGCGCTTATCTGGGTGGCGGAGGAACGATCACCAACCAGCCGAACAGTACTATATCTGGTAGCACGGGCATCTTGCTTTCCAACGCTCCCGGCACCGTTACCAACGCCGGCATGATCAGTGGGAGCAACAACGCGATTGTGTTGTTCGGCGGAAGCACCCTCACCAATTCCGGCACGATCCATGCCGGCAGCATGGGCAATGACGCCGTGCAGTTTTCGACCGGCAGCAACAGCAAGCTGATCGTTGACCCCGGTGCGGTTTTTTACGGTGTGATCACCGGCGGCGGCGGTGAGATCGATCTGGCCGGCACCAGCGCGGGAACGCTGGCTGGCTTCGACGGCATCTCCATCACCAACTTCGCATCATTGCAGTTTGAAACCGGCGCGGACTGGACGATATCGGGCGACAGTTCGGCCGACGGCCTCAGCGGCATCAGCAACATCGGCGGGTTCAACACTACCGACACCATCGATCTGACCGGCTTCATCGCTACGAGCGTCGCCTTTGCCAGCAACCAGTTGGTGCTGACCGCTGCCGGCGATGCCACAGACACGCTGAACATCACAGGCGGCTTTCAAACCTCGAATTTCCTGTATGGTACTGACGGCGGGTCGGGGACCGACATCACGTTCACTGCCACCTGTTATGCCGCCGGCACGCGAATCCGCACGACACGCGGCGAGCTTGCGGTGGAGAACCTGCGCGAAGGCGACCTTGTGCTGACGGTGTCAGGCCGCACACAGCCAATCAGCTGGATCGGTCATCGGCACGTGAATTTCCACGGCCATCCGAACCGGCAGCGCATCTTGCCGGTTCGCATCACAGCGCATGCGTTCGGCCAGGGAACGCCGGAGCGTGACCTGCT
>DATKFJ010000316.1:0-2572 GCA_035511435.1 Acetobacteraceae bacterium | reverse complement strand
CGCGCGACGTGTTGTTGCCTCACGGGACTGGCGCCAGGCGGCCAGGATGACGGCCCGCGCGCCAACGTGATACGATTGGCCTGCACTTGTCGCTAGCGTGGGTGGCGCGAACGCCACATTTCCGCCTGTCTGCAATGTTCGCTGCCACCGACCGATCGCCAGCCGGATTTGGGAAGAACAGGGGAACTCGTAGTGATCAAGCCTTTGCGCAAGGCCGTTCTGCCCGTCGCCGGCCTCGGCACGCGATTCCTGCCCGCCACCAAGGCGACCGCCAAGGAAATGCTGCCGGTGGTCGACAAGCCGTTGATCCAGTACGCGATCGAGGAGGCTCGCGCCGCCGGCATCGAGCAGTTCTGCATGGTGACCGGCCGCGGCAAGACTGCGTTGGTAGAACATTTCGACGTGGCATTCGAATTGGAGGCCACGCTGAAGGAGCGCAACAAGATCGAGGCGCTGGAAGCACTGCGTGCGACCCAGGTCGAACCCGGATCGATGGTGACGGTGCGCCAGCAGGTGCCGCTGGGGCTTGGCCATGCCATCTGGTGCGCCCGCGCGTTCATTGGCGACGATCCGTTCGCCATCCTGTTGCCGGACGACCTGGTGCTGGCGGAAACGCCGTGTTTGCGGCAACTCGCCGATGTGTATCGCGACACCGGCGGCAACGTGGTCGCGGTGACCGAGGTGCCGCGCGAGCAGACCAACCGCTACGGCATACTCGAGATCGGCAAGGACGATGGGCGGCTGGTCGAAGTGCTGGGGCTGGTGGAAAAGCCGGCGCCGAAAGATGCGCCGTCCAACCTGTCCATCATCGGGCGGTACGTCCTGATGCCGGAGGTGATCGGACATCTCGCGCGTATGGAACGTGGTGCCGGTGGCGAGGTGCAGCTTACCGACGGGATGGCCAAGCTGATCGGCAACCAGCCGTTCCACGGGCTGCGCTACGAAGGCCGGCGGTTCGATTGCGGCGACAAGGTGGGTTTCCTGGAGGCGCAGATTGCCTATGCCTTGAAGCGTCCGGACCTGGCCGATGCGGTGCGTGGCTTCCTGAAGCACTACATGCAATTCTGCTGATGCTGCTGTCCTTTGCAGGAAAAGACCACCGCCTCCCGCAAGGGGAGGCGGTAGGGCGTCGGAAAGGCCTTTCCCCTCCCCTCGAGGGGGTAGGGGGAGGGCTGGGCCGCACTCGTTGTGCCTAACTCCTCGCACTATCCCCTCCCGCAAGCGGCGCGGAAGGAACTCGGGCCGTCACCGCACATCCACATTCTAGTTGGTACACGATGAGCTTCACACACACGTTCCATTCGACGACGCTGCGCGAGTACGACATCCGCGGCATCGTCGGTCGCACGCTGTCCGAGGCGGATGCGTTTGCTATCGGGCGTTGCTTTGGTTCGATCGTGGCGCGGACCGGCGGTATTGCCGTCGCGGTCGGCTATGATGGTCGACTGTCCAGTCCGGCGCTGGAGACGCATCTGTGCAAGGGCTTGAGCGCCAGCGGGATCGAGGCGGTACGGATCGGGCGCGGTCCGACGCCGATGCTGTACTACGCCGCAACCAAGCTGGCGACGGATGGCGCGGTGATGGAGACCGGCAGCCACAACCCCCCCGACTACAACGGCTTCAAGATGGTACTCGGCGGCAAGCCGTTCTATGGCGAGGCGATCCGCGCGCTTGGCGCCCAGGCGGCGGCGGGCGACGTGGTGGAAGAGACCGTGGCGCCGGAACGCAATATCGATATCGCCGATGACTATGTCGTGCGTCTGCTGGCCGACTGGGACGGCGGCGATCGCATGTTGAAAGTGGTGTGGGATAACGGCAACGGCGCCGCGGGCGAGGTGCTGGGGAAACTGGTTGCCGGTCTACCGGGCGAGCACATCGTGCTGAATGGCCCGATCGACGGCACGTTTCCGGCACATCATCCGGATCCCACTGTTCCGGCGAATTTGCAGCAATTGATTGCCGAGGTGGCGGCGCGGCGTGCCGATATCGGTATTGCGCTCGATGGCGATGCCGATCGTATCGGTCTGGTCGACGACAAGGGCCGCATTCTGTTCGGCGATCAGTTGCTGGTGATCCTGGCGCGCGACGTGCTGCGCGAGCGTCCGGGTGCGACCATCATCGCCGATGTGAAGGCGAGCCAGGTGCTGTTCGACGAGGTGGCGCGCGCTGGCGGGACGCCGCTGATGTGGAAGACCGGCCACAGCCTGATCAAGGCGAAGATGGCGGAGACCGGTTCGCCGCTCGCCGGCGAGATGTCGGGCCACATATTCTTTGCCGATCGGTGGTACGGTTTCGACGATGCGCTGTACGCGGCGGTGCGCACGCTGGGTATCCTGGCGCGCATGGATGTGAAGTTGTCCGACGTGCGCGATGCGTTGCCGCAGGTGATCAATACCCCCGAAGTGCGCTTCGACTGTGATGATACGCGGAAGTTTGCGGTGATCGAGGAAGTGGCCTCGCGGCTGCGCGCTGAGGGTGCCAAGGTGTCGGAGACCGACGGTGTTCGCGTGCTGACCGATGATGGTTGGTGGCTCTTGCGCGCTTCGAATACGCAGGCGGTGCTGGTTGCACG
>DATKFJ010000315.1:0-5699 GCA_035511435.1 Acetobacteraceae bacterium | reverse complement strand
CCAGCTTCGCGCAAGGCACCCAGGCTGTTGATGAATCCGCGTGACGCTGAGCGGCGCGGGCTTGTGCACGGCGGCGAGATCCGGGTGTGGAACGAGCTGGGCGAGGTGATCCTGCCGCTGGATATCACCGACGATGTGCCGCCAGGCGTTGTCGCCAGCGAGAAGGGATCGTGGCTTTCAACCAGCCGCACCGGACAGACGATATCTGCGCTGGTGTCTGCCGACATGCGCGCCGATCTGGCGGAAGGTGCGTGCTTCAATGATACGTTGGTCGACGTCCGCAGCGCGTAGTCACGTCGTCATTGCTGCGAAACCGGCGATGCGCGGCGCTACCGCGGCAGCGTCGTGCTGCCCATCAGGAACTCGTCAACCGCGCGCGCGCACTGTCGGCCTTCGCGAATCGCCCATACCACGAGCGACTGTCCCCGACGCATATCTCCCGCGGCGAACACCTTATCGACCGATGTGCGGTAATCGTTGGTGTTCGCCAGCACATTGCCGCGTGGGTCCAACGCAACGCGCGCCTGATCCACCATTCCCGGCTTGCGCGGCCCCAGGAAACCCATGGCCAGCAGCACCAGATCCGCCTTTAGCTGAAACTGACTGCCCGGCATTTCGACCATCGCCATGCGCCCATCCGCGTCCTTCGCGAATTCAACCCGCACGCATTCCAGCGCCTCGACCTTCCCGCTAAGACCGATCGCACGCTTGGTCAGCACAGACCAGTCGCGATCGGTGCCTTCCTCGTGCGCATGCGAAGACCGCAGTTTCAACGGCCAATCCGGCCACACCAGAGCCTTGTTCTCGCGCTCTGGCGGTTTCGACAGAATCTCCAGTTGGATGATGGAAGCAGCACCCTGCCGCGCCGATGTGCCGATGCAATCGGAACCGGTATCGCCGCCGCCGATCACCACGACGTGCTTGCCTTTCGCAGTGATCGTGCCACGTCCCACCGTCGCGCGTGCTTCGTCATCGCCGGCAAGGCGCTTGTTCTGCTGCGTCAGGAAATCCATCGCATAATGGATGCCGTCCAGCCCGCGCCCCGGTACTTCCAGATCACGCGGCCATTCGGCGCCACCCGACAGCACCACCGCATTGAAGTCGCGCAGCAGTGCATCCATCGGCAGCGTTACGCCGATCTCGATCCCGGTGCGAAATCCCACTCCTTCGGCCGTCATCTGCTCGATGCGACGATCGACCAGGTGCTTCTCCATCTTGAAGTCTGGAATGCCGTAGCGCAGCAGCCCACCGATGCGATCCTGCTTTTCGAACAGCGTGACGTTATGCCCGGCGCGCGCAAGCTGCTGCGCACACGCCATGCCCGCCGGCCCGGAACCTACGACAGCAACGCGCTTCCCTGTGCGATGCGACGGCAGGTGCGGCGTGATCCAGCCTTCAGCCCACCCGCGATCGACGATGGCGCACTCGATCGTCTTGATCGTCACCGGGTTATCGTCGATGTTCAGCGTGCATGCGGCTTCGCACGGTGCGGGACAGATGCGGCCGGTGAACTCCGGGAAATTGTTGGTGGAATGCAGCGCACGCAGCGCCGCCTGCCACTGGTGACGATAGACCAGGTTGTTCCAGTCCGGGATCAGATTGTTGACCGGACAGCCGTTGTGACAGAACGGAATGCCGCAATCCATGCAGCGTGCCGCCTGCTCGGCCAGTTCCGGTTCCGGCAGCGGTTTCAGGAACTCCTTCCACGACCTGCGTCGCACGTCGGGCTTTTCATAGCCGCGATCATGCCGTTCGATCTCGAGAAATCCGGTTGGCCTGCCCATGGAAAAGCTCAGTCCGCGGCAGCGGCTTCCGCCGCCTGGCGTTCGGCGCGCAGATCGATCAAGGCGCGCCGGTAATCCATCGGCATCACCTTCACGAAGTTCGCCAACGCATTGTCCCAATCATCCAGCAGCTCGCGCGCACGCGCACTGCCGGTGAACAGCAGATGCTTCTCTACCAGTACGCGCAGCCGTTCGGCATCGAAGCGCAGCAGATCGCCCATGCCGCTATCCTCGACCGACACGGCACGTTGGCGCGGCCGCTCCGGGTCATCCGCCGCGTCCGGATCGGCCGGCGCGATCGGTTCCAGCTCCACACCGGCGACGTTGCACAGACTCTCGAACCGGCGCATCGGATCGTAGACATACGCGACACCGCCGGACATGCCCGCGGCAAAGTTGCGCCCGGTGTCGCCCAGCACAACCACCACGCCACCGGTCATGTATTCGCAGCCATGATCGCCGCAGCCTTCCACCACCGCGAGCGCACCGGAATTGCGCACCGCGAAGCGTTCGCCCGCAACGCCCTGAAAATAGGCCTCGCCGGCGATCGCACCGTACAGCACGGTGTTGCCGACGATGATGTTCTCTGTCGGCTCGCGATCCACCGCGGGATGCCGCACGATCACACGCCCGCCGGACAACCCCTTGCCGACATAGTCGTTCGCATCGCCGGTCAGTTCCAGCGTGACGCCGCGGGCAAGAAACGCGCCGAAACTGCCGCCGGCCGTGCCGCGCAGCGTGATCCAGATGGTGTCATCGGCCAGCCCGGTATGGCCGTATTTCTTCGCCACCTCGCCCGACAGCATCGCGCCCACGGTGCGGTGCACGTTGCGAATGTCGCGAGAAATCCGCACCGGCTCGCCACGCAGGATCGCCGGCTGCGACAATTCGATCAGCTCGTTGTCCATCGCGCGATCGAGGTGATGGTCCTGCTTTTCGCAATTGTAGATCGCCACGCCTGGCCGCGACGGTGCGTGATACAGGATGCGGCTGAGATCGACGCCCTTCGCCTTCCAGTGATTGATCGCGCGGCGCATATCCAGCTTCTCGACCTGCCCGACCATCTCATTGAACGTACGAAAGCCCAGCTTCGCCATCAGTTCCCGCACTTCCTCGGCGATGAAGAAGAAGAAGTTGATGACGTGCTCCGGCTGGCCGGTGAACCGCTTGCGCAGCACCGGGTCCTGCGTGGCTATGCCCACGGGACAGGTATTCAGATGGCACTTGCGCATCATGATGCAGCCCGCGGCGATCAGCGGCGCGGTGGAGAAACCAAACTCGTCGGCCCCCAGCAGCGCACCGATCACCACGTCGCGCCCGGTACGCAGCCCGCCGTCCACCTGCACCGCAATGCGCCCGCGCAACCCGTTCAGCACCAGGGTCTGCTGCGTCTCGGCCAGACCGATCTCCCACGGCGAACCGGCATGCGTCAGCGACGTCAGCGGCGATGCGCCAGTGCCGCCTTCAAACCCCGCGATCGTCACATGATCGGACCGCGCCTTGGCAACGCCGGCCGCCACCGTGCCAACGCCCACCTCCGATACCAGCTTCACCGAAATCCGCGCAGCCGGATTGGCATTCTTCAGATCGGCAATAAGCTGAGCCAGGTCCTCGATCGAATAGATATCGTGATGCGGTGGCGGCGAGATCAGCCCGACGCCCGGCGTCGAGTACCGCACGCGCGCGATATTCTTGTCCACCTTCCGGCCGGGCAACTGCCCGCCCTCTCCAGGCTTCGCGCCCTGCGCCATCTTGATCTGCAGATCATCGGCGTTCACCAGATATTCGATGGTGACGCCGAACCGTCCCGACGCCACCTGCTTGATCGCAGACCGCATCGAATCGCCGTTCGGCAGCCGCTTGTAGCGATCCGACTCCTCGCCGCCTTCACCGGTGTTCGACTTGCCGCCGATGCGGTTCATCGCGATCGCCAGCGTGGTATGCGCCTCACGCGAGATCGACCCGAAACTCATCGCCCCCGTCGCGAACCGCCGCACGATGGAAGCCGCCGGCTCCACCTCCTCCAGCGGCACCGGCTTGTCGGCAAATTTCATTTCCATCAGCCCGCGCAGGGTCAAGTACCGTGTGCTCTGATCGTTGATCATCCGCGTGAAGGCGCGAAAATCCTCCAGCGAATTGCCGCGTGCCGCATGCTGCAATTTGGCCACCGAGTCCGGCGTCCAGGCATGATCCTCACCGCGCAGCCGGAATGCGTAATCCCCGCCTGCGTCCAGCATCCCGTCGTACAGCGGGTTCTCGCCGTACGCGTTGCCATGCCGCTGCACCGCCTCGCGCGCGATCTCCGCAAACCCTGCGCCTTCGATCGTGCTGGCAGTACCGGTGAAGCACTTCTCCACGAAGTCGCTGGACAGCCCAACCGCGTCGAAGATCTGTGCGCCGCAATAGGACTGATAGGTGGAGATGCCCATCTTCGACATCACCTTCAAAATCCCCTTGCCGATCGCCTTCAGATAATTCTTCTGCACCTCGTACGGCTTCAGCTTCAGCTCATCCTGTACCCTGATCTGCTCCAGCACCTCGAACGCCAGATACGGGTTGATCGCCTCCGCGCCATATCCCGCCAGCACGCAGAAATGGTGTACCTCGCGCGCCTCGCCGGTCTCCACCACCAGCCCGGTGCTGGTGCGCAGACCGCGCCGGATCAGATGGTGGTGCACGGCGGCGGTCGCCAGCAAAGCCGGCATCGGAATCCGCGTCGCCGACACCGCGCGATCCGACAGGATCAGAATGTTGAATCCATCCAGCACCGCATCGGTCGCCTCGCGGCAGATACGATCCACCGCCAGCGCCATGCCGGCCGCACCTTCGTTCGCCGGCCACGTCACATCGATCGTGCGCGTGCGGAACGCATCGCCCACCAGCGACGAAATCGCCCGCACCTTCTCCAGATCGGGATTCGTCAGGATCGGCTGCGCCACCTCCAGCCGGTAATGCGAACCGGCATGGTGGCCCAACAAATTAGGCCGCGGCCCGATCATCGAAACCAGCGACATCACCAGTGCTTCGCGGATCGAATCGATCGGCGGATTGGTGACCTGTGCGAAGTTCTGCTTGAAGTAATTGTACAGCAACTTCGGCTTGCTCGACAGCACCGCGATCGGCGTATCGGTGCCCATCGATCCGACCGGATCGTCGCCTTCCTGCGCCATCGGCTCCAGGAAGAACTGGATATCCTCCTGCGTGTAACCGAACGCCTGCTGCTGCTGCAGCAGCGCGGTTGCATCGTTCGGCCGAGGCGGCGGCATTTCAGGCAGCGGCGCGGGTGTGTCGGATGGCTCCGGCAATTCCTCAAGCTGCACCTGGGTCGCCTTCAGCCACTCCGCGTACGGATGTTCACCCGCCAGTTTCTGCTTGATCTCCGCATCGTCGATGATGCGGCCTTCTTCCATATCGATCAGCAGCATCTTGCCAGGCTGCAACCGCCACTTGCGCACTATGCGTTCTTCCGGCACCGGCAGCACGCCGGACTCGGACGCCATGATCACATGGTCATCGTCAGTGATGATGTAGCGCGCCGGCCGCAACCCGTTGCGATCCAGCGTCGCGCCGATCTGCCGTCCATCGGTGAAGGCGATCGCCGCCGGCCCGTCCCACGGCTCCATCAACGCGGCATAGTATTCATAGAAAGCGCGGCGCGCCGGATCCATCAGGTGGTTTTCCGACCACGCCTCCGGAATCAGCATCATCATCGCATGCGCCAGCGAATAACCGCCGGCAACCAGGATCTCCAGCGCGTTGTCGATGCACGCCGTATCCGACTGGCCGTGCGGGATCAGCGGCCACATCTTGTCCAGATCGGGCCCGATCAGCTCGGACGCCATCGACCGTCGCCGCGCGTACATCCAGTTGACGTTGCCGCGGACCGTATTGATCTCGCCGTTATGCGCCAGGAAG
>DATKFJ010000314.1:0-2848 GCA_035511435.1 Acetobacteraceae bacterium | reverse complement strand
GCGAGGCCGAGGATGGCGCAGGTCGCTGCGATGCGCTTGGAGCGGGGGCTGCGTGCGGTTGAGGAGGTCATGATCATCTCCACCAGGTTGCTTGTTCGGCGGGGCCTCGGCCTTGGTCGGTGGCTGTTGCCTTGCGCCGTGACGGCAACCTAGGGCGGGCGAATTGGTTACGGATACAGGAGAGAACGCCTGCCGGTTTTGGCTGAACCCGTCCGGCCGGAAGTCCGGGAAAAAGGCGGAGGTTTTTCGGATGCCGGCTGCCGACCTCCTGCCATGATCGATCAACGCGACCGGCACCCTTGACAGTTCCCCTGGCGCCCCAATCATTTGCGTGCGAATGAGCAGCACTGACCCCGGAGGGGCGTGGCCGGAGGCGGGTTTGACAATCTCGGAACGACCGGCCGACGCAGTCGCTGACGCCCTCGGCGGCTTCACGGTCGAGGATCATATCGGCTATCTGCTGCGCCGGGCCCACCAGCGGCATGTGTCGATCTTCACCACCGGGTTGGCGCATGTCGAACTGACGCCGACGCAGTTCACCGCCCTGTTGAAGACGGTCGAGCTTGGGCGGATCACGCAGAACCACCTGGGCCGGCTCGCGGCGATGGATCCGGCGACAATCCAGGGCGTGGTCCGGCGGCTGACGGCGCGTGGTCTGATGCGGCGGAGCAATGACAAGATGGACCGGAGGACCGCCGTGCTGGAACCGACCGAGGCAGGCGTTGCGTTGATCGCCAGTGTCGTGTCATGCGCCCGCAAGGCGCACGAGCTGGCGCTGGCGCCGCTGTCCGCGGCGGAGCGGATCCAGGTCATGACGCTGTTGCGCAAGATGGGCTGAAACCACGATGGATGCCGTGCCGGCTACCGAACCGCAGACCCTGGGCTTTGGTCTCAGCTTCGCCGACCTCGCGGCGCGCGACGGGCTGGTGCGGCTGGATCGTGGGTTCCTCGAACACCTGGCGGCGGAGGATGCTGCGTTGCATGCGCGTCTGCTGGCGGCGCGCGCGGTGCCCGATCAGGTTGCCGCGAAGGATGCCAGCGAACTGGTGGTAGCACTTGGCCCGCATCTCGATGGCTTCATCGCCACGCTGTTCGGCATCGAATCGGAAGCTCTGGCGTTGGCGCGCGAGACCCACGCGCTGGATCCGATCCACGCCTGTAAGCGGCTGTTCGTGCAGCGCCAGGCGGTGAAGAAATACCCCGATCCCTCGGCGTTCGACGGATCGGCGCTGCACTCGGCCTTGGAAGCGCGGATGGGGGAAGCGCTGACGGAACGTGCGTTCGCTGCGCATGTCACGGCATGGGAAACCGCCGGCGATGGCGAAGCGGTTGATCTGGCGCTGCGCTATGCCGCGTGGGCGACGCTGACGGACCAGGGCCATGCGGCACATCCTGGCAACACGTTGTTCCGCGTGCCGCACCGGTTGGACTACAACCATCTGGTTCCGGTTGAAACCATCGAGCGCGACGGTGTCACGATGCTGCGGCTGCCGGAACATGACTGGCGCCGGCGCGAGGGATTTGCGCTGACCGATGCCGGGATGAACACGCAGCAGGCACTGGACCAGGTCAACTACTGCATCTGGTGTCACACGCAGGGCAAGGATTCCTGTAGTACCGGCCTGAAGGATCGCAAGACCGGGCAGTTCCAGAAGTCGCCGTTCGGCGTGACGCTGGCGGGCTGTCCGCTGGACGAGAAGATTTCCGAGATGCACACGCTGCGCGCGCAGGGCAGCGTGCTGGGCGCGTTCGCGACGATCGCGATCGACAACCCGATGATGGCGGCGACCGGGCATCGCATCTGCAACGACTGCATGAAGTCGTGCATCTACCAGAAGCAGGACCCGGTCGATATTCCGCAGGCCGAGACATCTATCCTGAAGGATGTACTCGGCCTGCCGTGGGGTTTCGAGATCTACGCGCTGCTGACGCGATGGAATCCGCTGGACATCCATCGTCCGCTGCCGCGCGTCGATACCGGGCGCAAGGTGCTGATCGTCGGGCTGGGGCCGGCCGGCTTCACGCTCGCGCACCACCTGATGAACGACGGCCATACCGTCGTGGCGATCGACGGATTGAAGATCGAGCCGCTGGGTTTCGATCCCGGCGCGCCGGTGCGCGATACCGCGCAGTTGTTCGAGAACCTGGACGATCGCGTGATGGCGGGGTTCGGTGGCGTCGCCGAATACGGCATCACCGTGCGATGGAACAAGAATTATCTCAAGCTTGTGCGTCTGCTGTTGGAGCGGCGCGCGCAGTTTGCGCATTTCGGCGGCGTTCGGTTTGGTGGCGGTGCCACTCTCGGGATGGACGATGCGTGGGCGATGGGCTTCGACCACATCGCGCTGTGCATGGGCGCGGGCAAGCCAACGGTGCTCGACATTCCCAACGGGCTGGCGCGCGGCGTGCGTGCCGCATCGGACTTCCTGATGGCGCTGCAACTTACCGGGGCCGCGAAGTTTTCCTCGATTACCAATCTGCAGATTCGCCTGCCGGTGGTGGTGATCGGCGGCGGGTTGACCGCGATCGACACCGCGACCGAAAGCCTGGCGTATTACGTGCGCCAGGTGGAGAAGTTCTCGGTGCGCTATCGCACGCTGGTGGCCGAACGCGGTGAGGCCGCCGTGCGCGCCGCATGGAACGCGGAAGAAGCCGGCATCGCCGACGAATTCCTGATGCACGCCGCGGCGATCCACGCCGAACGCGAGGCAGCGTCACGCGAGGCCAGGGAGCCTCGGCTTGCGCAACTGCTGGATGGGTGGGGCGGCGCGACCATCGCCTATCGCCGCCGGCTGATCGACAGCCCGTCTTATACGCTGAACCACGAAGAGGTGGCCAAAGCACTGGA
>DATKFJ010000313.1:0-2422 GCA_035511435.1 Acetobacteraceae bacterium | reverse complement strand
ATGGTGGACCAGAATATCGGTGCCGCGCGCGATGGAATATACGGCAGCAGTGGTTTTCTTCGTCGTGTTCGGCATACTGGTGGATATCGACTCGAATAGGATCAGACGCGCCGGTCGCACGCCTCCGTGGTAAGCGGGGCGCTGATACCCTTGTTCAATGACCCTGCCCGAGCTGCTTGATTTGCTTGAGGCAGAGGGCATCGAGCTATCCTTATGTTTGACGTTAACGATGACGCGAAGGGTGAATACCGACGCGTTGAGGTTCTCACGGGGCCTGGCCGCCGGCGGCGCTGGTCGGCGGATGAGAAGGCACGGATTGTCGCGGAGACCCTGGTACCCGGGGCACGTGTGTCAGAGGTTGCGCGACGCTGGCAGATCTGTTCGCAGCAGGTCTTTGGCTGGCGACGCGCGATGCGCCAGGACTTGCCGAGCGTGCCGGGGCAAACGACAACGCCGGCAACGCCCAGCTTCATTCCGATCGTGAGCGAAGCCATTCCGGCTGCGACGGTTCAACGCGCGGTGTCTGCGGCGCCAGGGATCGAGGTCAAGCTTGCCGGTGCGGTGGTGCGGGTCTCGTCCGGCATGGATGATGCTGCCCAATTGACCGCGGTGTTGCGCGCGGTTCGGGCCTCGGCATCCCGATCATGATCAATGTCCCTGCTGGCGCTCGCGTCTTGCTGGCGACGCGACCGATTGATTTTCGCAAGGGGGCACACTCTCTCGCCGTCCTGGCGCAGGAGGCACTGGCCGAGGATCCGTTCTCGGGTGCGGTCATTGTCTATCGCGCCAAGCGCAGCGACCGCCTGAAGATATTGGTCTGGGACAGCAGCGGCCTGGTGCTGGTCTGGAAGCAATTGCAGCAGGGATCGTTCCGCTGGCCGCCGATCATGGACGGCGTGATGAAGCTGTCGCCTGTTGAGTTCGCCGCTCTGTTCGACGGGCTGGATTGGACGCGCGTTCAGACCGCAAAGGGGATTCTCAAACCGTCGGTTGCCGCGTAGGATTCGTTGCGTGATGGATTCGCCCCGCGACGACATGCAGAGCCTGCCTGAAGGCATCGAAGCATTACGGGCGTTGGTGCTGGCGACGATGTCCGAGCGCGATGCGGCGGTCACGGAGCGAGACACACTCCTGGCACAGAATGACCGGCTGCGTCATCTGCTGCTGCAGCTGAGACGCATGCATTTCGGTGCCCGCTCGGAGCGTCTGCCGGAGGAACAGCTGCAACTGGGTTTGGAAGCCCTCGAGCAGGCGATTGCCAAAGAAGACGCGGAGGCGGAGAAGCGAGATCCCGAGCGGCGCTTGGACAATGCCGCCAAGCGGCGTGCCGGCCGTGGCGCACTGCCAGCGCACCTGCCGCGGATCGAGGTGACGCTGACGCCCGAGGACACCGCGTGCCCGTGCTGCCGGGCAAGCATGACGGTGATCGGCGAGGACAGCTCGGAGCGGCTGGATGTGATCCCGGCGCAGTTTCGGGTGATCGTGACCAGGCGTCCGAAGCTCGCCTGCCGGTCGTGCACAGGCATCGTGGTGCAGGCACCGGCGCCGGCACGGCTGATCGAGGGCGGCATCCCAACCGAGGCGATGGTCGCCCATGTGCTGGTGGCACGCTACGCCGATCATCTGCCGCTGTATCGCCAGGCGCAGATCCTGGCGCGGCAAGGCGTCATCCTCGAGCGGTCCACCTTGTCGTTCTGGATGGGGTACGCCGCGGCGGAAGTTGCCGCAGTGGTGGCGCGGCTGCGCGAGATGATGCTCGCCTCGACACGGATCTTCGCCGACGAGACCGTCGTGCCGGTGCTCGATCCGGGTCGCGGTCGGACCAAACAGGGATACTTCTGGGCGATTGCGCGCGACGATCGCCCATGGGGCGGAAGCCAGCCACCCGCGGTGGTTTACAGCTACGCGCCTGGCCGGGGTCATATCCACGCCAACACGCTGCTCGGCGGCTACCGCGGCATCCTGCAGTGCGATGGCTACGGGGCCTACAAGAAGTTCGCCGGCTCCAAATCGACCGAGACGTCCACAACGCTGGCCTTTTGCTGGAGCCACGTGCGTCGGGGCTTTTACGATCTGGCCAAGGCGAAGGCGCCGATCGCCATGGAAACGCTGCAGCGCATTGCCGCGCTCTATGAGATCGAGGCGCGTGTCCGCGGCAAGAGCGCCGCTGACAGGCTGGCGGTTCGTCAAGCCGAGAGCAAACCGTTGGTCACCGCACTGCGCATCTGGTTCGAGGCGCAGTTAGCGAAACTGCCCGCCCGCGGCCCAACAGCCGACGCGATCCGCTATGCACTGAACCACTGGGATGGGCTGGAGCGGTTCCTCGAAGACGGACGCATCGAGCTTGACAACAACAGTGTCGAGCGCGCCATGCGGCCAGTTTGTCTATCGAGAAAGAATAGTCTCTTTGCCGGCAGCGACG
>DATKFJ010000312.1:0-11550 GCA_035511435.1 Acetobacteraceae bacterium | reverse complement strand
ATGCGGATCGTGGGTGATCAGCAGCACCGCGCCTTCGAAATCCGCCAGCGCCTTCACCAAGGCCTCACGCGCATCGATATCCAAATGGTTGGTCGGCTCATCCAGCAGCAGCAGCTGCGGCGCATCGCGCGTGGCGAGCGCCAGCAGCAGGCGCGCCTTCTCACCGCCCGACAGATTCGCAACCGGCGTCTCCGCCCGATTCACATCCAGCCCAAACCGCGCAAGCTGCGCGCGCACCTGCGGCGGGTGAGCCCGCGGCAACGCACGTGTCATGTGCGCGATCGGCGATTCATCGGCGACCAGTTCGTCCGTCTGATGCTGTGCGAAATACCCGACGCGCAGCTTCGGCCCGCGCCGCATCTCGCCAGCGAGCGGCGCGAGCCGCCCCGCCAGCAACTTCGCCAGCGTCGACTTGCCGTTGCCATTCGCGCCAAGCAACGCAATTCGGTCGTCCATGTCGATCGACAGCGATATGTTGCGCAGCACCGGCGTGTCGTCATAGCCGACGGCGACTCGCTCCAGCGTCAAAATCGGCGGTGCGATTCGCGCGGGCGCGGGGAAATCGAAGCGCGTCGGTGCGTCCTCGATCACCGTATCGATCTGCGGCAACCGAGCCAGTGCCTTGATACGCGACTGCGCCTGACGCGCCTTGCTCGCCTTGTAGCGGAACCGATCGATGAAGGCCTGGATATGCGCGCGTTCCGCAACGATGCGCTTGGCCGCGCTGGCCTGCTGCATGGCGCGCTCGGTGCGGATGCGGACGAATTCGTCGAACCCGCCTGGCGTCAGCGAAATCTTGCCGCGGTCGAGGAACGCGATCGCCTCAACGGCGCGATCCAGCAGTCCGCGGTCGTGCGACACCAGCAGCGCCGCACCCGGAAATCGCGCCAGCCACGTCTCCAGCCACAACGTCGCTTCCAGGTCCAGGTGGTTGGTCGGTTCGTCCAGCAGCAGCAGGTCGGGATTGGCGAACAGCGCCGTCGCCAACGCCACACGCATACGCCAGCCGCCGGAGAATTCCTCCACCGGCCGCGCCTGAGAAGCTTCGTCGAAGCCCAAGCCGGCCAGGATGGCAGCGGCCCGGGCCGGTGCCGCATCGGCGCCGATCGCGCGCAGCCGCTCGTGGATTTCCGCCAGCCGCAGCGACGGTGCGTTGTCCACCTCGGCCAACAGCGACAGGCGTTCCGTGTCGCCCTGCAGCACGGTGTCCAGCAGCGACGCATCGCCGGACGGCGCTTCCTGCGCCACGGTCGCGATTCGCGCGCGTGCGGCCAGGCGGATGTCGCCGCCGTCCAACGGCAGCTCACGCATGATCGCGCGCAGCAACGTGGATTTGCCCGCGCCGTTGCGCCCCACCAGGCCGATGCGGCGGCCGGGGTCCACGGTAAGGTCAGCGCCGTCGAGGATTGGGCGGCCGCCAAGGCGGATGGCGGCGCCGGAGATGACGAGAAGGGACATGGCGGCGGGTTGATCGGCCTCGTTGGGTAGGCGGTCAAGTGCGTCAGACGTTGATGCACCGGCCTAACTGGGCAGCACTGCTGGACAACCTTGGGCGACTATCCAAAAAGCGCAGTCACCGCCTCACGAAAAAGTGCACCACCACCGACGCCGCTACGCAACCTGCTCGCACAAATCAAGGCATTCGGCCTGGCGCCACCGACCGCAATCACTTTTTATCTTCTACTGTCGCTGCTATCATAACGACCAAATAGAGTTTCCGACAACAGTACTGTCGTGACTACTCATAGAAACCAGGGAGGACCTCCGATGGCAACAGCGCAAAATGCTGCAGTCGGCTATTCCGATGAGGAGCATCGCGCCCAACTGCGTCGCGCGGTGATTGCCAGCACCGTCGGCACCACAATCGAATGGTACGACTTCCTGCTCTATGGCACAGTAACCGGCCTGGTATTCGGAAAATTGTTCTTTCCGAAGTCCGCCCCCCTCGTCGGCGTGCTCGAAGCTTTCGCCGTCTTCTTCATCGGCTTCGTCGGGCGACCCATCGGCGCCGCCATCTTCGGCCATTACGGTGACCGCATCGGCCGCAAGGCCACGCTGATCGTGACGTTGCTGGTAACCGGTATCGCGACCGCCGCCATCGGCCTCATCCCAGGCTACGACAGCATCGGTATCTGGGGCGCCGTGCTGCTGACCGTGATCCGCCTGATCCAAGGCATCGGCGTCGGCGGCGAATGGGGCGGCTCGGTCCTCCTCGCCATGGAATGGGCCCGCACCGACAAGAACCGGGGCTTCCTGTCCGCCTGGCCACAGTTCGGCGCGCCCGCTGGATTGTTCCTCGCCAACGTCGCAGTACTCGTCTTCAGTTGGCTGTCAGGCGATCAGTTCCTCGTCTGGGGCTGGCGCATTCCATTCCTGCTCAGCATCATCATGGTCGCCGTCGGATTGTGGATCAGGCTCGGCATTCTCGAAACACCGGTCTTCCAAAAGGTGATTGCCGAAGAACGCGTCGAGCGAGTGCCAGTCTTCGAAGTACTCAAACGCCAGCCGAAGCAGGTCATCCTGTCCGCATTGCTGCGCCTGCCTGAACAGGCACCAGGCTACATTGTCGGTGCCTTCATCTTCACCTATGGCACCAGTGTACTCGGCTTCTCGCGCGACTTCCTGCTGCTCGCCGTCATCAGCCAGACTGTACTTGGCTTCCTCTGGGTCGTCGTCGCCGGTCATCTGTCGGACCGCGTCGGTCGCAAGAACATGTTCATGATAGGCTGCGTGTTCATGGGGGTCTTCGGCTTCATCTACTTCGCCATGCTCGATACCAGGCAACCGGTCGTGGTCTTCATCGCCATCGCACTGTCGCTGCTGCCGGTGATGACCCAGTACGGGCCAGAGGCAGCACTGATCGCGGAAAGCTTCACGCCGCGACTGCGCTACAGCGGCGCGTCGCTCGGCTATCAGCTCGCCTCGATCATCGCCGGCGGCCCCTCGCCGTTCATCGCGACCTGGCTGTTCGCCACCTACGGTTCGACGTTGCCGATCGCTATCTATATCGCGCTGTGTGCCGTCATCGGCATCATCGCGACGGCGATGCTGACAGACTACACCAACAAGAGCATCTCGGAGGAGTACGCCGGGGTATAGCCACCGGTCGGCGCACCGCGGCGGAACAGCGTCCGCCGCGGCTTGCGCAAACATCGCCTCGCCAGGCGCGTGCCTACGCCGCTAACCTGCAGTCCAGGTCATGGCCGGGCGTGTCTCGGCTATCCGTGGCGGCACACTGCCGGTTGTGATAGCCAAGACAAATCCGGCCATGGCGGGCAACCCAATGCCGATGGGTTATCGGTCGTCGTTCCCGCCCGGCGGCATCCCAGCCAGCATATTTGGCCACGACGCGCGCACCGTATCGAACACAGCCAATCGGCGCACAACAACCTTTGACATCATATCTAACCTACGTTAGTATACTTCACTTTCCACCGACGGAACCAGCCAATGACCTCATTCACCCACAACACCCACGAACTCCCACCGCACGATGAGGCCTCTCCCCTGACCAACCATCCGCCAACCGAACCGCAAGCACCGCTCCTGGCCGATGATGGCCTCGACCCGGTCTTCACCGACGAAACCCTGTACGCGCTGACCGCCGGCCTGGCCTCGCAGGAGCACCAGACGGCAGAACAGAAACACCGCCGCCAGGCCGCCGCCTTCAGCGCCCTCCGCTCGTTGGACGCCCAGCAACCAGCCGAGGCCATGCTCGCAACCCACGCCGTCCTCGCCCATCACTTGGCCCTGGAGTGCTACCGCCGCGCCGCGCAATCCAGCCAGACATCGAACCTCGACATCCAACTGCTCAGCACCGCCGCCATGCTGTCGCGCACCATGGGCTGCATGCTGACCGCGTTGGACCAGCGACAGGACGAACCACTCTGGGTCGGACCGCCGGCCGGGCGGTGACCGCCCCAGGCGCACCGCCCCAGACGCACGACCACACGCCGCGCGACTAGGCGCCGCACGCCCCGCCCTTGCGCCGGAACGCCAATCGCGCTTGAACCCGCGCCCCTTGACGGAGTGGCTGCATGATCAAGGCGATCGGCGTCGATTTCGGCACCACCAACAGCGTGGTCGCGCTCCTGCATGACAACGGCCGCGTTACCACCCGGCGTCACGCGACCGCCGCGGCAGAGTTCGACGTGTTCCGCTCGGTGCTGTGCTTCTGGCAGGAGGAAGGCCGCGGCCGCAGCATCCTGCGCCAGGCCGCGGGACCGGCGGCGATCGAGTCTTATCTGGATGATCCGCTCGACAGCCGCCTGATCATGTCGATGAAGACCTACCTGGCCCAAGGCAGCTTCACCGAGACCCGCATCTTCGGCCGCCCCTTCACCCTCGAACGCCTGATCGGCCGCTTCCTGCACGCGCTGCTGGCGGACACCGGCCCGGTCCCCCGCATCATCGTCGGCCGCCCGGTCCGCTTCGCCGGCGAATTTCCCAATGACGAACTCGGAGCCGACCGCCTGCACGGCGCATACGCAGACGCCGGCCTCCCCGACGTAACGCTGGCACTCGAGCCCGAAGCCGCCGGCTGGCGCTTCGCCCAGACATTGACCGAGCCAGCCACCGTGCTGATCGGCGACTTCGGCGGCGGCACCAGCGATTTTTCCGTCCTCCGCTTCAAACCGGGCGCCGGAATGACGCCACTCGGACACGCCGGCATCGGCATCGCCGGCGACGTGTTCGACTTCCGCATCATCAACGCGGCGATCGCCCCGCTGCTCGGCAAGGGCGACAGCTACCGCATCATGGGCAAATCCCTTCCGGTGCCGCCGGAGTACTATTCCGGCTTCGCCCGCTGGCACCTGCTGTCGCTGATGCGTGCCCCGCGCACGCTGCGCCAGATCGCCGAAGTGGCGCGCACCGCCGACCATCCGCAGCGCCTGCATCACCTGATCGCACTGATCGAGGATGGTCTCGGCTACGCGCTCTACCAGGCCGTCTCCACCGCCAAAGCCGAGTTATCGCGCGCGAACACCACAACGCTGCGCTTCCACCACAAGAACTTCGCCGTGGAGCGCGTCATCGCGCGGGAAGAATTCGAATCCTGGATCGAACCCGACCTGACCCGGCTCGCTGCCACGGTGGATCAGGTGTTGGCCGAGGCCGGGACGCCGCCGCACGCGATCGATCGCGTGTTCCTGACGGGCGGCACCGCCTTCGTCCCGGCCGTCCGCCACCTGTTCGAGGCACGGTTCGGCCTGGAGAAACTGACCGGTGGCGGCGAATTTGTCTCGGTCGCGGAGGGGCTGGCGCTTATCGGCGCAACCTGATCGGCCGCCCGGTCCGGCGATGACGATATTCATCCGCCGCAAACCAGGCAGCGCAGCCCGGACAAGCCTACTGCCAGCCGCAATGCGTGGCCCGCTTGCCCTCCGCGTCCGGACCGCCTAGTCAGCCGCCCTCACCGGCCCAATTACCAGGAGAACGCCTATGGCGACCGAGCGCACGCTGTCGATCATCAAGCCCGACGCCACGCGGCGCAATCTTACCGGCAAGATCAACGCGGCCCTCGAAGCCGCCGGCCTGCGCATCGTCGCGCAGAAGCGCCTGCAACTCACCCAGGCGCAGGCCGAGGCATTCTACGCGGTCCACAAGGAACGCCCGTTCTTCCGCGGACTGGTGGAATTCATGATCTCCGGTCCCGTCGTGGTGCAGGTCCTGCAAGGCGACAACGCTGTGGCGAAGAACCGCGAGGTGATGGGCGCCACCGACCCGAAAAAGGCCGCTCCCGGCACCATCCGCGCGCAGTTCGCCGAAGACATCGAGGCGAATTCCGCGCACGGCTCGGACAGCGCGGAGAACGCCGCCACGGAAATCGCCTTCTTCTTCGCCGGGATCGAAATCGTCGGGTAGGTCGCATCGCAATGCCGCGTCGCATTGCCAGACATTGCGCCCGGCTGCATCCGGGCGTGCGCCTGTAGGCAATCAAGCCCGTCTGGCGATCCCCCCTTTCGTGCCCGGCTCGCCTCCCGCGTCCGACTGGCATCCTGGCCCGCCTCGCGACATGCTGGACGCGACAACGTAGCGAAGCACCCGCCATGCCAAACGGTCCGCTCGGCCTCGAACATCCGCTCCTCGTCTCGCACGATCTGGACGCGCTGGCCGCACGCTACCGTGCCATGGGGTTCGCGCCGACCCGGAAGGGTTTTCATCCCTGGGGCACCGGCACGCAGCTCGTCCTGTTCGCCGATAATTTCATCGAGCTGATGGGCATCGAAAACCGCTCCCTGCTCGACGTCCCAAGCCCCAGCGGATTCCGCTTCGGCCGCTTCATCGCCGACCAGCTCACACACCGCGAGGGCATTGCGATGCTCGCCCTGCACAGCGACGATGCGCAGGCGGACCTCGCCACGGTGACAGCGCGCGGTGTGGCAACCGACGGCGTGGTAGATTTCCGCCGGGCAGTCGTGCTGCCGGACGGCAGCAAGGACGAAGCGGTGGTGACCCTGGCGATGCTGATCGACCCGGCGCATCCGCAGCTTTCCAATTTCATCTGCCAGCAACACCGCCCGGAGTTCGTCTGGGTGCCCGACTGGATGCGCCATCCCAACGGTGCCCAGGCAATCACCCGCATCGTCTACGCGGCGTCAAATCCCCAGGCGATCCGGACGCGCTTCACCAACATCTGGGGCCAGGCCGCGTTGCACGACCTGCCCAGCGGCTTCAGCGCCACGACGCCTGGCGGTGAACTGCTGGTGCTGGATCGCCCATCGGCGGAAGCGCGCCTGGCGCCAATGCCCATGCCGGACGGTTGGCGCGATGCGCCGTGCGCCATCGCGATCACCGTGCGTGCGCCGGAAATCGACCTGGTGCACGGCATCATGCGCCGCAACGCAGTGCCGCATGTTCGCCTGCAAACATGTGTGCGGGTGCCGCCATCGCACGCCGGGAACGTGGTGCTGGAGTTTGCGATGTAGCGGCCGAAAAACCTGGCGCACACCGCCTGCAATGCACGCGGATGGCTGCTTGCGCCGCACCGCCCGCCTTCGAGCCCGGCACCTTCGCGCCGCCCACCTTCGCAGCGGGCGCCTTCGCGCCGGTCGGCCTCAGATGCGGGTCTGCCCTACAGCAGGAAAACCGCCATCCCGACCAGCAGCAGAATGACAAAGATCACCACCCACAGCGTAAATTTGGTGAACCCGTTCCAGAAGCCCTGACGATCGGCCAGGAAGGCTTCCGGCGTCTCCTCCTGCCGACTCGTGGGAATGGTAGCGCTGTGGTCGGACATACGGGCCCCTTGGCTGCCAGAATTGTTCAATCAGCGTTCTATGGCAGCGGAGAGCCAGCCGGCAAGGGGTTGACCAACACGGCCGCGCCCGGCGCCATCTTCCCGAAATCACCCGAGGCGAACAGCCGCAACGCCAGCGGATAGATCACATGCTCCTGCGCCAGCACCCGCGCCGCCAGTTCACCGGCACTATCCCCACGCAGCACCGGCACGGCGGCCTGCGCCAGAATCGGCCCCTCATCCATCGCCTGCGTCACCAGGTGAACCGTGCATCCGTGCAGCTTCGCCCCCGCCGCCAGCGCGCGTGCGTGGGTATCCAGCCCGGGAAACGCCGGCAACAGGCTCGGATGGATGTTGAGCATGCGCCCCTGCCAGGCATCGACCAGCAGCGGCGTCAGCAACCGCATATACCCGGCGAGGCACACGATCTCTACGGCAGCCTCCCGCAGCGCGGCGTCGATCGCCGCCTCATGCGCAGCCCGGTCGCCCTGGAATCCACGATGATCGATCACCCGAACCGGCACGCCAGCTTCGCTCGCCAATGTCAGGCCGGCGGCCCCCGGCCGGTTCGAGATCACCAGCACGATCTCCACCGGATATGCCGGATCGGCGGCGGCAGCGATCAGCGCTGCCATATTGGAACCGCGCCCGCTGATCATGACTGCGGCGCGGCGCTTCCCGCCTCCCCGGAAAACTTCCACCGTCGTGGCAGGACCTGCCCCCGTCATCACCGCCGGCCCCGCGCCGCGACGGCTTGCAGGAACACGTCCGGCCATGAGGCGGACAGCACACCGGATGCTCGCCACCCCCGGCCTACGGTGGCGCCGGATCTCACCCTGGCCAACCAGGGGGCAGCGCCATCCGCACACTCGGCTCACCGCCAGCGGCCTCGATATGGCCGATCCGCGCAACGCTCTCCCCCTGGTCGCGCAGCAATTCCGTGGCAGCATCCACATCGGCAACCACAACCGCCATCCCAATCCCGCAGTTGAATACGCGGAACATCTCCTCGGGCGCGACGCCCCCGGTGCGGACCAGCCAGGCAAACACCGGCGGCACCGGCCAGCACGGTTCCAGCACCGCCACGGTACCCTCCGGCAGCGCCCGAGGCAGATTGCCCGGCAGTCCGCCGCCGGTGATATGCGCCGCAGCCTTCAGCAGCCCCGCGCGATGCAGTGCCAACAGCGCCGACACATAAATCCTCGTCGGAACCATCAGTGCCTGGCCCAGCGTCATCTGCGGATTGAACGGTGCCGGCGCGCTCCACGGCAGCCCGCTGACCTCCACAACCCGGCGCACCAGGGAATAAGCGTTGGAATGTACGCCCGAACTTGCCAGGCCCAACACCGCATCCCCCGGCGCCACGCCATGCGGCAGCAGGCGTCCGCGCTCCACGGCACCGACCGCGAAGCCCGCCAGGTCATAGTCGCCCTCACGGTACAAGCCGGGCATCTCGGCGGTCTCGCCGCCCACCAACGCACACCCAGCCTCGTTGCAACCGGACGCGATGCCGGCAATCACCTCACGCGCCTGGTGCGGATCGAGCTTCCCGGTGGCGAAGTAGTCCAGGAAGAACAGCGGTTCGGCCCCCTGCACCACCAGATCGTTGACCACCATCGCCACTAGGTCGATGCCGACCGTGTCATGGATGCCGCTCTCGATCGCGACCTTCAGCTTGGTGCCCACGCCGTCGGTGCTGGACACCAGAACGGGATCGACGAAACCCGCCGCCTTCAGGTCGAACAGCGCGCCGAAACCGCCAAGGCCGCCGATCACCCCAGGGCGGGACGTGGCGCGGGCCAGCGGCTTGATCGCGTCGACCAGCGCGTCGCCCGCCGCGATGTCCACACCGGCGGCACGATAGTTCAGCCCGTTGCCGGTCGTCGCGCCCGAATCGTGATCACCCCTGGTCATGGCGGCCCTCGATACGCTACTGCCTAGGTCCGCTGAACTGCGCCGTCTGGCGCAAGGCTGGTGGACACTGGAGGAAACAACCATAGGCGTGCTGCTTCGCGCAATGCAGTGGCTGCAAGCCGGGGAAAGGCAGGGCGATGCCTGACGGATCGCAGGTTGGCCGCGGCGCATCTGGCGTATTGCTGACGCTGCCCAATGTCATCACCTTCGGCCGCCTCTGCGCGGTGCCGCTGGCAGTTTGGCTCGTGCTGGAAGAACAATTCGCCTACGCGTTCTTCCTGTTCGTGGCGGCTGGCCTGTCCGACGCGGTGGACGGCTGGCTGGCGCGCCGCAATGGCGGTGGCAACACCGTGGGCGCGCTGCTGGATCCGGTAGCCGACAAAGCCTTGCTGGTGACGATGTACGTGACCCTCGCGGCGGTGAAGGCGCTGCCCGACTGGTTGGCGATCCTGGTGGTGTTTCGCGATTCAGTGATCGTTGGCGGCGTTGTCGTGCTGGCATTGACCGGCCAGACCGTGATGATTCGCCCCCTCTTCGTCTCGAAGGTCAACACCGCGTTGCAGATCGTGCTGGTGGCTGTGACCCTGCTGCTGTACGGCTTCGGCCTCACCGCCCCGATCGTCACGGACACGCTGGTCTGGCTGGTCGGCGCGACCACCCTCGGTTCCGGCGCCGCCTATGTCTGGATCACGGCGCGCCGGCGATGAGCGACAGCGCCGAACTGCCGCCGCCCGACACGCCGCCGCCCGCCGAGCGCCGGGCTTGGTTCGCCAACGCGCAGCCACCGATTTCCGGACATGCGACGCGCGGACAGCGCGCGGCACTGGTCGTCGGCCTGCTGGTGGTGCTGTGGCTCGCGCTGCAGCTGTTTGCCTCCGTGCTGGCGCCGTTCGTCGCCGCGGCCGGCATCGCCTACGTGCTCGATCCACCGACCTCCCGGCTGACCCGGCTGGGCATCAGCCGAGGCATCGCGTCGCTGGCGATGATACTGGCCCTGCTGGCCGCGGTACTGCTGTTCGCCCTGCTGCTCTATCCGCTGATCCTGCAACAGGTCGGCCTGCTGCTCGGCCGCATCCCGCAATACGTCCAACTGCTGCAACGCTGGGCGAGCACGGTGCTCACCGACCTGCAACAGAACTTCGGCTCCGATGTGGTGAACGACAAACTGCGCGACCTGGTCAGCAGCCAAGCCGGCAACATGCTCAGCTTCATCGCGTCGTCGCTGACCAGCGTCACCGGCGCCGGCTTCGCGATCTTCAACGTGCTCTCCCTGGCGGTGGTCACGCCGGTCGTCGGGTTCTATTTGCTGCGCGACTGGCCGCGGGTGGTCGCCATGGTCAATTCGTGGCTGCCGCACCGCTACGCCGATGTGATCCGCGCGCAGGCCCGCGAAGTGGACCGCATCCTGTCGGCCTGGGTGCGCGGCCAGGCGCTGTGCTGCCTGATCCTCGCGCTGTACTACGCCCTGGCACTCACCGTCGCCGGCCTGGACCTCGGCCTGATCGTCGGCATGGCGGCCGGCGTGCTGTCGTTCATCCCCTATGTCGGCTCCATCACCGGTGGCATCACGGCGCTGGGGCTGGCGATGGCGCAGTTCCCCCAGTGGCGGGGCGTGATCGTGGTCGGCGGCGTGCTGGTGGTGGGCCAGATCCTGGAAGGCTACGTGATCTATCCGCGCTTTCTCGGCGACCGGGTGGAACTGCCGGCGGTCTGGGTGATCTTCGCCTTATTCGCCGGCGGCGCGGCATTCGGCTTCCTTGGCGTCATGCTGGCGGTGCCGGTTGCCGCAACGATCGGCGTGCTGTGCCGGTTCTGGCTGCGCCGCTATCTCGCGAGTCCGCTGTATCTGGATCCCCCCGGGGAACGGTAGGTTGGAGCGGTAGGTTTCCGTCGTGCGGTGCTGCACTCGTTCATGCCCGATACCTGGACCGCATTCGATCGGCAACCTTGGGCGGAGTTGCTTGGCAGCGGCACGACGGCAAGGCAGCCAGGAAGCAATCGAGCCCGACACGAACTGAACGGATTCTTCCCAGGGGGCCGCACGGACAGTGAAACGGCGCTTGTGGTCAAGTCTCGCAGGCCGGTGGTCAAGTCCCGCAGGCCCGTGTCGCGCTCGAAACACATTGAATGATTATCCGTGCAGCTCCCTGCTTGATCCGTGCAATCCGTGTCAGGCTCGATTGCTTTGCAGGGACAGCAAACAGTAACGGAATATTTCCAACGTCTTTGCGTCTGTTCAGGGCAGCCCACATGGTTGCGGGCGTCGTCCTCTCAAGAAAGGGCCTTTCACGATGGGATTTCTGGCCAAACATCAGGCGGAATGGGAACCGCGCGTGCTCAGCATCCTGCGCATCGTGGTGGGCTTGTTGTTCATGGAACATGGCCTTGCCAAGCTG
>DATKFJ010000311.1:0-7985 GCA_035511435.1 Acetobacteraceae bacterium | reverse complement strand
TATTCCGGGTTTCACCTGTTCGCCAACCCGAGCGGCCTCGACATCGGGCCATACAGCTTCGATCCGACAAAGATCCCGCTGGAGGATATGAAGAATCAGCCGAAGTCGCTGGTCAATAGGTTGCGGCTGGCGATGCTGGTCAATGGTGTGGATCTCAATCCGCGCGGTGGCGGTCTGCTGTCGTGCACGCACACCGCGGACGACGTGGCGGATACAGCGTCGGCGTTCCGCGAGGCGATCCGCATGCTGAAGCAGGAAGGCGAGCTGCCGGGATAGGTTCTCCCCCCCTGTCATTGCTAGAAGCGCAGTGACAGGGGGAACGCTTTATGCGGCTTCCGCCAACTGGCGCGGCAGATAGATCGCGGTGTGCGTGACGCGCGCCAACGGCGAGCGTTCGTTGGCCAGCACCAGCGTGTCGACCTCCACGAATTTGTGGCCCTTGTGCACGTAGTTCTGGGTAACGCGGGCACGGGCGCTCAGGGTGTCGCCGATGTGCGCGATGCCGAGGTTCTGCACCATACTGCCGACGTGCATCCAGGCCGGCAGCACCACGTTGTGCGACAGTACCCAGTTGCAGCAGCGCAGGATCGTGCCGGGATGCACGATCCCTTCCGCTGTGTACAACGGATCCGTCTCACGCGTATCCGTCAGGTCCTGCGCATGAAACTCCGCTGTCACCAGCAGTGGGTTCATGCCGAGCCACGACCCAACCGCGAGCGAACGTTCGTCCGCGGCGGGACGCGCGTCGTGCGCGGGCGGTGTCGCTGGCTGGAACTCGGCCAGGGCAGGCGCGGTCACGGCGGAGAGTAACGCCGCCGAACCGGTGGCGCACAGTTCGCCGTGGCTGCGCACCGTCAGCGCCAGTCCCGCCGCCGTTTCTTCGGCGGTGATTTCGGCGATGTCGCCCTCGTACACCGGCTTGCTGAACTTGCAATCACCGGTGCCGCGCTCCAACCAGGCACGCCCCCAGTGCGCAACAGGAACGTGCGTCATGTAGGCATAGACATGCACGCCGCCCACCAGCCCGCCAGTGAAGCCGAACCGCCGCGCGGTGGCGTCGTCGTGGATCTTGTTCTCCGACGCCTTCGCGGTGTTGTACGCCGACACGTGGTAGGGCTGGGGGGCCATGGTGCGCGTCCTTATGGTCTGGTGATCACGATGGTCTGGTGGTCACGATGGTCTGGTGGTCACGGCGGTCTGGTGGTCACGCCATCGCCCAGATGCCGACCTCGTGCCCCGGCACGAAATTGCGGTTGTTCATCTCCGGGTTGCGGTTGACGAACACGCGGTTGAACATCGGATGGCGCATGCTGCGGGTCTCGTGCTCGATGCGGAACAACGGCTTGTTGGTGTCCACATCGACGATGTCGAGAAAGCGATACTGATGCTGGTCGCTCTCCTCGCTGATCAGTCCACGTTCCACCAGTTTCCTGTGGGGACCGGAGAAGTCGGCGAGCGTGATCTGAATGTGGTGGCCGTCGTACTCGGGCTGCTTCTTTTTGGTCTCGCGGTACGTGACCTTGCTGTCAGCCGAGGTGTTCACCCAGGCGTACTGTCCGCGCTCATCCTTTGCGACGCCGGCGATGCCGCCGAGGATGTCGGTGTAGAAACGCGCGATGCCCTCGAGGTCGGTACCGGCCGGCACGTCGAATTCGACATACGGCATGCCGACGCGAAGCTGACCGAACCGAACCGGATCGGGTTCATGGACGCGAATGCGGTTGCCCCACGGACAGGTGGTCTCTACCACGTCGCCGACCTGCTTGTAGCTGAACTTGGTGTCTTCAAGGTATTTCTTTGCGTAGTCCAGGCGTTTCAACAGCGCATCGAGATCGGGCATCACCAGCGCAGTGGTGCCGCGCACCACCTGCGGCGTGGCGCGCGACGGCAGATGGAACTGGCCGCGGCCGACGTTCACCCACATGTTCTCCAGCCCAGCCATCAGATACGGATCACGGGTCAGGCCAAGGCCCATCAGGTAATAGGCGGTCGCCTTGGTCTGGTCGGGCACAGTCACATTGACATGTCCCAGTTCAACGATGTTGCCGAGGTCCTCGGCAGTGCGATCGAATATTGGCTTTGTCGCCATTGTGTCGTTCATTTCCAGAGTCCCCTCTGCCGGTTTTCAATCCAGTGGCGCATGATAATGCCGGGCGGCGCCTCTGGTCCATGGGGCATCGCCGGCACAGAGGGGGATGCGTTCAATGTCGGCCGACCCGCGTCTCGCGTCGGCGAAAAGGCCGGGCGTGCGCGCACTGGTGTCCTCGCCCACGTTCGTGCGCCTGTGGGCGATCGGCGGCTGCGTCAACACGATGCGCTGGTTCGAGGTGCTGACTGCCGCGCTGTTCACGCTCGACGCCACAGGATCAGGCCTCGCGGTAGCCGTGGTGTCGGCAGCGCGCACCATGCCGATGCTGCTGCTGGGCGCCTTCGCCGGCGTGATGTCGGAGGCAGTGAACCGCAAGCGCGTCGTACTTATCGGCCAGATCGTTGCCGGATTGGCCTCGGCAACGATCGCTGTGCTGGCCGGCTTCGGCCTGGCAAACCCGTGGCATGTCGGCGTCGCCGCATTGGTATCCGGCACCGTCTGGTCCACCGAGATGTCGACCCGCCGGCGCATGGTCGGCGAGTGCGTGCAGGGCGCGCTGGTTTCGCGTGCACTGGCGCTCGACACGGTCACCAATTCCACCACGAGATTGATCGGTCCCATGGCAGCGGGTGCCGTCTACCAAGCGACGGGACTCGCTGGCGCCTACACCGTATCGGCGTGCATCTACCTGCTTGCGGTGATCCTGGTCGCCGGCCTGGGTTACCAGCAGAGCAGCCGCAGGATCGTTCTATCGCACGTCCCGCGCGAGCTGGCCGAAGCCATCAGCTTCGCGCGCGGCCATCTGATCATCGGCGGGGTGCTCGCTGTAACGATCGCGATGAACCTGCTGGGCTTCTGCTATTCGGCGCTGGTGGCGCCGATCGGACGGCAGGTCTTCATGGTATCGCCGATCTTGACCGGCATGCTCGCCGGCGCCGAATCATTCGGTGGATTGTTCGGCGGATTGTGGCTGACCAGCGGCGGCCCGCGATTGAGCGGCCGAACTCTCATGGTCGGCGGCTCGTTGGTGTTCCTGGTGTGCGTGATCCTGATGCCCTTCGCACCGACATTCACGCTGGCATGTACGCTGCTGGTGATTGGAGGGTTCGGCTCCGCCGCGTTCGCCAACATGCAGACCTCGCTGATCGTTCTGCATGCGCCGCCGCATATCCGTTCGCGATTGATGGGGCTGCTGACAGTCTGCATTGGCATGGGTCCCCTGGGGATACTGCTGATCGGCGTGCTGGCAGACCGCGTCGGTCCGATGTTCGCAGTGGACATCATGGCACTTGCCGGACTGGTTGCGGTGAGTGCCATTGGGTTGGTATGGCGCCAAAATGATCTGCGCCGACGGCTCGGCACCGGCAAACCAGGGCTGGCGACCGAGGACTGACCGCTGCTCGCGTTGGATCGCGCCCTGTGCCAAGCTGTCTGCCAAGATCGTCAAGCAATCAATGCCACCCCATGGGAGAACCACGGCCATGCAAGACGTCAGCGTAGAACTGCAATTTCTCTCCGGTATCCGCGTCGTCGATTTTACCCAGTTCGAAGCAGGTCCGTCCTGCACGGAGGCGCTCGCGTGGCTCGGCGCCGAAGTGGTGAAGGTGGAAAATCCGGCAACCGGCGACCCGGGCCGTCGCTTGCGCCCGGGACAGCCCGACGACGATCCGTTTTACTTCCACATGTTCAACGCGAACAAGAAATCGATCACCGTCAACCTGAAGTCACCGCGCGGTTTGGAACTGGTGAAGGACATGCTGCGCAAAGCGGATGTCTGCGTCGAGAACATGGCGCCCGGCACGATCGAACGGCTGGGCCTGGGCTACGATGTGGTGCGCGAATTGAATCCCGGCATCATCTATTGCCAGGTGAAGGGCTTCGGCACCGGCAGCCCGTACGAAAAGAATCTGGCGTTCGACATGATCGCGCAGGCCACCGGCGGCACCATCAGCGTGACCGGCGAGAAAGGACGCATGCCCGTGAAACCCGGCCTGTCACTCGGCGACACCGGCACCGGCATGACCATGGCGATCACCATTCTCGGCGCACTGTTCCGCCGTGCCGCGACCGGCGAAGGCCATCGACTTCAAGTGGCGATGCAGGATGCAATGCTGCACTACATGCGCACCAACTTCTCCACTCAGGCGCGCTCCGGCAAAGCGGTGGAGCGTGACGGCACGCACTCCGGCGGCGGCAGCAACGCGCCGTCTGGACTGTATCCCTGCGCGCCCGGCGGACCGAACGACTACGTGTGGATCATGACGAGCCGCGCCAACCCCGAGCACTGGGCGCGACTGTGCAAGGTGATGGGACGCGAGGAACTGATCAGTGATCCACGGTTCGCCACGCCGCGGGATCGGGTGAAGAACGATGCAGCGCTGGACGCGATCATTGTCGAATGGACGCGCACGCGCACGAAGCATCAGGCGATGGAGCAAGTCGGCGGGGCGGGCATTCCCGCTGGGGCGGTGCTGGATACGATGGAACTGCAGAACGAGCCGACATTCGAGCAGCGCGGCATCATGCAGGTGATGCAGCATCCGGTACACAAGCCGTTCAAGATGCCGGCGTGGCCGGTGCGCGTTGACGGCAAGCCGCCTCAGGTGAAGGCATCACCGGTACTGGGACAGCACACCGGCGATGTGCTGGCGAGCTGGCTGGGTCTGAGCGAGGCGGAGGTGAAGGCGCTGCACGGCGAAGGTGTGGTGTAGTTCCCGGCAAGAGGGGACCCAGGCGAGCGGCACTGTCTTGACCGACCTGGGTTCCCGTTCGCGGGAATGACAGTCATGCGGCCTTCGTCTTCCCGAACAGGCCGCCGAGCCGCGCGAGCGTGGCCAGATGGCTGTCGGCATCGCCGAACAACATGTCGATCATTGTCATGCGCTTGAAGTAGTGGCCGACCTTATATTCCATCGTCATGCCGATGCCGCCGTGCAACTGAATCGCCTCCTGGCCGATGTGCTTGCCTGACCGTCCGATCTGCACCTTCGCCGCAGCCATGGCGCGACGGCGTTCCGTTGCATTCTCTTCGGCCGCCATGACAGCGGCGAACATCGCCATGCTGCGCGCCTGTTCCAGTGCCACCAGCATGTCCACCGAGCGGTGCTGCAACACCTGGAACTGACCGATCGGCCGGCCGAATTGCTGGCGGGTTTTCAGGTATTCCAGTGTTGTCTCGTGCATGACCTGCATGGTGCCGACCGCCTCCGCGCATAGCGCAGCGATCGCTTCGTCCGCCACATGTTCGATCACCGGCAACGCCGCACCTGGGTCACCGAGGATGTCGCCGGCGGAAACGCATACGCCTGATAGCGTGAGCTCCGCCGCGCGCAGACCGTCCTGCGTGGGATAGCCGCGCCGAGTTACGCCCGAGGCAGACGGATCGACCAGGAACAAGCCGATACCCGCACGATCACGCCGATCGCCGGCTGTGCGCGCGGTCACCAATAGTCGATCAGCGCAATCGCCGTGCAGCACGACACTCTTGGCGCCATCCAACACCCAGGCTGCACCATCCCGCCGCGCAGTGGTGGCAACGTCGGCGAGGTCATAGCGCGACTGACGCTCGACATGCGCGAAGGCGAGCTTCAGCTTGCCTTGGGCGACCTCGGGGATCAGCGCCTGTTGCTGCGCCTGGGTGGCAGCATGCCGCAGCAGACCGCCGCCGAGAATCACCGTGGCAAAATAGGGCTCCAGCACAAGACCGCGCCCGAAGGCTTCCATCACGATCATCGTTTCGACGGGTCCGCCGCCGAAGCCACCGAATTGTTCCGCGAACGGCAGACCGAGCAAGCCCAGCTCGGCGAACTGCTGCCATGCCTCGCGGCTCCAGCCATCCGGTTGCGCGAGATACTTCTTGCGCTGTTCGAACTGGTACTGGTCGGCGATCAGCCGATCGACGCTGTCCTTCAGCAGGCGCTGTTCATCGGTCAGGTCGAAGTCCATGCGCTACAGCCCCAATATCGCTTTGGCGATGATGTTGCGCTGGATCTCGTTCGAGCCACCGTAGATCGAGACCTTGCGATAGTTGAAGTACATCGGCGCGGCTTCGGTTGCGTAGTCGGGTCCGATCACCGGCTCATTGCGGCCATCGAAATCGCGCTGATATGGCAGCGCATATGGCCCGACCACTTCCATCACCAGCTCCGTGAGCTGCTGCTGGATCTGCGAGCCCTTCAGCTTCAGGATCGACGAAGCTGGGTTCGGCCGCCCCTTCTCGCGCGTGCGTTCGTCGGCGACGACGCGCAACTGCGTCATCTCCAGCGCCTTCAGTTCTATCTCGACCGCGGCGAGTTTTTCACGGAAACGCGGGTTGTCGATCATTGGCTGGTCGCCGACGCGTTCCAACGACGCCAGTTCCTTGATGCGCGCAATCTTGGCCTTGGATGCGCCAACCCGCGCGATGCCGGTGCGTTCGTTGCCAAGGAGGAACTTCGCGTAGTCCCAGCCCTTGTTTTCCTGGCCCACCAAATTCTCTGCCGGCACCTCGACATTATCGAAGAACACCTCGTTCACCTCGCGGCCGCCATCGATTGTGACGATCGGGCGGACGGTGATGCCGGGTGTCTTCATATCGACCAGGATGAAGGAGATGCCTTCCTGTTTTTTCGCGGTGGGATCGGTGCGGACGAGGCAAAAAATCCAGTCAGCGTATTGCGCGAGCGTGGTCCAGATTTTCTGGCCGTTGATGATGTATTTGTCGCCCTTGCGTTCGGCCCGCGTGCGCAGGCTGGCGAGATCGGAGCCGGCACCGGGTTCGGAAAACCCCTGGCACCAGAAGATTTCGGCATTGGCGGTCTTCGGCAGGAATTGCTGTTTCTGCTCATCGTTGCCGAACTGCGCGATGACCGGACCGACCATGGTGACGTTGAAGCCGATGGGTGTCGGCACGTTGGCTTGCTGCATTTCGTCCTGGTACAAGTAGATCTGCACCGGCGACCAGCTTTGGCCGCCCCACGCCACCGGCCAGTTCACCGTCGCCCAGCCGCGCGCGTTCAGGGTGCGCTGCGAGGTGACCATGTCGTCCTTGGTCAGCCTCTCGCCCTCCGCGACCTTGTCGCGAATGGATTGCGGGATTTCGGTGCGGAAGAAATGCCGTGCTTCTTCGCGGAAGGCGAGTTCCTCAGCGGTGAAGTTCAGGTCCATGTCCGATTTCCTAACCCTGTCATTGGGCGGACGTTGCGTGGCGTGCGAGCGCCACGGTCAGCCGGTCCAGCGTAACCCCGACATCATGCGCACCTGGCAGCGTGATGAGGCCATTCTCCGGCATGGCTACTCAGCGGCTGCGCGCTTTAACCGGTCGGCAAATGTCTTGCGGAATTTGCTGACCTTCGGTGCCACGATAGCCTGGCAATAGCCGGTCCACGGATTGCGCGCGAAGTAGTCGTGATGCTCGGGCTCGGCTTCGTAGAAGATTTGCAAGGGCTCGATCTGCGTCACGATCGGCGCGCTCCACACCTTTGCATCGGCGATTTCCTTGATCACGGCTTCCGCTGTTGCGCGCTGCGCATCCGAATGCGTCAGAATGATCGAGCGGTATTGCGTTCCGACGTCATGACCCTGGCGATCCTTCGTCGTCGGATCATGGATGGTGAAGAAGACGCGCAGCAAATCGGCGTAGGAGACTTCGGTCGGGTCGAATTTGATCTGCAGAACTTCGGCGTGGCCGGTGGATCCGCTGCACACCGCCTTGTAGCTGGGATTTGGGATGTGGCCGCCGGCATAGCCCGACATCACGCTGTTGACGCCGCGCAGGTCCTTGTAGACGGCCTCCAGACACCAGAAGCAGCCGCCGCCCAGGGTGGCGATCTCTTCGCTCATGCTCGTCGCTCCCTTACTTTGTGGTCCGCATCATAGCGGTTATCGCGTTTCCGTCACCCCCGCCGACAATGAGACC
>DATKFJ010000310.1:0-2545 GCA_035511435.1 Acetobacteraceae bacterium | reverse complement strand
CACCAAGTCGATGCTGGCGGCGGCGCGGTAGTCCTCGCACATGCCACGCACCATCTCGGGCTGACGCACCGCCGCCAGGTAATCCGCGAGCGCATCGGGATGAAACTGATCCGGCTTGTCCGGATTGCGGTTGGTGTGCTGGCGCCACCATTCCTCCGGCGCCTTGTTGATCAGCCATTCCGGGAACGGATGCTTCTGGGCGAACCAGAACCAGTGATATTGCCGCATGCCGAATTCCATGTTGGCGCGTTCGAAATGCTCGATCGTCGGGATGATATCGAGCGTTGCCAGTTGCTCCACACGGTCGGGATTATCCAGCGCGATGCGGTGCGACAGGCGCGCGCCGCGATCGTGGCCGGCGAGGCGAAATCGATGGTGACCGAAATGGTTCATCACCGCGATCATGTCCTTCGCCATTGCCTTTTTGGCGTAGGGTGCGTGGTCCTCGGTCGCCGGCGGCTTGTGCGAAAAGCCGTAGCCGCGCAGGTCGGGACAGATGACGGTGAAGCGCTGCGCCAGCGTAGGCGCGACGAGGTGCCACATCACGTGGGTCTGCGGGTTGCCGTGCAGCAGCAGCAGCGGCGGGCCTGAACCGCCGTGCCGCAGTCGCATGGTGCCGCCTGGCACCGTGACCTCGGTCAGTGTGAAGCCATCGAAGAGCATGGGCACGCCTCCCCGCAAATCTGGTCGAAGGCGAGGACGTTGAACCCTTCGCCCGCCGCGCGCCAGCATGGCTCGGCGAAGGCGCGGCGCATCGCCGGCAGCGTCGCGCGGCTGTCGGCATCCTGACCGAGCAGCGCGAGCACAACGCGCGGAAAGGCGGCGGCCCGCGCGCGGATTTCGCCGGGAGATTCGTCACGGTCGATGACCAGCAGGCGCAGTGCCGGCGGTGCCTCGATGGCGAAGGCGCCGACGATGCCGACGCCATCGTTGCCGATTGGCAGCAGCACCACGCCGCCCTGCGCAAGCGATGCCGCGGCGGCGGCTGTCGCTCGCGCGGGCTGCATCGTTTCGGGGCGCGTCATCAGACCGATGAGTGACACGGTCTGGATCGCCAGCAGCACGCTGCAAGCCGTTCGGCCCGTGCGTGGCGGCAGGGTGGCGAACGCGCCTGACAGCAGCAATCCGATGAACGGTGTGGTGTAGGCGAGATAGCGCAACTCGATCGGTGTGCTGTTGGCTGCGAAGCCGAGTAGCAGCAGGCCGATCGGCGGCGCGACCGCTGCCATGGCGAACAGCAGGCGCGATTCAGGCGTGGCGATGGATCGCCATTGCCAGATGGTCATCGCGAGCAGGCCCACCAGCACAAGGGCCAGCGCGATGGCGGTTGCCGATTGCAGCGAACCTTCGAGATAACGCGGCAGTCCACCGAGCAGATTGGCGGCCGTGTAGCGCCCGAGCTGCACCACGCCGGACACCGCATCGAATGGCGCGAACTGTCCCACTCGGCTGTGTCGTTGAGCCAGGAAGAACCAGAGATCGGCCGGCAGCCATATCGCAAAGCCGATGCAAGCTGTGCTGGCGAGGCGAAAGGAGGAGGTCGCGCGCACGCTTCCCCCTACCGCTTCCCGCAAGGAGAGGGGGACGATGCTCCGGCACGTTTCGCGCAGGGGCGGTCGGCTGCCGACCGGTGTGGAACTCGCAATGACAGGGCGTGTCATCAGCCATAGCAGCGCACTCGCGCCGACGAACACCGAGAGATAGTTGGTGAACGTCGCTGCGCCGAGCAGTGTGCCGGCGAGAAGCGCGGATACCACGCGCCGCCGCTGTACGGCGAACAGCAACAGCGCCACACCCAACACGGTCAGCAACTGCGCCAGGGCAAAGCCGCGCGCGATCGTTCCCGTGTAGGTGAAGCCGTAGCAGCCAAGCGTGAGCAGCACCGCCAGCCTGGCGGGAAGCCCGGTCAACCGGCCGATCGCGGCCACCACGCCCAGCGTGGCGAGGCTGCACAGCACCGACACGAGGCGTGCCGCGAACAGCCCGTCGCCCACCGCGCCTCGCCACGCCGCCAGCAGCCAAAAATACAGCGGCGGATGAACATCGCCTGCGCGCAGCTCGTGCGCGATGGCGACGACGCCAGGGTGGCCGGCTTGCAGCGTCCGCACATCGCCGGCCGCGAACGCATGCGCTGGCCACACCGGGCGTGCCGGCCCCGCGGTGACGAACAGCGTATACTGCTCATCGTATTCGGCGCTGCGCAGCCACGCGGCGGAGGTGAGCACCAGCGCCGCAACGACCAGAACGGGGATAATCGAGCGGCTGCGCGGAATTATGGCTTTGTTCATCGGATTTTAGCGGCGGTGCGCTCTATCGCTAGCAGCGTGACACCAACGATTGGTTACCGGGGCAAGCTGCCATGATGCGATTTCTCGCTGCACTGCTGGCCTTCGCGCTGCTGTCCGGCGCCGCGCACGCGGATGCGCTGCCGGCGGTCCTGCGGCGCGGGATCAACATCACCAACTGGTTCCGCTTCCCGCCGAGTCGCGATCCGGCGGCGTTGCGCGGCTACCTCGATGACACTGCGATGGGGGGCCTGCGGCGC
>DATKFJ010000309.1:0-5396 GCA_035511435.1 Acetobacteraceae bacterium | reverse complement strand
GTCGAACGTGTCAGACCTTGTCGGATCGTTGCGTGTGGGTGGCAGCGATTCCTGATCGCATATAGTGTTGCAGTCAGTCGCCTACGGCCGCTCGATCAGGTTTAAGATCGATGAGAGGCGTGCCGTCCAGACAGTCAAGCCCGCGCACCTGCAAAGTCGCGCCCTCGACCGCAACCAGTTCGACGACCGAGGACGCGATCGGGTTCGGCCGTACCGGCGAACGCAAAGCGAAGGTCCCTGTCGTCTGGCCGGTACGGTTGGGTGTCTGCAACACAAGATCGCGGCGTGCATGATGCATCCAATACAGTACCTGGATGCGTCGGTGTTCGGCCAGACCGCTCAGTGCCGCACGCCAGCGTTCATCGACCACGATCGTGCAGATCGACCCGTCTTGACTGCCGCGCTTGGGGCACTCCCCGCGTGATCGCCAAGGCGTGTGGATGATACCGATGAAATACACGCCGCCATCAGTCTGCAATGGCGGCACGACCGCGATTTCACCAGGGCGCAAATCGTCGTCGGCCGCGGATATTTCGTCGTTCATCAGGCGACGATGCCAGGGATGCCAGCAGCAAGTCCAGCTGGCACCTGCTTTGCGCCTGCCGGAAGTGACCGGCTGTTAGGATGCCGCCGGCCGAGCAAACGCCGACCATCACATCGGACGCCTTGATCACCGCGATGGCCTTGATCACCGGGATGGCCTTCATGCCGGGCTTCGGACCAACTTCTTCGGCCGCTTCATTGGTGACCGACGAAGTGATGGTTACCGTGGGCGATACCTCGATCGTCACGTGTTTGGTCGTTGCACCGGGCTTCACGGTCTTGATCGTGCCGGCGATCTGATTGCGGGCAACAAGTTTCATCGCGCGATGCCCTTCGAGAGGTAGCAACCACTGATTGAGGCAGGTGCGGTTGAGCGCATGCGGATGTTTGCGCGCCGTCAGCGCCGTATCCAATGCAATAGCACGATAGCGCTCGATGATGACCCTGTCGGCCTGGGTCCGGACCGCACCGCCACCACCGCTGCCGCCCGCTGCGGTCTCGACCACCGGCGTGCCCAGGCTGCGATTGAGTTCCTCCACCAGTTCCCAGGTTGGCCGCTACGACATGTGCAGCACGCGTCCGGCACCCGCCGAACAACCACGCGGACGAAGGTGTGTTGCCGCTATATCTCACTCGCTATATCCTGGCGATCGAGGGGACAGCATGCTCAGTCGCTTATTACTGATTCTGCTGCCGTTCTGGTCGGGCGCCACGGCATCCGCCGGGTGCGCCGTGCAGCTGCCCGAGCAGATCGCGTCCGTATTGCCCGCCGGTCCGCCTGCCGTTCGCCTGCTGGCAGCCATCGATGCAGTTGTCACCGGCGTACCTATCCTGCAACCCTGAAAGGCTCCATCGATGCGCTTACTGTTGTTTGTCTGCATGCTGCTCGTGCCGTTGACCGCGCGCGCGCAGCAGCTGACGGTGTTCGCCGCCGCCAGCCTGACCGATGCGATGAAGGACGTGTCCGCGCTATGGACCAGCACAGGGCATCCGCCGCTGCGTCTGTCATTTGGCGCCAGCTCGACACTGGCGCGGCAGATCGAGCAAGGCGCACCGGCGGCCCTGTTCGCCTCAGCCGATGAGAAATGGATGGACTACCTGGCTCAGAAGAATCTGATTGTCGCCGACACGCGCAAGAGCCTGCTCGGCAACGAGCTCGTTCTGGTGGTTCCCGCCGACAAGCCGCAACACGTGACGATCGAACCCCGCTTCAACCTGCTGGGCCTGCTCGGTCCCAGCGGCCGACTCGCCACCGGCGATCCAGCGAGCGTACCGGTTGGTATATACGCCGAACAGGCCCTGAAGAAGCTTGGCATGTGGGACGCCGTAGCCCCTCGCCTGGCACCCACCGAGGACGTTCGCGCCGCGCTATTGCTGGTAGAACGCGGTGAAGCACCCGCCGGCATCGTCTATTCGACAGATGCCGCCGTGTCGAAAGCCGTGATGGTGGCCGGAACTTTCCCGGCCAACAGCCACGACCCGATCTCCTATCCGTTCGCGGTGACCAAGGCGCACGATACACCAGAGGCGCGCGCACTCATGGCATTCCTCGCCGGCCCACAGGCCCGCGCGGTGTTTGTGCAACGCGGCTTCAAGGTCGAATAGCTTGGTCCTGTCGGCGGAAGAGTGGGAAGCAGTCCGCCTGACGCTGGAGGTGGCGGCGCGTGCAGTCAGCTTCGGCCTGCCCGTTGCTGTGCTGACGGCGTGGCTGCTGACGCGATATCGGTTCCTGGGCCGCCCGCTGCTGAGCGCATTGATCCATCTTCCGCTGGTGCTGCCACCTGTCGTCACCGGCTGGCTGCTGCTGATCATCTTCGGCATTCGGGGCCCAGTTGGATCGATGCTGTACGACTGGTTCGGAATCCGGCTGGTGTTCACCACCGCGGGTGCCAGTCTGGCCTGCGCGGTGATGAGCTTCCCGGTGATGGTGCGCGCCGTCCGACTGTCATTGGAAACCGCGGACCTGGGATTGGAACAGGCGGCGCGCACACTCGGCGCAGGGTGGTTGGACCGGCTGTTCAGCATCACCCTGCCGCTGGCATCGCCTGGCATCCTGATGGCCGGTATCGTTGGCTATGCAACGTGTCTCGGTGAATTCGGTGCCGTAATCACCTTCGCCGCCAACATTCCGGGGCAGACCCAGACGTTGCCGCTGGCGATCTACGCCGCGTTGCAGGTGCCGGGCGGCGAGTCAAAAGCAGCAGAGCTGTCGCTTGTATCACTGACGCTCGCACTGGTCGGATTGCTGCTGTCGGACTGGATCGGCAAGAGACTGAATACGATACTTGGCCGATGAGCCTGGCGATCCGGCTGCGCCATCAATACCCGTCGATGCAGATGGATGTGGCATTCGAAGTGTTGGCGCCGGGCGTGACGGTACTGTTCGGCCCATCCGGTGCTGGCAAGTCGACGACGATAGCTGTGGTTGCCGGGCTGCTGCGTCCGCACGAATGTCGCATCGTGCTCGATGGCCAGGTGCTGGCGGACACGGCAGCCGACGTATGGCTGCCACCGGAACGGCGGCGCATCGGTGTGGTGTTCCAGGACGCCAGGTTGTTCCCGCACATGTCGGTCGCCACCAACCTGCGCTTCGGCATGCGCCGCGCCGCGCCGGGTTCAGTACGTTTCGACGAAGTGGTAGAGCTACTCGGCATCGATGCACTGCTGACACGCCGCCCGCACACGCTGTCCGGCGGCGAGCGCCAACGCGTGGCAATCGGGCGCGCGCTGTTGGCGCAGCCGAATTTGCTGCTGATGGATGAGCCCCTGGTTGGCCTGGATGCGCCACGCAAGGCGGAAATCCTGCCCTATCTGACGCGACTGAAGACCGCCCTGCAACTTCCGATCCTCTATGTGACTCATTCGCTGGATGAGGTGGTTCAGCTTGGCGATTCGATGGTGCTGATCGAGGCAGGACATGTGGTTGGCAGCGGCACGGTGCCGGAGATTGCCGCACGCACCGACCTGCCGCTGGCGCAGCGCGACGATGCCGGTGCATTGTTGCTGTGCCGCGTGGCCGAGCATCACGCCGGCCGGCAGTTGACCCTGCTCGAAGCGGGCGGTGCGCCATTCTGGGTGCCGTTGCTGGACATCCCGATAGCCGGTGAATGCCGCATCCGCATTCCGGCACGCGAGGTAATCCTGGCCAGCAAAGCCCCCGACGCCATCAGCGTGCATAACGTCGTGGCGGGAACGGTGCGGCGGATCGCGGAAGAACCCGGACGTCGATCGGTGCTGGTGGAGATCGCATTGCCGAAGGGCGCCTTGTTGTCGCGGGTCACACCCGATGCCATTGCCCGTCTGGCGCTGTCATCGGGGAGCCCAGTGCTGGCACTGATCAAGTCCACCTCGATCGAGGTGCTGGGAAGCTGACACCGGACGAGGATCTGCCAAGCCCAGATCTGTCGCGAAAGCGCGTCGGATGCGAAACCCGGGTTTTGGCTACGCCGCAGCGCGGAACGTGCGCGGAATTCCGGCTTTCGGTACCTGGCCGTGCAGCGGTTCGGCCGGCAGGCCCTCGTGCAGCAGTTGGCGCGCCTCGATCAGCTTCTCCAGGTCGATACCGGTCTCGAAGCCCATGCTTTCCAGCATGAAAACCAGATCCTCGGTGACGACGTTGCCCGACGCGCCGGGTGCGTATGGGCAACCGCCCAGGCCCGCGAGGCATGCGTCGAAGGCGCGGATGCCTTCCTCGAGCCCGGCCAGGGCGTTGGCGATACCGAGCCCACACGTGTCGTGCAGGTGCAGGCCATACAACGTGTCGCCGATCGCATCACGGGTGGCACGCACCACCTCCTTGATCTGCGCCGGATGTGCGTAGCCGACAGTGTCAGCGAGCATGATCTGATCAACACCGGCGTCCGCCAGGCCCTTCGCCAACGCTACGGTCTTTGCGGTCGGCACCACGCCGTCGATCGAGCAGCCGAAGGCGGTGGAACATCCCGCCACCACCGGCACCTTGCGAGGCTGCGCGCTCAGCCAATCCATGATCTCCCGCATCATGGTAATTGACTGCGCCGGCATACGATTCAGGTTGGCCATGCTGTGGCCCTCACTGACCGAAATCGGAATGCTGATCTTGTGCACGCCCGCGTTGTACGCATTCTGCGCACCGCGCAGATTGGGCACCAATGCCTGCACGATCAGGCCCGGAATCTTCAGACACTGTTCCACCACATCGGGCGTGTCCGACAGCTGCGGGATCACGCGCGGCGGGACGAAGCTGCCGACTTCGATCTCCTTCACGCCGGCTGCGGCGATCGCGGCGATCCAGCGAACCTTCGCTTCGGTGGTCATGCGCGTTTTGGCGATCTGCAAGCCATCGCGCGGACCAACCTCGCAGATAGAAACGAATTCGTTCATGGCAGCACCATCTCGCATTCGGGATTTTTGACTTTGCGCGATCCGCCGGAAAGATTCAACACGGAGCAGGCGCCACGGAGCAGGAGTCTGGGCAAGAACGCCGATTTCTCGCACACTTGCAGCCAACCAGACTGAGGAAGCCCAATTCATGAGCGTGGTCACCATCGAACAACGCGGGCCGGTCTCGATCATCCGCATCAATCGCCCGGAAAAGCTGAATGCGATCTCCAGCGGCGTCGCGGTCGAGGTGCAGCAGGCGTTCCAGGCGTTCGACGCGTCCGAGCAGCGTGTCGCGATACTCAGCGCCGCCGGCGACCGCGCCTTCACGTCCGGCGCCGATGTCACCGACCTGCCGGAGTTGTGGCGCGCCATTCCCACAGTCGGATTCACCACGGAAAAACCCATCATCGCCGCCACGTCCGGCTGGTGCGTCGGCGGCGGCATCGTCATGGTGATGATGTGCGACCTGATGGTGTCCACAGAGAACACAA
>DATKFJ010000308.1:0-4514 GCA_035511435.1 Acetobacteraceae bacterium | reverse complement strand
CTGCTCCCAGTTCGCTGGTCGGGCGCTGGGTTTGGCGCGGCAAGATGGCGAAAACGCGACTGACGTCGGAACGGCGGAAATGGCTTCGCGTGTTCTCGATGCGACAAGCCTTCGCCGCTTCGTTGTCACCAAAACGCCGTGATGCATCGCCACTACCCAATGGGACAACAGCCACAGGAGATTCCAGGATGTTCAGCCGGTTTCGAAGTCGTAGATTGCTGACGATCGCGGCTCTCGCCGCAGCCACCGTGCTAGGCGGCTGCGTGGCTTACCCGGCGTACCCGGGCTACGGCTATAATGGCGGATATTATGGGGCTCCGTATTACGCCGGACCCACGGTGGCGTTCGGCGGTGGTTGGGGCTGGCATGGCGGCGGCGATTGGCACCGCTGATCGGCCGTCACAGTCCCGACCGTTCCAGCCGCAGGATAGCCCTGGCGCAGGCTTGCGCTCGCGGCACCAGGCTGTCCACGCGCAGGAATTCGTCGGGACTGTGCGCCTTGCCGCCCACCGGGCCCACAGCGCAGATCGTCGCCGCGCCAACCCCGGCGGTAAAGCCTGAGTCGGCGCAACCGCCCGTGAACTCGCCCGCGGTGGTAAAGCCGGTGTCCGCTGCCGACTGCACATAAACCTCGAACAGCTTCTTCGCTGCGGCGCTTTGCACCAGCGGCAGGAATTCGCCGCGTATCGTCAATTCCGCCTTTGTGCCCGGCACGAAGCTGCGCTCGATGATCGCCGCGATGTGCGCCATGGCGTCCTCGCGGTCCGGCGGATTGATGTAACGCAGATCGATCTGGCCTTCTGCCCAGGGTGCCACGGTGTTGACGCTCTGACCGCCGCTGACCAGGCCAACATTCAGCGTGATGCCGCGATCCAGATCGGTCAGTGCATGCAGCGCCTGGGTCTTGCGCGCCAGTTCCTCGATCGCGCTGATGCCATCGGCGAAATTGGCCCCCGAATGCGCCGCGCGGCCGGTGATGCGGAACACCATGAACACGCCGCCCTTGCGCCCGGTCACCACATTCCCGGACACGCGGCCCGGTTCGCTGTTGAACACCACGCGCGCTCGGCGCGCTTCAGTCTCGATGACGGCGCGGCCCTCCGGGCTGCCGATCTCCTCATCGCCGGTGAACAACCCGACGAGCGGCGCGGGCGAGCCACCAAACTTCGCGAACGCCGCGAGCACGAAGCAGTTCATCACCAGTCCGGCCTTCATATCGGCGACGCCGGGGCCGTAGGCGATGCCGTCGCGGATGGTGAATGGGCGGCGGGTTGTTTCACCATCCGGGAAGACGGTGTCGCGATGGCCCATCAGCACAACGTTGCCGCCGGCATTGCCCGCCGGGCCGTCCCAAGGTACCGCGGCGCGCAGGCAGTCGCCGTGGTTCTGCTGGCGGGCGACATCGACTGGAATGCCCTGCGCCTGCATGAAGCGCTGCACCACCGCGCCAACCGCGTCGATGCCGGGCTTATTGTAGCTGCCGCTGTCGATGTCGACCATTTCGCGCAGCATGGCGATCATGGCATCGTGCTGTGTGGCGAGCCAGGCGGTGATGTCCGTTTCGGTGGTCATGCGAGGCCTTCGAGTGTGAGTTGCAGGTCGAGCATTGTAGCGATCCGCGACTTTACGTCATCCAGCACGGATTGTAGCACACGCTCGATCAACGCAGCGCCAGGCGCCTGCCGATCGAGACTCTGCAATTGCTCGATCATGATGAAGCCGCTTTCGTCGTGCCAACCAGCGAACCCGCGCGCACCACGGCCGCTCGGTCCGGGGCGATGGAGCGCACGACAAGCAATCCATTGTCCGCATTGAAGTCGGATGGAAAATCGCAGCGCATTTCTGCCAGAATCATGACTCACGTGTCCGTCAGGACTGGAATCGGCTCCGCAACCTCGATCGCGCGGGCCGCACGCAGCACGAGATCATCGCGATATTGCGCTGCCACCAGTTGCACTGCATTTGGCAGACCGTTCGCACGCTGCCCCAGCGGCATGGTGATCGCCGGCTGACGCGTCATGTTAAAGGTGAATGTCCAAGGCGCCCACTGCGTCCACAGCGCCTGCACCGGATCGTTGGTCACGGCATCGGCCAGCGGCGGCCCGGCCGGCACGGTGGGGCACAACACGAGATCGAAACGCTGGTGCAGCCGCGCCATTTCGTGCGCCGCCACCGCCCGCTGCGCCTCGGCATCCAAGAACTCGACCGCGCTCATGCCACCCAGCGCGCGCGCCACTTCGAGGATGCCGGGATCGAGCAGTTCACGCGCATTTTCTGGCGTCATCGCCACCAGGCGCCCCAGCGCGGAGCCCCAGACGCGCGAGAACAGCATCCGCGTGTCCGGCAGCTGCGGGGATGCTTCATCGACCGCGGCGCCGGCATCGGCGAGCAGCGACGCCGCCCGTTCCACCGCGGCCACCCCGTCGTCGTCCACCGGTGCATCGAAGCCGGGGCGACGCAGCACACCAATGCTGAGCCCCGCAACGCCGGATTCGATCCCGTCGCGCCAGTCGCGGCCATCATCCGGCGTGGCGAACGGATCGCGCAGGTCGTAGCGCGCGATTGCGGATAGCATCAGCGCGGCGTCCCGCACCGTTCGTGTCATGGGTCCGGCGCAGGAAACGCCCGGGAACACGCTCGCCGGCCACAGCGGCACGCGGCCGAATGTCGGCTTCAATCCCACCAGACCGCACCATGCGGCGGGAATCCGGATCGAGCCGCCGGCGTCGGTGCCGATATGCAGCGGTCCGAACGCGGCAGCTCCTGCCGCGCCCGCGCCAGACGAAGAGCCGCCCGTGGTGTAGGCAGGGTTCCACGGATTGCGCGTGATGCCGTGCAGCGGGCAGTCGCCCGGCGACTTCCAGCCGAACTCTGTTGTGGTGGTCTTACCCAGGATCACAGCACCCGCCGCCTTCAGCCCGACCACACTTGGCGCATCATCCAGCATCGGCGTGGCATCGGTGATGCGGCTGCCGCGCCGTGTCGGGAAACCGGCGAGATCGAGCAGGTCCTTCACCGTGCACGGCACGCCGTCCAGCAAACCGAGGGGACGGCCGACGCGCCAGCGCATTTCGCTTTCGCCCGCGGCTTCCAGCGCGCGTGGGTTCAGCACGGCGAATGCATTCAGTCCGGGATTGAGTCGGGAGATGCGTTCGGTAACGGCCTGGAGCACCTCCACCGGGCTCAGGGCACGCGTTGCGTAGAGCGATAGCATTTCCTCGGCGGTCAGCACGGCGGCATCGGTTGCTGGCATGGGCTCTTCCCGGCGGATGGTGATCCGGCGCAGCATGGCGTCTACCTGAAGCGGTGGGAACCCCATAGGAGCGCAGCCCATGAACGATCAGATCCGGCATCCCGAAGGCGAGCCATGGCAGTGGTCCGAGGCCACGTGGCGGCGCATCGTCGGCCGGGCCCGAGCCGGCCGTAGCTTGAAGCCGAAGGGATGGCCCGACGGCGCACACTGCGCGGTGGCGATTTCCTTCGATGCCGACCACGAGACCATTCCGCTGCGTGACGCCGATGAAAGCCCCATGCGCATCAGCCAGGGTCAGTACGGCAATCGCCAGGCGATGCCGCGCATCCGGTCTCTGTTGCAGAAGGAAGCAATTCCCGCGAGCTTCTTCTATCCTGCGGTATCCGCCCTGCTGCACCCGGAAGAAGTTCGCGGGGTCGCCGATGACGGTCACGAAATCGGCATCCACTCCTGGATCCATGAAGCCAATACCACCTTGACGCGCGAGGCCGAACGCGACCTGACATTCCGCGCCGCGGAGACGTTGGGACGGATCGCCGGTCGCGACCCGGTCGGCATGCGCACGGCGAGCTGGGATTTTTCAGTCAATACGCTCGACATCGTGCGCGAGCTGGGTTTGCTGTACGACAGCTCCCTGATGGCGGATGACGATCCGTACGAGTTGACCGACGCTGGCGAGCCAACCGGAATAGTCGAATTGCCGCCGGAATGGATCCGCGACGATGCGGTTTACTATAATTTCGTACGGTTCTCCGCGCTGCGGCCATATACGCCGCCATCCGCGGTGGGGGAGATCTTCACCGCCGAGTTCGATGGCGCATGGGACGAAGGTGGAATGTTCCTTCTGACGATGCATCCGCACATCACCGGCCACCGCTCGCGCATGCCGGTCCTGGAGCGGCTGATCAAGCACATGAAGGCACGTGGCAAGTGCTGGTTCGCGACGCACGCGCAGGTGGCGAAATGGTGCAAGGAAAATGCGTGATATTCCGCCTTTGTAACATGCGCATATGATGTGCACGATAGAGGAAATATCTGATCCACAATCCTCGCGGGCCGAAAAGGCCCGTCAACATCTCATTGAGCGAAGACCTTTGTCGTGAGGTGCGTACCCTGACGCGAAACCTGTCGGACACCGTCGAGTAGCTGCTTGCGAACTACATCGTGTCGGAACAGGCAAAGCGTGCCTACAAGGAGCGTCGTATCGACGAAAGCATTCGCCTGCTAACGGAGCACGAGCAAAAGTACGGACTAATGGGGG
>DATKFJ010000307.1:0-10172 GCA_035511435.1 Acetobacteraceae bacterium | reverse complement strand
CGCGAGCTGTACTGGACGAACGAAGCCGCGGCCGTACCCGGCGTGGCGACCAACGCGGCAAGCGCGACAACACAACTGGCGAGACACGATACCGGCCGAGAGACGATGCGAATCATCGTAAGGACCTCCTATTGCCAACTTCGACGTGTCGATCGGTCAATAGTGCAATGCGTGCCGGCTTGCAGTTGAAGCCACATCGCCGGTCCGCACCACTGTCGGAACAGTGCAGCTCCGTGATAGTGGCATAACCCCGCGGCCAATGACAATGCTGAAACGAATTTCGGCGCCGCACGCCAAGCCATTGGCACGGCCACGCCGGCTCCAACGCGGCTTGAAACGCGATCGCCCGCTGCCAGCCGGCAGGCGGCGTAATGCGCGACGTCACCGGATCCAGCGAGCACCGTCTCTGGCAGGGCGCCTCGCCAAGCCGGACGATCAGATCATCGGCGGCCCGACCGCCAAAACCGTGGAGCGCAAACGGCTGCGGATCTTCAGGCGCGCGACTTGACGACCCGTTGAACGCCGGCGGCGTCGGCTACCAAGGCCAACTCGGCGATGCCGATGAACAATCCGGTTTCCACCACACCGATTGTCTGGCCGATGGCCCGATCCAAACCGGCCGGATCATCGATCGGACCGAACACGCAGTCCAGGATCAGGTTGCCGCTATCGGTGCGGAACGGCTGGCCCCCAGCGTCGCGCCGCAACACCGGCTCGGTGCCCAGCCCCCGCAGCCGCTGCGCCGTCGTCTCCCAACCGAACAACACGACCTCGACCGGCAGCGGCGCCATCCCACCCAGCCGTGCCGTCAATTTCCTGGCATCAGCGACGATCACCAGCCGATCGCTCGCGGCGGCGACGATCTTCTCCCGCAGCAACGCGCCACCCAGGCCCTTGATCAGGTTGAGCGACCCGCGCTCGATCTCGTCGGCGCCATCGATCGTGAGATCCAGCCGGAGATGCTCGGCGAAGCTGGTAAGCGGGATACCCCCAGAGCGCGCCTGCGCCGCACTGCGCTCCGACGTGGCAATCGCCAGAATGCGCAGACCTTCGCGCACCCGACGGCTCAGCGCCGCGATGGCAAAAGACGCGGTCGAGCCGGTGCCGAGGCCGATCACCATGCCGTCCTCGACCATGGCCGCGGCCACTTCCGCCGCTGCACGCTTTTGCGCGTCATAGCTCCCGGCCTGGGCCATCAGCCGCGCACCGCCTGAAACACCCGCAACCAGTTGCCGGCGCAAACCTTTGCCACTTCATCCTCGGTCATCCCGCGGGCGCGCAACGCCGCGGCGATCTCCGCATGGCGCGAAAAATCCGGCATTTCCGACTTTGCCGCGCCCGCCGGCAGGTCACTGCCAATGCCGACATGGTCGATTCCCACCGCGTCGATCAACCGGAACAAATGGCGGATCATGCCGGCCAGCTTCTCCTCCCAGAGCACCGCGATCCAGGCGCCGATCACACCGCCCGTCTCGACCACCATGCGGGCATACTCGGGACTGAGATAGCGCGGGTGATCGCCATCCGGATGGCCCGGCTCCTTCAGATTGGCGTGCGTGCACAGGATCGGCTTGCTGCCGGCGGCAACCACGCCGGCCACTGTCGCCTCGGAGCAATGCGCCACATCCACGATGATCCCCAGCCGGTTCATCCGCCGCACCGCCTCCGCGCCGAAGCGCGTCAGGCCGCCATGCACTGGCGGCGCGGTCTGAATATCGCCGGTTTCGTTCACCAGGTAGTGGGTAAGCTGGATGGATCGCACGCCGCGCGTTTCCAGTGCGTCCAGCCGGTCGAGGTCGCCTTCCAGGAAGTCGCACCCCTCCACCGCCAGAACCAGCGCCGGATCATCCGTGCGAATGTCCGCTGGTTCGCGGGCAATCCGCATCCCGGTGGCCTCGAAGCTGGCCAGATATTCGTCGACACAGGCCAGGCACTCGCCGGGTTCCGGGTCGCGCACCTTCTCCAGCCGTTTGGTCGCCGGGTTGCGCCGGATCATCGGCAGATCGGCGATCGCACAGACCACGGCGGCAGCCACGCCGCCCGGCCCCATGGTGGCAAGCACTGTCTGGTCCACTGGGCCGATCCGGTGCGGTCGGCCGGCATGGGTGTGCATATCGATGATCATTTTCAGCGGCCACCGGTCAGAGATTCAGCAGGGGAATAGCCGTTCCGGTTCCTTCTGACCACTGACCACCGACCGTTCACGGCAATCGGGTAAACCACGTGAAAGACGCGAACCGGTGCGGACTTTGCTGTTATTGCGAGTGAGCCGAAGCAATCCCGGGCCGGTTGGGCACCGCGATCGCGATTGATGCCTCGCAGCACCCCCGCTGCACCCCCGGTGCAATGCCCGCCGCAATGGCAGGAAAGCTCGGCTGCCCGCGGCCACCTGGTTGCCCTGGTACTGTCCGCTGCATTAGCCTTGCGCCGAGCCGTCCTGTTGCGCATCTTTCGACTTTGCCGGCAGTGCCGCGGGCGGACGGAGCAGGGACGATGGACGGCGGGACGGACGCGAGACGCATTACCATCCATAACCCGGAGGATTTCGCCGGGATGCGCGCCGCGGGGCGCCTGGCGGCCGAGACGCTGGACATGATCGCCGGATACGTGCGGCCGGGTGTATCGACCAGCACGCTCGATGCGGTGTGCCACGAGTTCATCACCGCACACGGCGCGATTCCGGCGCCGCTGAACTACCGCGGCTATCCGAAGTCGATCTGCACCTCGATCAACCACGTCGTGTGCCACGGCATTCCGGGCGAGCGGAAGCTGGACAACGGCGACATCCTGAATATCGATGTCACTGTGATCCTGGGTGGCTGGCATGGCGACAGTTCACGCATGTATGTCGCCGGCAACGCCTCCACGCGCGCGCGCAACCTGATCGAGGTGACCTACGAGTCGATGATGCGTGGCGTGCAGGCGGTGAAGCCCGGCGTCACGCTGGGCGATATCGGCCACGTGATCCAGAACTACGTGGAGGCCCAGCGCTTCAGCGTGGTGCGCGATTTCTGTGGCCACGGCATCGGCCGCCGCTTCCACGAGCCGCCGAACGTGCTGCATTTCGGTCGTCCCGGCGAGGGCCCGGTGCTGCGCTCCGGCATGTTCTTCACCATCGAGCCGATGGTGAACGCCGGCCGTCCCGAGGTGAAGGTGCTGGATGACGGCTGGACCGCGGTGACCCGCGACCGCAGCCTGTCGGCACAGTTCGAGCACATGATCGGCGTCACCGACGATGGGGTTGAGATTTTCACCCTCTCGCCGGCCGGTTTCGACAAACCGCCCTACACCGCGCCCAAATAATACCAATTCTCCCCCTTGTGGGCGGTGGCTCGGCCGACTGGTTCCTTTGGTGATCAGCAGGGAATAATCAGCCCGCCGAAAGACCACAGGCAACAATGCCTGCCCCGCGACGCACGGTATCGGCCAGTTGTTCGATCGCCTCGAGACACCGATCTGCCGCTTCACCGACCACCATCAAGGTCGATGTCATGTGGCCGTGACGCAGAGTTTCCGCCGATCCCGCAAGCCGCGAACGGACCGCGCATTGCCGTCAGTGGGCGCGCCTTCTAGATTAAAGCCCCATCGGGATTAAAGTACTATCGGGATGACCGGCACGATAAATTCCGCTGCCGCTGCAACCATCCGGACCAAGGAGGATCGCCATGAACGACCAAACGATGACGTCGCCCGCCATGAAGGTCGCCGTTGCAAGCAAGGAAAACGCCAACTACGTCGCGGGCCGCCGCGCCTTCTTCAAATACCGCGACCTCGGTGTGACCGAGGGCACCAACGGCGTCATGCGCGCCCAGGTGACATCGGCCGAACAGGGCATGTCCAAGCCGACAGGCTGGCACATCCACAAATGCCAGGCGCAACTCGTCTACATGCTCAGCGGCTGGATCGACCTGGAGTTCGAGGACCGGAAAGTGCGCGTCAAGGCCGGTGATTCGATCATGATTCCCGGCCACACGCCGCACAACGAAACCGGCACGTCCGACACGTTCGAGCTGCTGGAAGTCTCCATTCCGGCGGAGATGGGCACCGAACCCTGCGACGCGCCCGCTGGGCATTAACCGCCGGGCGTTGACCGCCGGGTGTTAACCGAGGGGCGTTAACCGCCGCCCAACCAATTTGCCGCATGGCTGGGGCGTGACAGCCCCAACCTGCGCGCCCGCCCGTGCGAAGCCGCCGCCCGCTTCCGCCAAGGAGCCGGACCTGTTCGACCAGGCGCCGGCCGATGCGCCAAAGGCCGCCGGCGTCGAGGGCCATCGCCGGCGCCTGCGCGAACGCCTGCTGACCGCGGGACCGGAAGCGCTCGCCGACCATGAAATGCTGGAGATCGTGCTGTTCGCCCTGCCGCGGCGCGACACCAAGTCGATCGCCCGCGCGCTGATCGCGCAGTTCGGCAGTTTCGCCCGCGCCATCGCCGCACCGGTGCAGGAGTTGCTGACGGTCGAAGGGCTGGGCGAGGCCGGCGCAGCGACACTGAAGTCGGTGCAGGCCGCCGCGCTGCGCCTGATGCGCGCGGACGTCATCGATCGGCCGGTGCTGACCAACTGGGACCGGCTGCTGGCGTATCTCAACGCCGAGTTGTCGCGCGAGCGGGTGGAGCAGTTTCGTGTGCTGTTCCTCGACAATCGTAACCGGCTGCTGGCGGACGAAGCGCAGCAGCGCGGCACGGTGAACCACACACCGGTCTATCCGCGCGAAGTGGTGAAGCGCGCGCTGGAGTTGCATGCCACCGCGCTGATCCTGGTGCACAACCATCCGAGCGGCGACCCGACACCATCGGCCGAGGACAGCGCGATGACCCAGCTGATCAAGGCGGCTGCCGCGGCACTGTCGATCGTGCTGCACGACCACATCATCGTCGGCAACGGCCGCTGGTTCAGTTTCCGCAAGGAAGGGCTGCTGTAGGCGATCCGGCGCGTCATCCCCGCGCAGGTGCCGACCCCCGCGCAGGCGCCGACCCCCGCGCAAGCGCCGCCCCGGCACGTAGCGCGCCGCCGTTCACCGTGGCCGATCGCCGGCCAGCGTGACGCGCTGCATGATGCGGCGTTGGCCGGCGTAGTCATTCACCGCGTAGTGCTGCGCGCAGCGATTGTCCCAGATCGCCAGCGATCCCACCGTCCAGCGAAACCGACAGGTGAACTCCGGCCGGATCTGATGGTGAAACAGAAATTCCAGCAGCGGCGTGCTTTCTTCTTCGGTCATGCCGGCAAAGCCCACCGTGTGTGCGCGGTTGACATAAAGCGCCTTGCGCCCGGTTTCCGGATGCGTGCGCACCACCGGATGCTCGGCGGTCAGCAGCTTGCGCGCATCGGCGCTGCCATCGGATTTGATGCGGTCCTCGCGTGTCCGGCTGGAGTCCGCCTTGGCCGAACTGGCGACGCCCTTCAGCCCGGCAAGCAGTCGCTTCATGCCGTCCGACAGCGTCTCATAGGCAAGATACTGGTTGGCAAAGATCGTGTCGCCGCCTGCCTCGGGCACCTCGCGCGCGACCAGCAGTGTCGCCATCGGCGGTTCTTGCAGATAGGTCGTATCCGAATGCCAGACGCCGCCGAAGTTGATCGTCTCGTCCTCCAGCTTGGAAACGGTGATGATCTCCGGAAACCCCTCGATCCCCTTAAGGAACGGATATTCGACCGGCGTGCCGAAGCGGCGTGCCAGCGCCAGCAGCCGATCGGGCGGCAGGTCCTGGTCGCGAAAGAAGATCACACCATGATCGAGCAGCGCCTGGCGGATTGCGCCGATCGTCTCGGCGGACAGCTCGACACACAGGTCCACGCCATGCAGTTCAGCACCAAGCGCGCCGGCGATCAGCCGGACCTCGAAGGCTACGTTGCGCATTCTCACTCCTCCCGAACCCGGCCAAACCTAGAACCGATCCCGGCCGACTGGAATGCGGACCTGCGCTAGGAAGGCGCTTTCAGTTCCGCAACCCGAACGTGTCTGGCGGCCACAGCCACGTTCCGTGCGCCGCATTGTACATGGCCTGCGGCGACGTCTGGGCGACATCGTTCGGGTGAGTGCTGTCGTGATAATGATACCCGATGGGCGGAGGCGCCTGGGCGGCCACTCCGGCATAGACGCCGGGATAGGCAGCACATCCTGACAACAGGATTCCGATGGCGACGAGTGGCAGACTGCGGTGGATCATCGTATTGCTCCTGGAACCGTCGCTGATGATTTCAGTCGTTCATTACGGCTGACGCTGGCGGCCACAGCCAGGTTCCGTGCGTCGCACTGTAGATTGCCTGCGGTGACGCCTGGCTGACAGCGTTCAGGTGATTGCCGTCGTGATACAAATAGCCGACGGGCCTACCAGCTTGAGCGGCCATACCGTTGGCGGAAACATCGGAATTGGCCACGCATCCCATCAACAGAATGCCGGCAGCACAGAGCGACAGAGTGCAATTGCTCATCGTTTTGCTCCTGAACCGCCCGCCTTGCTCCGGCCCGGCTTGATCCGGTCAACCATCTCACGTGGCCATCGAACCAATCCTGTCAAGTAGCACCGCCGGCGCCATTCCGGCTCGCCTTCAATGCAGCCAGCCAACGCCGGCGACGCCGCCGAACACGCCAACCCCGGCGGTCAACGAACCGACCACCAGCACCAGCCATAAATAAGGCCCGCGCAGTCGGTGTGCGGCCGGCAGCGCCTTCATCGCGAGCGCGATCAGCAGGCCCAGCACGACCGGCAGCATCAACGCGTTCATCACCTGCACGCCGATATTGAGCGCGACGAGATCGGGCCACAGCGCCACAGTGGTCGCGCAGCCGACGACGCACAGCGCGTACACCCCATAGAACCAGCGCGCAGGCGGCGAATGCTGCTCGAGCTTGCGCCGATAGCCGGTGACCTCGCCCAATCCCCGGGCAAACGCCTGTGAGCAGACGATCGCCGCCACCATGCCGGCGCCCAGTACGCCGATGCCGAACACCAGCCGCCCCATCGCAATACCAAGGAAGGGCGTCAGCGCCGCGCTCATGTCGCCCACCGTTCGCAGCGGCGCACCACCGCCGATCGTCGCGGCGCAGGCGATCAGAACAGCGGCCATGACAAGCTGGGTGATCACCGCGCCAGCCAACGTGTCGTACCGCGCGATCGCGTAATGTTCCGGTCCCAGTTGCTTATCGGCGATGGCTGACTGCTGGTAGAAGATCATCCACGGCATCACCACCGAGCCGACATTGGCCGCCACCAGATAAAGGTAATCCCGGTTGGTGTAAGGAATGTCGATGCTGCCGGCGAGCAGCGCATGCGGGTCGGGCCGCGCGGCCCATGCGACGAAAAAGAATGCCAGCTCGCAAAGTCCAATGATGATGGCAATCCGCTCGACCCGTCGGTACGCCCCGGTGATCACCGTGGCCAGCAGGCCGACCGCCGCGATCGGCAGCGACGCTGCGCGCGGCACGTTGAACAGTTCGCCAACGCCGGCGACGCCGGACAGTTCGGCGAGCAGCGCGCCGACTGTCGCGATGGCCAAGGCAGTGACGGCGATCCACGCCCAAACCCGCCCGAACACCGCACAGATCAGCTCGCCATGCCCTCGCCCCGTGAAGATGCCGAGCCGGACGGCGAGTTCCTGCACGATGTACACGATCGGTATCAGCACAAGTTGCAGGCCAAGCAGGCGGTAGCCCCACTGCACGCCCGACTGCCCGGCGGTGATGACGGACCCGACGTCGCTGTCCGCCAGCATGACGACAAGGCCCGGCCCGAATACGGCGGCGAAGCGCGCCAGCCGTCCGCTGCGGCGCAATCGCTCGCGTTGGCTCACGCAGGCCGCCGCTTTGTCCACTTGCTAACCACCCTCAATCATTCGATATCCGGGTGGCGGGTGCGCTGCCCGTGCCATTGCCGCGTTGATTTGCCGCCCGGTTTGGTCGAGAAATCGGGTTCCTCGGAGAATGGTTCCATGCACGAGCTTTATCTGCACAACAGCGCCAGCCGCCGGAAGGAGCGGTTCGTGCCGCTCGATTCGCAGCATGTGCGGATGTACGTGTGTGGCCCAACGGTCTACGACCTGGTGCATGTCGGCAATGCGCGGCCCGTGGTGGTGTATGATGTTCTGTTGCGCGTGCTGCGGCAGCTGTATCCGCGTGTCACCTATGTCCGCAATATCACCGACATCGAGGACAAGATCAACGCACGCGCCCAGGAACTCGGCGAACCGATCGCCGCGCTGACCGCACGCACCATCGTCGACTACCATGCCGATGTCGCGGCACTCGGCGCCCTGCCACCGGACGTGGAACCACGGGCGACGCAACACATCGAGCCGATCATCGCGATCATCGAACGGCTGATCGCGTCAGGCCACGCCTATGCGGCCGAAGGTCATGTGCTGTTCTCGGTGCCGAGTTTTCCGTCGTATGGACGTCTGTCAGGACGCAGCCCGGACGAATTGCTGGCCGGCGCGCGCGTCGATGTCGCGCCCTACAAGCGCGATCCGGGCGACTTCGTGTTGTGGAAACCCTCGCCGCCGGATTTGCCGGGCTGGGACAGCCCGTGGGGCCGCGGCCGCCCCGGCTGGCATATCGAATGCAGCGCGATGTGCTGGCAGCATCTCGGCACCGACTTCGATATCCACGGCGGCGGCACCGACCTGATTTTCCCGCACCACGAAAACGAGGTGGCGCAAAGCCTCTGCGCATTCCCGGGAAGCGGATTCGCGCGCTACTGGGTGCACAATGGCATGCTGCTGGTGAACGGCGAAAAGATGGCCAAAAGCCTCGGCAATTTCACCACCTTGCGCGACGTGCTCGCGAAGGTGCCGGGCGAGGTGGTGCGTCTGCTGTTGCTGCGGACGCACTACCGCGCCACGCCGGACTATTCCGATGCCGCCGTCGTGGAAGCCAGGCGCGAGCTCGATCGGTTCTATCGCGCGCTGGAGAAGTATCCCGACATTTCAGCAGCAGACCCGCCACCAGCTATCATGGCGGCATTGTGCGATGATCTGAACACACCGCTGGCGCTGTCCACGATGCATGCCCTGGCGGACAGTGCCTTGGCAGGTGATTTCGACGCGGCATGTGGCTTGCGCGCGGCGGGCCACCTGATGGGACTGTTGCGCACCGAACCAGGCGCGTGGTTCCACGCCGGCGCCGACGATGTTGCCGACATCGATGCGGCGATCGCGGAACGACTCGCCGCACGCAAAGCGCGGGACTTCGCCCGGGCCGATGCGATCCGCGCGAAGCTGGCGGCAAGGGGGATCGTGCTGGAAGATGGCGCGCAAGGCACCACCTGGCGACGGATCACCTGATCAGGAGAACGATGATGCTGCGATGGCTGCTTGTTGCGGCGGCGATGTTGCTGTCACCGCCGGCGTTCGCCCAAGCGACGCCGGGCATGCAGATGGGCGGCCCGCCGGCGGCGGGAGAGCCGGCATCCACCAAGGGTTATCGCGATGCGATGGCGAAGATGGACCAGGGGATGTCGATCCCCTACACGGGCGATTCCGACAAGGATTTCGTCGCCGGCATGATCCCGCATCATCAGGGCGCGGTCGACATGGCGAAGGTGGAGCTGCAATACGGCAAGGATCCGCAGTTGAAGCAACTCGCGCGCAACATCATCAAGTCGCAGAATGAGCAGATCACGTTCATGAAATCCTGGCAGGCCAGGCGCGCCCAATGATACTGCCTGCCCGATACTCCACCGCCCCCACCACCACTGCCGTCATGGCGGCGGTGGGGAACCGGTCGCGCCGAGTGCTTGTCGGCATGACCCGCGTGCCACTTGCCGCCGCAGCATGACCGGTCGCGAATTCGGCGCCGACCTTGCGCCGATCGGCAACTCGCCTGTCGTGATCCTGGTGCGTCCGCAATTGGCCGACAACATCGGCGCCTGCGCGCGCGCCATGGCGAACGGCGGGCTATTCCACCTGCGTCTGGTCGCGCCGCGCGATGGCTGGCCGCAGGAGAAGGCGTGGCGCAATTCCTCCGGTGCCGATCGGATATTGGATAGCGCGACGCTGCATGACGACGTTGCCGCTGCGGTCGCCGATCTGCACCATGTGTTCGCCACCTGTCCGCGCCCGCGCCACATCATCAAGCCGGTGCTGACCGCGCGCGGTGCAGCGGCCGAGCTGCGCGAGATCTGTGCGCGGGACCTGCGCACCGGCGTGCTGTTCGGCCCCGAGCGCGCCGGCCTCGACAAC
>DATKFJ010000306.1:0-18248 GCA_035511435.1 Acetobacteraceae bacterium | reverse complement strand
ACGGACGGGTTCGTGTCGCGGAAATCGTCCGGCAGCTCCGTGTAGGGCATCAGGTGGAACCACATCAGCTTCATTGCGCGTCCCCGCGTTGCGAATACTCATCAGTATCTTGCGCATCCGTTCAGTAAGTCAACCGCCCGTCAGCGGCACGAACGCCACCGGGAGAACGTTGCGTTGTGTCACTTCGCCCGCTGCATTCTTGCGCAGCAGCACCAGTTCCTGATCGCCGTGGCGCGGCCCCACGGGGATCACCATTACTCCGCCAGAACGAAGCTGCTCGATCAGCGCCGGTGGTATATTCGGCGCCGCGGCCGTCACGATGATCACGTCGAACGGCGCGCGCTCCGGCCACCCTAGCCCGCCGTCACCGGTGCGCAGCACAACATTGCCATAGCCCTGTTGTGCCAACGCGGCGGCCGCGGCGCGTGCCAGTTCCGGGATCACCTCGATGGAACAGACATCGCGCGCGAGTTCCGCCAGTACCGCGGCCTGGTAGCCAGACCCGGTGCCAACTTCCAGCACGTTGTCGTCCGGTTTCAAATCCAGCAGCTCCGTCATCAGCGCAACGATGAAGGGCTGCGATATCGTCTGGCCGTGACCAATCGGCAGCGGCCTGTTGGCATACGCTGCCTGCGCCGAACCCGTCGGCACGAACGCGGCGCGCCGCACCTTGGCGAGCGCTGCCGCGACGCGCTGGGAAAGTTGCGCGCGTCCCGTCCAGCGAGCGGTCGCCCGCATCTCCTCCGCGATCTGCTCCAGCAACACCGCGTGTTCGTCCATGCCGACAATATAGCGCTCGCTTTGCGCGACAAGCCAACCGCGGTGTAGCGTTGCGCGCAGACATAACTGAGGAACGATTCGATGGACGTGCACGAGGCAGGGCAAACGGGCGTCGCGACAGATTGTATTGCCCGTGCCCGCCAGCTTGCGCCGCTGCTGGAGGCGGCCGCGCCACGCATCGATGCGGCACGTGAACTGCCGTTGGACGTGCTGGATGCGATGCACGCCGCCGGCATGTTCCGGCTACTGGTACCAGGCTCACTCGGCGGCGCTGAACTCGATCCCGCGACCTATATCCAATGCGTGGACGCGATCGCCAGCGGTGATGCGTCGGTTGCATGGTGCATGAACCAAGGCTCCGGCTGCTCCATGTCGGCGGGCTATCTGGCGCCCGACGTCGCGCGAGAGGTATTCGGCGGCGAACGCGATGTGCTGGCCTGGGGGATGGGGCCCGGTGCAAAGGCAATCCGCGTCGAGGGTGGCTGGCGCGTCACCGGCACCTGGGCGTTCGCCAGCGGCAGTCGCCACGCCACCTGGCTCGGCGCGCATTGTCCGTGCTTCGAAGCTGATGGCACGACACCGCAACGCCATCCCGACGGCAGGCCATGGGACCGCACCATGCTGATGCGTCGTGAGGTGCCCACGATCAAGGATGTCTGGCAGGTGATGGGACTACGCGGCACCGGCAGCGATACATATTCCGTGCAGGATCTGTTTGTCGATGATGCCCACACAATCACGCGCGACAGGCCGGAGGAACGCCGTGAACCTGGCCTGATCTATCGCTTCGCCGCGATGCAGATCTACGCTTCCGGTTTTGCCGCGGTCGCACTTGGTGCGGCACGCGCTATGCTGGATGCGTTCATCGCGCTCGCCAGCGGAAAGACCCCGGCGCTTACCCAAACGTCGCTGCGCGACAGCGCGATGATCCAATCCGAGATCGGCATGGCGGATGCGAAGCTGAACGCCGCACGCACGTGGCTGATCGCTGTGTTGCGCGATGCGCAGGAGGCGACAAGGCTGGCGGGTGAAGTGCCCTCGGATCACCGACTGAGAATCCGTCAGGCTTCGACTTACGCGATCCATCAGGCGAAGGAAGTGGTGGACGTCGCTTATCACGAGGCTGGCTCGACTGCGATCTTCGATGCCAACCCGTTCGAGCGGCGCTTTCGCGATGTCAATACAGTGACCCAGCAAGTGCAGGGCCGCCGCTCGCATTTCGAAACAATCGGCCAGCATCTACTCGGCTGCGAGCCTAACTTGCGCTGGGTGTGATTTTTTTGCGGTCAACAATAAAGGGGAAACGTACGTGACACGTCTGCTGTTCCGCGCAATCGGCGCGGTTTGGCTTCTGCTTGCGGCACAGACTGCATCGGCTGCCACCACCTGGGAATGCTACGTCTACAATCCGGTCGCGACGGTTGCTGCAGTGAAAGGCGTGATCCGGCTGATCGACAATGTGAAGCAGCAGACCAATGGCGAATTGCTGATTAATCTGCATCTTGGCGGCAGCCTGCCGATCAACGCCACCAACATCACGCCCGCCGTGGCGGACAGCGTGGTGCAGATGGGCGACGATGGCTTTTCCACCGGCAACGTGCCGATCAGTGCGATTCTGCGGTTGCCGATGCTGTTGCAAAGCGGCGCTGAACTGGCGAAGGCCATGTCAATCCTGCGGCCCTATCTGGATAAGGACTACGGCAAGAAAGGCATCGTGGTGCTAAGCCAATACTCCTATCCGTTCCAGGTGATATGGGGCCGCACGAAGATCACCTCGCTCGCCGACGTCAAGGGATTGAAACTGCGCGTCACCTCGGTGGAGCAAGGCGAGTTCATTCGCCGGTTCGGTGGCGTGCCACTGACCATCGGCACGCCTGAAGTGGCCGCCGCGCTGGATCGTGGCGTCGTAGATGGGGCGCTGACCGCAAGTTCTGGCGGCGGTGTCACCTGGCATGATCTGCTGAAATACCGCTACGGCTTCCCGACGTCGTACGTGAATTCGACGCTCATCGTGAATCAGGAAGCGTTCCAGAAACTGCCGCCTGCAACTCAGAAGATCGTGCACGATGCGGCCACGGAAGCGGCCACCTGGGCTATAGGCGAGATGAACCAGGAGGAAGACGCTCTGACCGCTCAGTACGCCCACGACGGGATGATTGTGACGCCGGCATCCCCGGATGATGTCAAGCTGGCGACCGACAAGCTGCGCCCATATTGGGACGAATGGGCGAAAGCACACGGACCGGAGGCAGTCGAGGTGCTGGCGAAGATACGCGCCGCGGTCGGTCGATGACCATCGCGCAGGACGAAACGCGCGACGCCGAATTTCCGGGCGAGGAGTTAGAGGAGTCGTTCCATCCGGCTCCCACTCTGTTGGAGCATGTCTGCATGGTGATCTGCGAGATCGGCATCGGAGTGATGGGATTCGTCGTCATCCTGGAACTCATCACCCGTAACCTGTTCGGCTTCTCGTTCGAGATGTCGGAGGAACTGGGCGGCTACATCATCGTCGGCATCACGTTCCTGAGCCTGCCGGTGTGCCAGGTGTATCGCTCCTACCACCACGTGCAGTTCATCCAGACTAGGCTGTCGCCGCGCCTGCGTGCCATCTCGCATCTCGTGTTCGATGTGCTGTCGCTCATGTTCTGCGCTGTCCTGCTATGGCAATTGACTCGCTACGTGCTGCAGTCATGGCACTCGGGCGACGTGGCGCCGACGCTGCTGGCCACGCCGTTGTGGATTCCGCAGGCGGTGATGCCGATCGGCACACTGGCGGTGATCTTGTCGCTGCTAAGGTCCGCGACATTGAACTTTCGTCGCTGCCGCGCCGTGTGGCGCTGAGCAATGAGCGTCGCGTTCGCGCTGATCGGGTCGTTCGGCCTGTTCCTGCTGCTGCTGGCGGCGGGCATGGCTGTGCCATTCGCCATTGCAGTGCCGGGTGTGGTGTATCTGCTGTTGCAGAACGGGGCGACCGCGCTGAAGGGCATCGGGCTGATTACCTGGGGCAGCATGAACAGCTTCACGCTGACGGCCATTCCGCTGTTCGTACTGATGGCGGAGTTGATGCAGCGCAGCGGATTGTCGTTCCGGATCTATCGCGGACTGGCGAAAGTTGTGGCGCGGCTGCCGGGCGGTCTGCTGCAGACCAACATTGTCGGCTGTGCGCTGTTCGCGTCGATCAGCGGTTCATCCGTCGCTACGGCGGCGTCTATTGGTGGCGTTGCGTTGCCGCAGCTTGTGCAACGCAACTACGACCGCAAGCTGTCGGCCGGTTCGCTCGCCGCGGGCGGCACACTCGGCATACTGCTGCCGCCCAGCATTGCCATGATCATCTATGGTTCGTTCACCGAGACCTCGGTGGCGAAGCTGTTCATGGCCGGGGTGATCCCCGGCATGATGCTGACTGCCATGTTCATGCTGTATATCGGCCTGCGTTCGTTGTGGGGTGGCGTGGTGCCGCGTGACAGCGGCGGCGCAACCGGTGGTGTTTTGCTTGCGCTGGCCGACATCGTGCCCTTCGCGCTGCTGATCGGCGGCATCATGGGCAGCATCTACGCCGGCGTGGCGACACCGACGGAAGCGGCTTCAGGCGGATGCCTGTTCGCATTGCTGCTGTGCCTGACCTGGGGCGAGTTACGCTGGCGACAATTCGTCGATGCGTTGCACCGCACGGTACAGATTGTCGGTAACTTGCTGTTCATCATTTATGCAGCCTACATCTATGCCTATGCGATCGGCGTGGCGGGCGTGGGCGAAACCGTTACCGGCTGGCTGGTTGGGTTGAACCTGAGCCACTTCGAATTCTTCGGCGCATTGTTCGTTCTGTACACGGTGCTGGGATGTTTGGTCGAAAGCATTGGTATGATCGTGATCACCGTGCCATTGTTATATCCGGTGCTGGCGAAATATGGCATCGACCCAATCTGGTTCGGCGTCATCCTGGTGATGTATGTGGAACTCGGTCAGATATCTCCGCCAATCGGCATCAACCTCTTCGTCATCCAGAGCATATGGGATGGGGAGTTAAGCGATGTGGTGATGGGCACGATCCCATTCCACATCATCATGTTCGTGCTGCTGCTCCTGCTGACCGTATTCCCGCAACTGGCATTGTGGCTGCCGGCGCATATGAACTAGCGACGCCCGCCATGACAGTGCCTGGCACGCATCAGTCAAGAAAGAATGGCGTCTCCTCGGCACCCTGAATGACGATGTCGAATCGGTACGCTTCATCGGTCACGCGATCCAACTCTGGTGCTCGTCGAGCGAACAGGCGGTTGCGGGATGCCGGCGGTACTGCGGTCAACACCGGATCGTCTGGGCTAACTGTTTCATCGCCAAAAAACACTGTCGTGGTCAGCCGGCGCATGATGCCTGATGCCAGCAGCATCATGTTGATATGCGGTAGCCTGGTGCCCGCATTATCAGCACGACGACCCGGCATGATGGTGCGAAAGCGATACCACCCGTTGGCATCGGTGGCGCAGCGCCCCCATCCGAGGAAGTGCGGATCGGCCGAGGCGGCACGCGGGTCGGCGGGATGGGGAAATAAACCTTCAGAGTCCGGCTGCCAGATTTCCACGATGGCATTTTTCATCGGCTGGCGATCACGCTCCAGAATCTGACCCGACAACGTGATCCTTGTGCCGCGCGCCGGCTTGCCGCGCAGCTCGGTCAGATCGGTGCAGGACGGTTCGGCCAAGCGTGTCGGAAAGAATGGCCCGATCGTTTGCCAGACGCTGGGATCAGCCACCGTCACCGCTCCCGGCGTGTCCGCGCAGCACGAACACGTGCTCGAACGCCGATGCATCGCCGGCCTCGATACTCGGCGGCAGCGCGTGCGCGATCATCGACTCGCGCGGTGTCCCGTCGGGCGCGGCGTTCAGCAGCATGTCGAAGTCGTTGAGCGGCTCACCGGGAAAGTGCATCTGCGTCACCATCCGATCCATCCAGCTCGTGCCGATGATGGAGAAATGGATGTGCGGTGCGCGCCATGACGCGGGACCGGCGCGATATGGTCCTGGCTTCACCGTGGTAATGCTGAAGCGGCCATCGGCATCGGTCACCACGCGGCCGCCACCGGTGAAATTCGGATCGAACGGCGCGTTGAAAGCATCGTCTTCATGGATGTATTTACCCGAAGCGTTGGCGTGCCACACCTCAATCATCGCGCCGGCGACCGGGCTGTCACAGTCGTCTACCACGCGTCCGTGCAGCAGCATCAGCGGTCCCTGCGCCCGGGGGCCGTCCGGACTGGTGCGCGTGAAGTCCGCTGATCCGACGGCAAGCCGCTGCTCAACGCCCAATGGACCGGTGCGCTCGGTCAGTGTCACCGGCCGCTCGACAAATGCATCGGGCGTGCGGGTGAAAGTGCGTGCATAGCCCTGCACGCGATGCGGGGTCTGCTTGCTATCGATATACGGCTGATAAACCGTGTCGGCCATGGTGTTCTCCCGCTAAGCGGTGATCGTGGTGATATCCAGCTTGCAGCGCACAATTTCGTCCCAGTCCGGCTCGACTCCAAGACCGGGGCCGTCCGGCACGGCGACGCGGCCACCGTGCACCGGGATATGTGGGAGAATGATCTCGTGCACCATATTCTCCAGCCCGAAATCGATCGCACGACGCACCGGATCGAGTGCCGCTGCGATCTGCAGGTTCGCCGCCATACCGATGCCGAGTTCGAACGCACTGTGGATCGTCAGGTCGAAGTCGAACAACGGCGTGAGGCCGCCCAATTCCACCATGCTCTGTGGGCCGCCCCACATCACCAGGTCGGCCAGCACCACATCGACGCAGGGTTGGCGCAGCGCGGTCGCCAAATGGTCGAAGTTCACCACGCACATGTTGGTCGCCAGTGGCGTTTTCATGCGCGCCCGAAGCTGGGCCATTCCGGCAATATTGCGTGTCGGATCCTCGTAGTATTCGAGGTTCAGCTCCTCAAGCTGCTGGCACAGCACGGCAGCCTGCGCTGGCGGATAGGATGCGTTCGGATCCCAGCGCAGTTTCACATCATTGCCGAGTGCGGCGCGCAACGCACGCAGGATGGCGACATCCCAGGCCGGGCTGGTGCCGGTGCACTTGACCTTGAATGCGGTGAAGCCGGGATCACGACGCAGATGCAGCGCGTGATCCACCAGTTCCTGAATGCGGGCCGGATCGGCGAACAGCCGCGGCAGTTCCCGACGATCCACCGGTTCGTCGAGCAGCAGCGCGGGAATATGCGCCACAGCCTCGAAGTCGTGCTTGCCCTCGCCGCCGAGCATGCGCCAGATCGGCAGGTTGTGATGGCGCCCGGCCCAGTCGAACAGCGCCATGTCCAGCCCGGCCAACGCCGCCCAGTCGGTGAGACCGTTGCGCGACCCGACTGTCGGACCCGCCATCGCCTGGCGCAGCCGCAACCTGTCGAGCGGGTTCTGCCCGATCAGTTTCTGCGCCATCCGCGTGCAGCTTTGCAGTACCTCATCGGTGCCGTTGGTCTCGCCGAACGCGCGCGCCTCGTCGCTGGTTTCCAGCTCGACTACAATCCGTTCCGTCGTGCGGCGCATGTACATCGCGCTGACATAAAGCTGGCGCATCGGCACCGAAATACGGTGCAATATGACGCGTGTGATGGTCGGGCGCCTGGGCGGCGTCTTGGATGCAGCAGTCCAGTCGATACCGCTTTCCTGGCCCAGAACAAGCCCGCCATCTTGGTCTGACAGTGTCGCAGCCAATGCACGTCCGATCACCAATGGCTGCGTGCACGCGTGCAGCGTGGCAGCCACATGTGCCGCATAGCAGGCAGCTTGCGTCGTGTCGTCATGCGAGACCAGCGCCAATTCGGCGCCGGTGAGATCAGCGGTAGTGCCCCACATACGCGCGGCTTCCGGACCACCAATACGCACCGGATCAACCAGCACGATCTGCACGCCGCCGTCGATCATCGCGCGCGCCAGATCTCTCGGCGCATGGCGATGCGCGGATACCGCGAGCGGTGGCGCACCGCGCGCAAAACCGCGGCACGCATCCGCAAGGTTAGCACAAGGGTCTGCGATGTAGGCCAGCTTCAACCGTCGCCCGGCATCCCGCAGTGCGTCCAGCACATCGGGGCGCAATTGCGCATCAAGCTGCAATGCAAGTTCAACCGCCGGTCCCAGTGTGTCTGCTGCAGCGTCCAGCCCGTGGATCAACGTCGCGACATCCGCTTCAGAACTTGCAAGCACCACCCGCCGAACGTCACCCGGCACTGCGCGCACGTCGTCAAGCCGCAGCGCAATCGCCACAGTCAGATGCTGCCGCAACGCGCCCCCCAGCCACGTGTGAAGCGGTACACCATAAGCTCGGCAGACCGCATCGAGACGTTCAGCTTCCTCGCGCCCAACCGACTCGCGTTCCGCCGCCGTCAGATCGATCGTGCCATTGGCCTGCAACAACACATTGCGGGCCAGTGGAGGATGCCGTTCAACCATTGTCGTCAGGGATCGATCCGCGCTGTCGCGCTGCCGCTCGCGACCTCCTTGCCATCCTGATTGGTGGTGGACAGCGTCAGATCGACAAATCGCTGTCCGCCATCCTCGCGAATCGCTGCCACTGTCGCCTTCGCATCCAGATCGTCGCCAGGCCACACCTGGTTGGTGAACCGCACACCGAACTTTGTCAGCCGGCCGTCACCGACATAATTGGTCAGCATCTTGCCGGTGAGGCCCATCGTCAGCATCCCATGAGCGAACACGCTTCGATAACCGGCCTTCTGCGTCACATAGACCTCGTCCGCGTGCAGCGGATTATAATCGCCCGACACGCCGCAATACATCACGATCTCGGTGCGGGACAGGTTTTCCACCACGCGTTCCACATGCGTGTCGCCGACCTTGAGTTGGCTCGCTTTGAGTGCCATGGCGCGATTCCCTCCTTAGCTCTGTTCCACGGGACGCTCGGTGGTTACCCCGATGCTACGCGCGGTAACCACAAGCTCGCCCTTCTGGTCGCGATATTCAGTGACCCGCTCGCGAAACGTCAGCTTACCGGCGCGTTTGCTCTCGCGTTCCCAAGTATTGCCCGGCTTGGTTTCCACGGTCAGCACATCGCCCGGCCGCAGCGGGCGGTGATACTCGAAGTGCTGCTCCGCGTGCAGACCGCCGCCGCCGGATGGCCGGTTTTCCACGCCACTCGGCGTCTTGCCGGACCCGAACCACGGCTCGCCGGGACGCCAGCGCAGCGGATAATCAGGATCGAACTGCGCCACGGCCTGTGGAAAGGTGGGCGGGGCGATGATGCCGCGGACTTCGGATTGCTTTGCCGCTTCAGCATCCTGATAGACCGGATTGGTATCGCCGATGGCGCGCGCGAACAGCATGATATGGCCCGCCTCGACAGGGAATGTGATCTTCGCCAACGGTTTCCTCCGATCGTTGATCGCTCGATGGCGAAGCGTAGCAGGCCCGCGCGGCGACGTGTAGGGCGGCTCTTGACCCGCCGGAACAGCGCATTGCCCAACGCCTGCCGCACACGGCATAATGCAACCCATGCGCCGCCCTGTTCGCCGCGTCTCGCGGCCCCGCATACGCGCCGAACTCGATGCGACTGCCGTGCCCACATGGCGTCCGTCACGCATTGCCGCCGATGCGGCATCGCTTGTGTTCGTGCTGGCGCCCGGCAGCTTGCCACGCGGTCGCCGGGTGTACGTGATCGGCGACATCCACGGTTGTCTCGTGGAACTTCGCCAGTTGCACACAGCGATCGCTGATGATCTTGCCAGGCGCCCAGCCGTCTCCGCGGTGCTGGTGCATCTTGGCGATTACATCGATTTCGGGCCCGACAGTGCGGGCGTCCTTGCGCTGCTCGCCGAAGGTCCGCCGATCAGGGGCCTTGCAACGGTGAACCTGATGGGCGACCACGAGCGCATCGCACTGGATGCACTGTCAGGCGACGGCGCCGCTGCAACGGATTGGCTGCACACCGGCGGCCAGGCAACGCTCGATAGTTGGGGCATTGCCGCGCACGTGTCGCGCGAAGCGTGGCGTGCCAGTGTGCCGGCAGCCCATTTCGCATTCATGGAAGGCCTCGCGCTCGATCATCGCGAGGGCGCCTACCTGTTTGTCCACGCCGGCATCCGCCCCGGCGTTCGACTGGACCGACAGGCCGAGGATGACCTGCTCGGCATTCGCCAAAGCTTCCTCGCCAGCGAGCAGGACCACGGTGCCATCATCGTGCACGGCCATACGGCGAGCCCGACACCGACGATCAGACCGAACCGCATCGGTCTCGACACCGGTGCCGGCTGCGGTGGCAAGCTCACCTGCGCAGTATTCGAAGACGATGCCGTCGCGTTCATGTCGGTGTGAGTGGGTCGTTGCTTCACTTCTCGCAATGACAGCTATCACCCCGGCGCCAGACGCAGTACAGCGGCGCCAGTGGCAATAACAACAGCACCGCCCCAGCCTCGACGCCCCGGACGTTCCCCCAGCAACACGCGCGCCAGCACCACACCGAACAGGATGCCGGTCTCGCGCAACGCCGCCACGGGCGCGACCGGCGCGCGCGTCATCGCCCACAGCACCAGCGCATAGGCACCGATCATGCATGCGGCGCCAGCAAGACCGCGCAACGCCTCCAACGGCGTCGGGCGCCGAAGTTTCATCTTGCGATGCAGCCACAGCAGCGTCGGCACAGCGGTCAATGGGAACAGCCACAGTGTGTAGGCGAGGGGTGCCTGCGATACCCGCGCGCCCATCGCGTCGTTCACCGTATAAGCCGCGATCACCACCGCGTTGGCCAACGCCAGCAGCGCCGCCGTGCGTTCTCCCGCCACACCTTGTCGGCGCGCCAGCAATGCCACGCCTATACAAATGCAGGCCACGCCGAACCATGCCGTGACAGGCAGCGCCTCGCCCAACAGCAGCCATGCACAAATCAGCGTCAGCATCGGCGCAACACCGCGCATCAACGGATACGCCAATGCCACGCCGCCGCGCGCATAGGCCTCTGCGATCAATGCGAAATACACCGCGTTCAACGCCGCGGTGCGCAGCAGGTAGGGCCAGACTGCCAGCCCAGGCAGCGGCAGGAACGGCAGCAACATCGCCGCGATGACCGCACCGCCCATCACCACCAGGGAGGTTTCCCGGCGACGATCGCTGCTGGCGCGCACTGCCACGTTCCAGACGGCATGCAGGATCGCGGCGAACAGTACAACAGCCACAACGGGTGCGGAAAGCACCGTCAGTCCGATTCGTCGCCCTTGCGGAACGGTGATTGCCCCGCCAGCGCCGCCATTTCGGCGCGGACGCCGGGCCGTTCATCCTCCAGGAAATTCGCGATAGCCCTACGCAACCCGGAATGCGCAATCCAGTGCGCGGAATACGTCGGCTTCGGCAGGTACCCGCGCTGGATCTTGTGGCGACCCTGCGCGCCGGCCTCGACACGTTTCAGTCCATGCTCGATGGCCCAGTCGATCGCGCGATAATAGCACAGTTCGAAATGCAGGAACGGCCAGTCGCCGCGGCAACCCCAGTTCCGGCCATACAGCGCCTCGCTGCCGGCAAGGTTTAGCGCACCAGCCACCGGCTTGCCGGCAAGTTCGGCGAACATCAGCACCACACGATCGCCCAAGCGCTCGCCCAGCAGAGAGAAGAACGAGCGCGACAGATAGGCAGACCCCCACTTCCGATCCACTGTCGATCGATAGAACCGGTAGAACGCGTCCCAGTGCGCCTCGGTGATATCCGCACCGCTCAGTGCACGGAACGTCAGCCCCGCCGCATTGGCGTCCCGCCGTTCGCGCCGCAGCACCTTCCGCTTGCGCGAGGACAGCGCGGCGAGAAAATCGTCGAAACAGCCGTATCCGGCGTTCTCCCAATGGAACTGCATGCCGACACGCTGCAGCCAGCCCGCCTCTCCCAACCCCTGCCATTCATCCTCGGTGCAGAACGTCACGTGCACCGACGACAGGTCCAGCGACTGACAGGCCTGTTGCAAAGCCGAGGCCAGCGCTGCGACGGGCACGCCTGCCGCGGGATGACGCAGCAGCCGCGGACCGGGCGCCGGACTGAACGGCGATGCGACCTGCAGCTTCGGATAGTAGTCGCCGCCGGCACGTTCCAGTGCATTCGCCCAGCCGTGGTCGAACACGTATTCGCCATAGCTGTGCGACTTTGCGTACATCGGCGCCACCGCAACGACCTGGCCTGCCTCTCTGCGCAACACCGCATGCTGCGGCAGCCAGCCGGTGCGGGCGTTGGCGGACCCGCTGTCCTCCATCGCGCTCAGGAAGGCATGGCAGACAAAAGGATTGTCCGGTCCCGCGCAGGCATCCCAATCGGCGGCCGGAACTTCGGCGATCTTCTGATGCAGCGTCAGCGTCAGGGTGGCGGAACCGTCGGGCATGGCAACCAGTGTAGCGACATAAGGGCTGGTTGTCTTCGGGGCTGCACACCGTTCCGCAAATCGCTGTTGCGCTCTGGCAAACCCTCATCTCACATTGATGATGAACAGTAGCGGGCTTGGCGCTTGCCTCGCTGCGATGCGGCTGCACCGGACTTCACAGTCCGTCAGTGGGAAGTGTCTGGCTGTGCGCCTCTCATCGTGACGGCCTGAAGCTCGGTGCGGCCGATCGCCTGATAGCGTCAGTCGATCTCGAACATTCCCTCCACTTCGACCGCCGCATCGGCCGGTAGTGCCGGCACGCCGATGGTGGTGCGGGCATGCCGCCCCGCCTCGCCGAACACCGCAACCGCGAGGTCAGATGCGCCATTCATCACCGCCGCCTGTTGGGTGAACTCCGGCGGCGAGGCGATGAAGCCGCCCAGACGAACCACGCGCCGCACCCGGTCCAGGTCGCCGCCGCACGCAGCCTTCAGGTGCACCAGCACGTTGATGAAGCAAAGCCGCGCGGCCTCGCGGCCTTGGTCGATTGACAACCCGTTACCGACCTTGCCGGTCACAGCGATCCTGCCGTCTACCGCCGGCACTTGTCCGGAGACGACGACGAGGTTGCCGGTGATGGCGAATGGAACGTAGTTCGCGATCGGCGGCATTGGGCGCGGCAATGTGATGCCGAGTTCCGCCAGTTTGGCTTCGATACGACCGGACATGCATGGTTCCTTTCGATACCCATGGTGATTGCGACGGCGATGGGGCACTGGTTGATATCACCGACCACAGTCCTTATCGAGATGTAGGCGACGGAGGAAGCTGCTCAGGCCTTGTGCCACTTCAAACCCAAGCATGTCGCTCCGCCATTTGTTCCGATTCTTGACGTTCCGGTTGCGACACCTGGGTCACGTCCGAGAGCCTGCGTGACAATCTCGCACACTCGGTACGGACGAGAGCGCCGCGTCGCTTTGCTCCTCGCAGCGACAGATCAAAGTTCCTTTTGTCTGCACCGAAGCACCAGTTGTCTGCACTGAAGGACTGGGCCGTCGTTATGGACGTCTACTTGGAAACCACCCGGAACCCCCGCCTGCGAGCGCGTGGCGACGCCTCCGCCGGCAAGTCCAGCGGCAACAGCGGTGCATAATCGCGACTGCCGTTGCCGATGGTATCGGCGTCCTCCGCCTCGGCCTCGGGAATGTCGCGCCGACCCAGATAATTCGCGGCGAGATGTCGGAACGCGTAGTCCAGCAATGACGTGGCCTTGACCACCGCGGGGTCGCCTTCCACCGTGCCGGCGGGACCAAAGCGCGTGAAGGTAAATGCCTCCACATACGCCTCCAGCGGTACACCATGTTGCAGGCCAAGACTGACGGCGGCCGCGAAATTGTCCATCAGGCCGCGGAACGCCGCACCTTCCTTGTGTAGTGCGATGAACACCTCGCCCAACGTTCCGTCATCGTATTCGCCGGTACGCAGATATAGCCTGTGCCCACCGACAGCGGCCTTCTGCGTGTAGCCGACGCGACGCGCCGGAAGTTCGCGGCGACGGAAGGCGTGTAGCGGCTGCCGCACCGGTTCGGGCCGCGCCGGCATGGCATGAACGAACGGCGCGACCGCGTCATGCACGGCGGCATGTGCGGCAGAACTCGCCAGCGGCAGCGGATCGCCGCCCCCGAGCAGTTCCGCCAATGCCGCCTCGGCAGCGACACCCCTTGCCGCGAGCCAGGCGCGCGCTGTGCGACTCAAGCCCCCAGCGTCGCCCAATGGCGAGAACGCCGGCGCAATTCCGCCAGTCTCCGCCCCCAGCAGCGCGTCCGCCGCACCTGGTTCAGCGATCACCGTCAGCGTGCGATGCCGCAGGCCATTTACTGCGACGGCGGCCTGACGTGCGGCGCGGGCCGCTTCCGCGAGCCCAGGCAGCACTGTGTCGACCGGCGGTGCCGGCCAATTCGGCGTCGCTGGTGCAACCGTCCCGAACAACGTGGCCAGCGAACTGGAAGCCATTTCGGCCCGACCACGCAGAATCGCGGCAAGCGCACCAGCCACCGCGAGCGAGGTATCCGAGCCGTAATCGATGCCCAGCAAACCTAGCAAACCGGCAAAATCGGACATGCCAACCGCAATTTGAGCAGCGGTCGGCGCCGCCAGAGTCAGTGCAGTGACCGCGGTTTCCACTGCCTCTGCGAAACTCGGCACATCGAAACCGCTACCCGTGTCGTGAAACGACGCGAGGTTCAGCACGAAACCGGGCACGGCACCGTTTTCACCGCCACCCCAAACGGACGCCGTCGGAGCGCCCTGCCGCAGCAGCAGAAGGCGATGCAGCCGCTCGCTCAGCAGGACATCCAGTCCGGCCCGCAAAGCCCGGTCCGCTATCGGTCGGATCCAGGCATCGGCCGCGCCAGCAAGCGTCACCGGCCCGTCCCCCGGCGCCAACTCGGCCAGCGCGGCTGCAGCCGTATCGTTCCAGGCGGCCGGCAAAGTAACCTGCCGAGCTGACCCATCGGGGTCTGCTCCCGCCATTACGCGCCGCATTCTCACGCCCTGCCACGCCCGGTTCGCTTTCATGGCGGTTATGCTAGGACCGCCACCGCGACTCGGAAAGCCTATTTTGCGTCAAATGAACGAATGGACCACAAAATCCTGTGGATGACCGGGTGACGCACGGCCCCGGTGGACCAGACTCCAAGAGCTTCGTATACCGCGCGACATGAACCTCGGCACCTGGTTGTTCACCATGCTCAATGGCAGGCGCATCGGCGCCGACGCCTACGGCAATGCGTACTACGAAGAGCGGCGTCCCCGCGCCGGTTACCGCATTCGCCGCTGGGTGACCTATCCCGGCCCGCCGGAGGCATCCCGCGTGCCGCCCGAGTGGCATGCCTGGCTGCACTACACCACCGATGAACCGCTGGTGGAGCGCCCACGGCAACCGTGGGAAAAGCCGCACCTGCCGAATTTGACCGGCACGCCAGCAAGCTACCGCCCACCCGGACATGACTACGAAGGCGGACACCGCAGCCGCGCCACCGGAGACTATGAATCCTGGACCCCGGACAACTGACATCGACGGCCTGAATCAGTGACCTTGGTCAGCGATCACCTCTTACCGTCATGTCCGGGCGCGTCCTGGCGATCCGTCGCCGCACCATCTCGGCGGCGACGGGCGAGATGCGCCCGGACATGATGGCAACGGCGGGTGGAACACGTTGCATGAGGCCGGGCGCATGAACCGTCGCAGCATCGTGGAGGTACTGACCGGAGCGGTGGTACTGCTTGTGGCGGCAGGCTTCCTGGTCTACGCCGTCGCACATTCCGGGCGCACCGCCCTATCCGGCTACACGCTCTACGCCAAATTTGACCACATCGACGGGCTCGGCATTGGCGCGGATGTGCGCCTGGCGGGGGTCACGGTTGGCAGCGTCAACCAGGAGCGGATTGATCCAAAGAGCTTCCAGGCGGTCGTGGCACTGTCGGTGCGGGGCGACATCAAGCTGCCCAAGGACAGTGCAGCGATCGTCACCAGCGAGAGCCTGCTGGGCGGCAAATACCTGTCTCTCCAGCCCGGCGGCGACGAGACGGTGTTGCAGCCGGGGCAGACCATCACCATTACCCAGTCCTCGGTAAGTATCGAGGAACTCTTGGGCAAGTTCATCTTCAGCATGACCAGCGCACCGAAACCCGGCCAGACCAGTAGCAGCCCCCCGGCGGAGGCTCAGCCAGGAGCGGCCAAGCCGTGACCCAGCCAGCACCCGCCGTATGGCCGCAACCCGACGGCGTCCCGGTATCGTGCCGGGAAAAGCTCCGGATGCTGGCAGAGAACCACGCCGAACTGGCCCAGGCCCTGCAGGATGCGTTCGAGGACGCCGTGCTGATGGGCGTCGACGAGACGGCGATGCGGCGTATCCTGACCGGCATGATCGAAGGTCTGGAATCGCCAAAGCGCGCCGGACGATGAGGCGGATCTTGGGCATGTTCGCGGCGATCGCGCTGCCGGTCGCTGCCGCCGCCCAGTCGCTGGCGCCGATCACCGCCACGCCGTTGATGCCGCCCTCGGTACAGTATCCGGCGCCGCAACAGGCACCGCAGATGGTGCAGCCACCGTCGGATCAATCGCAGACCCCACCGCAGACCCCACCGCAGGCGGACACGGAGGCGCCGGCGGATCAGACACAGGCACAGCCGCCGACGGACCAGTCGCAGCCGCAACCCTCCACCGCCCAACCGCAGACTGCGCCTGCGGCGCCGCCTTCCACGCCGCAACCGATGCAGCTTACCTGGCTGCCGCAGGCCGGCGTGACGTTGCAGGTCCTCGACAAGGTGAACGCGCAGAATTCGATATTGACGATCAAGGTCGGGCAGCAGGCGAAGGTCGGTTCGCTGAGCATCCAGGTGCAGGCCTGCGACACCCATCCGGCGGATCAGCCAAAGGATTCCGCCGCCTATTTGACGATCACCGACAGCCACCCCGATGCGCCGGGTTTCAGCGGCTGGATTCTGGCGAACGACCCGTCGGCGTCGATGTTGCAGCATCCGATCTACGACGTGCGTGTTGTCGGCTGCCAGGTGTAGCGAATGATGCCTGTGCTGCCGCCTCTGGATCGGGCTGCTCTGTTGCTTGATCTGGACGGCACGCTGCTCGACATCGCACCGGCGCCTGACAAGGTCGTGGTGCCGGCTGGACTTTTGGATGTGCTGCATGAATTGCGACGGCTGCTGGGCGATGCATTGGCGGTCGTTACCGGCCGGCCAGTCGAGACGGTCGATGAGCTGCTGGGTAACTCGGTGTTCGCCGTGGCGGGCGAGCATGGTGGCGCGATCCGTCATGCCCCGGGCCAGTCGTTGGAGCGGCGGCCGCTGCCTGCGCCGCCGGACGCGTGGCTGGTCGAGGCGGCGGGTTTTGTGGCACCGCATCCAGGCGCATTGTTGGAACGCAAGGCCAGGGGGTTCGCCGTGCACTATCGCGCGGTGCCGTCGGCAGGGCCGATATTCCACGACGCGCTGACAGCGCTGCTGCAAGGCTCCAACGATTTCGAATTGCTGTCCGGCCACATGATCTGGGAGGTGCGGCCGCGCGGCGTCAACAAAGGCAACGCGGTCGTCAGTTTGATGGAACGCGCGCCGTTTCAGTATCGGCTGCCAGTGTTCGTTGGCGATGACGTGACGGATGAGGACGGCATCGTGGCCGCGGTCGCGATGGGCGGCGCGGGGCTGCGCGTGCCGGACAACTTCGCTGATGCCGCCGACGTGCGAGCTTGGTTGCAGCGCACCGCATCAGCGGGGCATTGGGCGGACATAGACCATGCAGCTCACTGACTTCAGCGTTCTGACGTTCGATTGCTACGGCACGCTGATCGATTGGGAGAGCGGCATCATCACGGCGTTGCAGCCATTGATGACGCGCGCGGGAAAGGCGCTGACGCGCGAAGCCGTGCTGGCGACGTTTGGCCAGCACGAAACGCAACTCGAACGCGCCCATCCAGCCATGCGGTACAGCGAGCTGCTCGCTCGGGTGCACGATGAGCTTGCAAGCGCGTGGGGTGTCATGCCGGACGCGGCGGAAAGCCAACGGTTCGGCGCATCGGTCGGTGATTGGCCGGCGTTTGCCGACACCGTCGCAGCGCTGCGGTATCTGAAACAGCACTACAAGCTGGTGATCCTCTCGAACATCGATCGCGACAGCTTTCGCGCGACCAGTCCGCGGCTTGGAGTTGCGTTCGATGCAGTCTATACGGCCGAGGATATTGGCTCGTACAAACCCGATCCACGGAACTTTGTGTATCTGGTGGAGCATCTGGCGGCGATGGGGATCGACAAGTCGGTCACTCTGCACACCGCGCAGAGTCTGTTCCACGATCATGCGCCAGCGAACGACGTGGGGCTGGCTTCCGCGTGGATCGACCGGCGTCACGATGCGCCCGGTTGGGGCGCTACCGCGGCGCCCCCCGCCGACGTGCATTACAACTTCCGCTTCATCAGTCTGGCCGAGATGATGGACGCGCATCGGGCGTCAATGTGACCGCAGCTGGCTAAATCCGCCGGACGATGTAAGACCTCTCCAACGCTTCCAAAATCGCATCCGCCTGCATTGGATCGCGCGCCTCCACCATCAC
>DATKFJ010000305.1:0-19355 GCA_035511435.1 Acetobacteraceae bacterium | reverse complement strand
TGTGCAAGAAGTCCGGCCGGAGCTTTGCCAGCCGCCTGCGCCGCGGACGGCCACGGCCCGGGGACAAGTGGCACCTGGACGAGGTGTTCGTCCGGATCCATGGCGTGCAGCACTATCTTTGGCGCGGCGTGGATCAGCACGGCGTTGTGCTCGACATCCTCGTTCAGGAGCGCCGAGATGCCGAAGCCGCCAAGCGCTTCTTCAGGCGCCTGCTGACGGGCCTGGACTATGTGCCGCGGGTGATCGTGACCGACCAGCTGAGCAGCTACGGCGTGGCGAAGCGCCACCTGCTTCCCGACGTCGAGCAGCGACAAAGCCGATATCTGAACAACCGCGCCGAAAACTCACATCGACCGACGCGGCGTCGGGAACGGCAGATGCAACGGTGCAAATCGCCCGAGCAGGCCCAGGACTTACTGTCCGCTCACGCATTCATCCATGGCCACTTCCACCCACGCCGCCATCTGACGCATATCGTGCGCTCCGGTCTGTGGCTTTTGAGGTCTGGCACCACGAGACATGCGCCCGACACGCGACATGACGCGCTCAGGCGAGCCGTTCTGGGCTCCATCTCGTCCGTCCGAAGTCAACGTGACAATGCCCTACTACTGCTTCAGGCTACGCAACGTAACGGCCTCACATGAGCGGTGTGTGGTCAACAAGAAATCGATCTTCTGACACAATTTCCCATGACGGCATATTTGCACCCCGCGTGGCGGCGGAGGCGCGGTCAAGTGCCGAAGCCGACTTGCCGGTGCGCGTAGCGCAGCCCTTGAGGGCGACGCCGCCGGCAAGGACAATCGATGTGCCGTGTCAGCGGTCGAGGCACATGTTCCGCCGGCAGTGTATTTCGATCCAAGACCTTCATCATCCACCGCGACACCACGGCCGCCGAACCTCACATCCGGTCGCCGTCAATCACGGCTGACACCAAAATCCCTCATGCTCGAGGTCTCGGGCTCGGGAACGGGACCAATCTTTATGACGGCATCTGGCAGCCAGAACGTTGTCAGGTCCGTTCACCGATATCCGCCGGGTCAGTTGGCGCCCAGTGGATTCCTTTGCCGGGCAGACGTCGTCAGGCCGGTTTCGTCACTAGCCCCTCGGGCAGCTCGCCGTGCGACACGTAGCGCCAGAGCGCGATCAACAGCTTTCGGGCGAGCGCTTTCAAACGGACCGCTCCCTTGCCTGGCCACGCCATCCGTGCTTAACCCCGCGCCTTCCCTGCCGGGCGGCGACGGCATCGTCCCCGGCTATGCCCGGCCCCCATGGGGGTGAGGCCATCCCGGCCGCGGGCCACCAGCCAGAGGGAGCACATCATGCCGCTATATGAATGCGTGCTGATCGCACGCAACGATGTGACGCAGCAGCAGGTCGAAGGCGTCGCGGACAACATCGCCACCCAGTTCGAAGCCGAGGAAGGCGCGGTGAAGAAGCGCGAATACTGGGGTCTGCGCGGCTTGGCGTACCGGATCAAGAAGAACCGCAAGGGCCATTACATGCTGCTGGGTCTGGACGCCAAGCCGGCGTCCATCACGGAGATGGAGCGGCAGCTCAGCCTGAACGAGGACATCCTGAGGTTCATGACCATCCGCGTGGAGGAGATCGAGGAAGCCCCCTCGGCCATTCTGTCGCGCAAGTCGGACGACCGCGAACGCAGCTTCCGCGGCCCGAAGCCGGCCGGCCGGTTCGAAAGCGGCCGCCGCCGCGGCTTCGACGACCGCGAGGAATTCCGCGCCCGCGACGAATTCCGCGGCGAAGACCTGCGCGTGGACGCCGAGGAGTAAGCCATGTCAGACACAACCGACGTCAATCCCGCCGCCCGCCGCGCCGCCGTTGGCGCCCGCCGGCCGTTCTATCGCCGCCGCAAATCCTGCCCGTTCTCTGGCCCGAATGCGCCGACGATCGACTACAAGGACGTGCGCCTGCTGTCCCGCTTCCTGTCGGAGCGTGGCAAGATCGTGCCCAGCCGCATCACCGCGGTCTCTGCCAAGAAGCAGCGCGAGTTGGCGGTGGCGATCAAGCGCGCTCGCTTCCTCGCCCTGCTGCCGTATATCGTGAGCTGAGGGAGCGCGTCATGGCCGATGTGGAACTGGTGCTGCTCCAGCGTGTCGAGAAGCTTGGGCAGATGGGCGACGTGGTGAAGGTGAAGCCCGGCTTCGCCCGCAACTACCTGTTGCCGCAGAAGAAGGCGCTGCGCGCCAGCAAGGAGAACTTGGCGCGTTTCGAGCAGGAGCGGGTGCAGCTCGAGGCGCAGAACGTGAAGCGGCGCGAGGAGGCAGAACGGCTCGCCGAACGCGTCGGCGGCCTGTCGGTGGTGATCATTCGTCAGGCCGGAGAATCCGGCAGCCTGTATGGTTCGGTATCGGCGCGCGACATCGCCGACGCGACGACCGAGGGCGGTCTGACCGTAACGCGCTCGCAGGTGGTGCTGCTGCATCCGATCAAGACGCTGGGTCTGGCGCGCGTTCGAGTGGCGTTGCATCCGGAAGTGTCGATCCCGGTCATCGTCAACGTTGCGCGCAGCCAGGAAGAGGCGGAGCGGCAAGCCCGTGGCGAGCGGGTTGGCGCGGATGCGGAGGAAGAGAGCGACCAGCCCGAGATCGATCCCGCCGCGATGTTCGACGCCGGCACAGCGCCGGAGCAGCCGGAAGTCTGAGGCCGGGGCTGGACCTCGTGACGGCGCTGGGCCGCATGCGCCGGTTGGGGATGAGAGGACGCCAGGCAGTGGGCGTGTGCGCACGGTCGAACTCGCCCGGCACGGCGGCATAGCGGTTCGACCTGCGTCTGTGGGTCCGTCAGACCGCCGCGGTCCACACTTCCGGCACAAATGCATAGGCTCCGCCGGCACGCACAAGGTGGCCAAATCCTGGAAAGTCCAGATGCATGCCGGTGACGCGCAACCGGTCGGTCGCAGCCATGTCCATGATGCGGCGGCGGCTCGCAATCGCCTGCGCGCCATCGACGTCGAATGCCATGCCGGCCTCGGGGTGCGCGAACTGGATGCCGGGCAGATGCACGATGTCGCCCCAGATCAACAGCGTGTCGCCAGCGGATGCGATCAGCCATCCCGTGTGACCTGGGGTATGGCCGGGCACCGGGATTGCGGCGACTCCTGGCAACGCCTCGCCGCTTGTAACGGTGCGCGTGCGATCGCGATATGCGGCAAGCGTGGCGCGCGACAGCAGCACGGACTGCCTGTGTTGCTCATTGGGAGCCTGGGTCAGCAGCTTTTCGTCCGACCAATAGGTCGCATCGGCGGCGTGCAGCACTAGTTCCGAGTTGGAAAACACCGCGTGGCCTGACCCATCGACCAAACCGCCGACGTGGTCCGGGTGCAGGTGGGTGACCAGGATCGTGTCGATGTCGTGTGGCTTGACGCCGATCGTTGCCAGATTGCCGACGAGGTGGCCGAGCGTCGGTCCCATGCTGGCGCCGCAGCCGCCATCGACCAGCACCAGTTTATCGGACAGATGCAGCAGAAATGCGTTCACTGCCAGGCGCGGTGTCAGCGCACGAAATGTTGCACGATGCAATGCCTCGGCTTCGCTCTTGGGTAGGTTGGTGACGGCGTCGAAGAAGTTGAACGTGTCGTCGCCAAGCATTCCATCGTTCAGGGCGGTCACGACGGCATCGCCGAGTCGGAAATGACAGACGCCGGGCGGCTGCTTTGCGGGGCGGGTTGGTTTTGGCATGGCGATATTTTCCTTTGCCCTATCCGAGTGCACCCGATTGGCGCAACGCGGCGATTTCGTCGGCCGATAGTTCGAGCACTTCGGCCAGAACGGTGTCGGTGTCGGCGCCGAGGCCTGGCGCGGCGCCCGATGTGCGACCGAAGCTGGCGCGCCACGGCAGTCCGGGCAGAACGCCGGTGTCATGCGCTTGCCAGAAGCCGCGCTCGCGCAGATGGCTGCTGCCGACGAGGTCCAGCGCGTTGGCCAACGCTGCCGCCGGCACGCCGCCTCGCAGCAATGTGGCCTCCGCTGCGCGGGCGGTCTGCGGGCATAGCCAGGCGCCAAGCAACCCGTCGATCGCTTCCCGCCGCGCAATGCGCTCTTGCGAATTCAACGCCATCATCGGCGATAAAGCGGCGACAACGGAGCACAGGTTCCGCCATTCATTGTCGCTGCCGACTGCGACGCTGATCCAATCGTCATCCCCGGCACAGCGCCACGCGCCGTGCGGGACGTGACGGTCGGAATGGTTGCCTTGCGGCTTCGGCGGGGCACCGCATTGGGTAGCGAGCAACGGGTGCGCCATGGTCCACAGCATCGCCTCGATCATCGAGAAATCGATCCGCGCCACGCTGCCGGTCCTTCGGCGTTGCCAGATGCCGGCGGCCACGATGAAGGCCAGCATCATGCCGCACATCGGATCGAGCCAGGCGAACCCGACGCGCGGCGGAATATCGGGATGCCGGTTCAGCCCGGCGAAGCCGGCGTAGCATTGCAGCAGCGTGCCGTAAGCGACGGCGTGCGACTCCGGTCCGGTGCGGCCCATGCCCGACGCCGAGACGTACAGCAGGTTGGGGTTGCGCTGTTGCAACGCGGCGGCGCCGAGCCCCAGCCGGTCCATCACGCCGGTCGCAAAGTTTTCCACCAGCACATCGGATCGTTCAGCGAGTGCGCGCGCGACGTCCACCGCCGCGGGTTGCTTCAGATCGAGCACGATGCCGCGCTTTGCCTGGCCCAGAACAGTGTGCAGTTCGGACGCGCGGCCCGGATCGCCGCGGCCTGGCGCCTCGACCTTGATCACATCGGCGCCCATCGCCGCGAGATAGCGCGTCGTTGTCGGACCCGCGATCACCCAACTGAAATCGAGCACGCGTATGCCTGATAGCGGCATCGGCCCGCGCGCGTCAGGCGTGGTTCGAGCAGACTGCACAGCAGACTGCACAATTGTCAGCCCGAACGGCGGACCAGGCGCTTTGACCCTGCGGCCTTCGAGCTCGATCGCGTCATAGAAATCGCGATGCCGGAGCTGAGGTGATGCAAGCTGCTCCGCCGGCTCGCGCAGCGGGAAACTCGGCACATGCGCGGTTTGCGCGGTATCGGCGATCAACTGCTTGTCGTGCTGGCGGCTCCATTCCGACATCAACACGTGCAGCGCATCCCAGTTGGCGACGCGGCCGGGCTTGGTGGAGAAGCGTGGATCGTTGCCCCAGTCCGGCGAACCCATTGCCTCCAACCACGCCGCCCACTGCCGTTCCTCGCGTGGCGAAATCGCGACGAAGCCGTCGCGTGCCGGCAGGATGCAGACCGTCGCGCCGTTGCCGTCGGTGACGCGCTTGCGCGACCGGGCGCGACCGTTCAGCCCCGCGCCGGTCAGTTCGGCCATGGCCAGCGCCGCCAGCGCTTCCTCGATCGACACATCGACGATGGCGCCAGACGGTTTCAGCAGTGCTGCATGCATGCCGGCACAGGATGCGGCAATGCCGCCGATGAAGGCAGATTGTTCGCCCACCGGGCGGATCGGCGCCTCCGCCAGGTCGTCCACCTGCCCGGTCAACAATCTGGCGATGCCGCTGGCATAAAGCAGCGTGAGATCGGTCGCTGGATCGTTCGCCTTTGGTCCGGTCTGACCGAATGGGCTGATGAGCACGATCGCGGCGGTCGCGTTCCGGCGACGCAGTGCATCGGCGTCATGGCCGTGTGCGCGGAGATCGGCCGGCCGGCCTTCACAGACGATCAGGTCAGCGGTCGGCAGCGCATTGTTGGCGGACGCAATCGACTTGCCGTGATTGAGATATGCCGAGAACATTTTCGAATTGTCTTGTTCGACACAGGTGACGGCGGCGCCGACGTCGGCAAGCAGCCGCCCGCAGACGGCCGCAGCCAGGCCATGGCCGATCTGAACAACGCGGAAACCTGCCAGCAGCGCCATCTCATCTCCTGGTCCATGCTGTCATTGCGAGAAGCCACGCGACCCGGCTTGCAGTCACCGTGGGCTTACGGCAGCAGCTTCCCAGGGTTCATGATCCCCAACGGATCGAGCGCCGCCTTGATACGACGCATCGTTTCCAGTTCCGCGCCGCCACGCCAATCCGGCATCATGTACGGCTTCAACCTGCCGATGCCATGTTCCGCCGAGAAGCTGCCGTCCAGCGCGCGCACCACCTGGTTCACTGTGTCCATGATCGCGTGATCCTGCGCCAGGAACCATGCGGGATCGGCGCCCGCCGGCTGTACCAGATTGAAGTGGATGTTGCCGTCGCCCATGTGGCCGAACGGTACCGCGCGAATGCCGGCGACCAACGCTTCGCATGCGACAGTGGCCCGGCGGATGAATTCCGGCACTTTCGATACCGGCACCGACACGTCGTTCTTCACGCTGGCGCCTGCGCGCTTCTGCGCTTCGGAGTGTTCCTCGCGCAGCCGCCAGATCGCGACGCGCTGCGCGTTCGTCTCGGCCAGCGCGGCGTCCTGTACCAAGCCATCCTCAAGCGCGTGCTCGAGTACCGTTTCCAGCGCTGCTCGCAGGCCGGCATCGGGACGCGGTGTGGCGAGTTCCACCAGAACGTAATGCTGCGCGTTGCGAGCCAGTGGCAGCACAGCGCCCGGGATATGCCGCAGTACGAATTCGATCCCCAGACCGGACATGTATTCGAACGCCTGCACCGCAGCCGGGTCGTGCGACTGGAAGCGACTGAACAGTTGCAATGCCGCATCCGGCGACGCGACGGCGCACAGCGCCACGCATGTTTCGCGTGGTCGCGGCACAAGTTTCAGCACCGCCGCAGTGATGACGCCGAGTGTTCCTTCAGAGCCGACGAATAACTGACGCAGGCAATAGCCGGTATTGTCCTTGCGCAGACGGCGCAATCCATTCCACACCGTGCCGTCCGGCAGCACGACTTCCAGCCCCAGTACCATGTCGCGGGCATTACCGTAGCGTACGGTGTTGTTGCCACCGGCATTGGTGGCGAGTACGCCGCCGATCTGCGCGCTGCCTTCCGACGAGATCGACAGCGGCAACAGGCACTCCGCATCGACAGCGGCATTCTGCGCTGCCTTCAGCGTGACACCCGCTTCGACCGTCATCGTCAGATCGAGCGGATCGATGTCGCGAATGCGCGCCATGCGCGCCAGGCTCAGCACGAATTCGCTGCCGTCCGCCGCGGGCGTGGCACCACCGACCATCGACGTGTTGCCGCCCTGCGGCACAATCGGCGCGCGCGCACCGGCGCACAGGCACACCACCTGGGAAAGTTCGGCGGTGTTGGCGGGGCGGATCACCGCCGGCGTGCGGCCGCGATACAGACGGCGCCAATCCTCGGTATAGGCGGCGGTGTCCGTGTCGCCGACCAGCAGACCGCGCTCGCCGACCACACCGCGGATGGCGTCGAGCAAGGCGGTTCCGGCGGGCGGCATGATGTCGGGCATCGGCAGATCCTCCGCGCGGCAGCGTAGTCCCGCCCCGCGAGCGCGGCTATGCTGGCCCGATGGATTCACTCTACCTGGACGATCCGACGGTTGGGCAACGCTTCGCCAGCGCCACGTACACCGTGGACGCTGCCGAAATCCAACGATTCGCGGCGGAGTATGATCCGCAGCCGTTTCATATGGACGAGACGGCCGCGCGGGAGACGCTGTTCGGAGGGCTGGTGGCCAGCGGCTGGCATACCGCCGGCATGATGATGCGGTTGATCGTTGGCGGTGGGTTGCCGATCGCCGGCGGCATCATCGGCAGCGGTGGTGAGTTGCTGTGGACCAAGCCGGTGCGGCCCGGCGACACGCTGCACGTCGAAAGCGAGGTGCTGGAGATTACGCCGTCGCGCTCCAAGCCGGACCGGGGCATGGTGGTGGTGCGCTGCGTGAGGTTGAACCAACACGGCGAGATGGTGCAGAGCTTCACACCTAAACTCGTCGTGCCGTGCCGGCCGACCTGATGGCAGGGGAGAGCAGAATGGCACGCGATGTCCCGGCGACAATGGCCGAACGGCTGATCGTGGCGCTGGATGTGCCGACCATCGATGGCGCGGTGCGTCTGGTCGGGCAACTCGACGGCATCGTGTCGTTTTACAAAGTCGGGCTGTGGCTGCTGTTCGCGCCGGGAGCGGAGCGCTTCATCGACGGGCTGATCGGGCAGGGCAAGCGGGTGTTTCTCGATGCGAAGATGTACGACATCGGCGAGACCGTGCGTCAGGGCGTCGCGCGCGCGACCGAGCGGGGCGTGAGTATCGTTACGGTGCATGGCGATCCGGAGATCATGCGTGCAGCGGTTGCCGGCAAAGCCGGGTCGCAGCGCACCAAGGTGTTCGCGATCAGTGTGCTGACCAGTCTCAACGATGCGGCGGTGCGCGAGATGGGATATGCGCTGTCTGTGGCGGAGCTGATCCGGCTGCGGGTGCGCCAGGCGGTGGAATGCGGCTGCGACGGCATGATCGCGTCGGCGCACGATGATCCTGATGCGATACGGCGGATGGCGGGCGCGCAGCAGTTGCTGATCGCCACGCCGGGAATTCGCGAGCCTGGAGGATCGGTGGACGATCACAAGCGGCACGCGACGGCGGCGCAGGCGATCGCGCGTGGTGCGGATTATCTCGTGGTGGGGCGGCCGATCACGCAGGCCGACGATCCGGCGGCGGCGGCGCGGCGGATTGTCGCGGACATGGAGCGGGGTGCATCCCCTCTCCGGCGCTAGAGCGGGTGAGGGTCGGGGCGGGGCCGCCCCCGGCACATTCGCAACACTCATCGCGAATCACAGCAATGTTTCCGTCGGTATTGCTGAGGGTCTCGTTGTTCCAGAAGCCTCGTTGTTCCAGAAGCGCGGCACCAGCCAGCCGTTGCGTGCCAAAACACGTCCCGCCTTGCATGCTCGCCGGGAACCGCCTGTTGTCGGCCGCGGTGGCGATCTGCAACACTCGACAGGCGAAGTCGACGACAAACGGCGGCACGGAGTACTGGCGCCGAAAACGCCGGCCGAGACCTTGCCGACGCAATCGCGACCGGAGGCGCCGCTGCGCATCCGTCGAAGCGCGACGGAAATTGCGCGCGATGATGATGGTTTGGGAGATCAGCAAGGGCCGCTTCCCAACTCTGCCCCGCGCAAGGTGCGGAGACGGGCATTTTGCGCCGATGCCGTTGCGATGGTCTTGATCGCAGCCAGCATTGACAGCCCGGCAACCCAAAGCTACCGCACCGCCCCACGCCCCTATCGGGAGCCTCCCTTATGCCGGTTCATGCCTTCATCTTCCCGGGCCAGGGCAGTCAGGCCGTGGGCATGGGACGCGACCTCGCCGCCGCCTTCACTGCCGCGCGCGAGGTGTTCCAGGAAATCGACGATACGCTCGGTCAGAAGCTTTCCAGGCTGATGTTCGAAGGCCCGGCTGAGGACCTGATCCTGACCGAGAACACGCAGCCCGCCCTGATGGCGCATTCGCTCGCGGTGCTGCGTGTGCTGGAGAAGGAAGGCGGCTTCACGCTGCGGCAGAAGGCGGTGGTGGTCGCGGGTCACTCACTGGGCGAATATTCCGCACTTGCCGCCGCCGGCAGCTTCTCCATCGCCAATGCGGCTCGCCTGCTGAAACTGCGCGGCCAGACCATGCAGAGGGCCGTGCCGGCCGGCGAAGGCGCCATGGCGGCGCTGCTCGGCGCGGACATGGCGCAGGCGGAAGAAATCTGCGCCGAGGCGGCGGCGGTGCCAAAGGTCGATGGAGAGGGCGATGGCCGGGTCGAGTCCGGCCGTGACGCGGTGCGGCAGGTGGTCGAAGTGGCCAACGACAACGGCGCCGGCCAGATCGTCATCTCCGGCCATCGCGAGGCGATCGAGCGGGCGGTGGCGATTGCCGCAACGAAAGGCGTGCGCCGCGCGATGCTGCTGCCGGTTTCCGCGCCGTTCCATTGCTCGTTGCTGGCGCCCGCGGCTGACGCCATGGCCGAGGCGCTGGCAAACACCCCGCCTGGTCCGCCGAGCGTGCCGCTGATCGCCAACGTGTCCGCCGCCAAGGCCACCGATCCTGTGGAAATCCGCGACCTGTTGGTCAGGCAGGTCACCGCCACGGTGCGCTGGCGCGAATGCGTCAACGCGATGGTGGAACTTGGTGTGGACAGCTTCGTCGAACTTGGCGCCGGCAAGGTGCTGTCCGGACTGATCCGCCGCATCGCGCCCGACGCCGCCACCGCCAACGCGGCGACGCCGGCCGAGATCGACGCGGTACTGAAGAAATTCTGACGGAGCGGAAAATGTTCCGGCTCGATGGCAAGGCGGCGTTGATCACGGGAGCCTCGGGCGGCATCGGTGCGGCGATCGCGCGGACGCTGCACGCGCAGGGCGCCATCGTGGCGCTATCGGGCACGCGGCGCGACGCACTCGACGCATTGGCCAAGGCACTGGGCGAACGGGCGTTCGTCTGCCCGGCCGATCTGCGCGATGCCAGCGAGCCCGATTCTCTGATCATCGCGGCGGAAGCGGCGGCGGGGCCGCTGGCGATCCTGGTCAACAATGCCGGCATGACCCGCGACATGCTGGCGTTGCGCATGCGCGATGAGGACTGGCAGGCAGTGCTGGACATCGACCTCAGCGCGCCGTTTCGCCTGGCGCGATCGGCGCTGCGCGGCATGCTGCGGCGGCGCGCCGGGCGCATCATCAATATTTCGTCCATTGTCGGGGCGACAGGCAATGCCGGCCAGGCGAACTACGCTGCCGCGAAGGCCGGACTGGTTGGCATGACCAAGTCGCTGGCGCAGGAAGTCGCGTCGCGCGGCATCACGGTGAATGCCGTGGCGCCCGGCTTCATCGCCACGCCGATGACCGACAAGCTGTCCGAACAGCAGCGCACCAAGCTGTCCGAAGCGATACCACTCGGCCGGCTCGGCCAGCCGGACGATGTGGCGGCGGCGGTGGCTTATCTGGCGTCGGATGAGGCCGCCTGGGTCACCGGCGCGACGCTGCATGTGAACGGCGGGATGGCGATGCTTTGAGGGTGCTACCGATAATTGGGCGCGGTGGCGGAAGGCACTGCCAGCGGTTCGATTACAAGGCCGAAATTTCTGGCCGCGGAACCTGTTTTCAGTGCGGCGATTGTCGCGATCACGGCTGAAATCGGCCAGGGCTGAAATCGGCGGGAGACCCTCGCGGCAGGACCGCTGAATCCGGGGGCAATCGGCTGATTCGCGCCAATGCGGGCCAGCTGCCACATGGCGAATCGTTTAGGCGGTCGTCCATATGCGCACTCCGACCGCGTCCCATATGCGATCACGGAGGTCATCATAAATGGCGAACATTCTACAAGGCAGGAAGCCGGCCACCGGCCGACAGCTGGCGCTGCCATATCTCATTGCCGGCCTGCTCGGCCTGGCGGGCGTCGGCCTGTTCGGACGCATGTGGCACGCGTGGACGCCGGAGCCGATGAATTTGAAACAGGCGGTCACCGACTTCGACACAGGCCAACTTGCGCCCGCCACGGCAGCGTTCCGGACCTTGGCCAATGCGGGCGATCCGCGCGCAGCTTATTGGTACGGGCACGCGCTCGATCGCGGCTTGGGCACCGCCACCGATGTCGAGGCCGCGATTGCGCAATATTCCAAGGCCCTGGCGGGCGGCGTCATGCAGGCTGGCACACGGCTGGGCGAGCTTTACCTCGACGGCAACGCAGTACCGCCAGACTTCGGCAAGGCGCGCAGTTACCTGACCGCCGCTGCCAAGGGCGGCGATGCGCGTGCGGCGCTCGACCTGGGGCGCATGCTGCACGAGGGCATCGGAGGCCCAGCCGATCCGGTTGCGGCGTATGCCTGGCTGGAAGTCGCTGCGCTGCGCGGCAATGCACAGGCGCAGCACGAACGTGACCGGCTGCTGCCCACTTTGTTGCCGGCGCAACAGGCGGAAGCGAACCAACAGGTCAGCAAGATCATGCCTGCCGCGGTGGCCGACACAGCCGCACCGCCTGCGAAGTCATAGCCAGGCTTTCTGTCTGGCGCGTTGATGCGGCATCAGGCGGCGGTGCGCGCGATGGCCATGCGAGACCGTCAGTTGGGCGGCAGCTCATTCGGTGCGTGATCGCGCGCACGCTGCCGTTCGCGGACCTGCTGGTCGCTCAGGCGCGCGTCGTAGATGGATCGTGGCTCGATGGTGCGCGCAACCAGCGTTGTGGTCGCCACCGCGAGCAGCAGTGGAACGATCGCCATGCGGGCGTATCCGGTCAGCTCCATGATCAGCACAATGGCCGAAATCGGTCCCTGCGTTGTGGCCGCGAGCATCGCGCCGGCGACCACCAGCGCGAACAGTCCCGGTGGCACGCCGGGCGAGAGCCACGACCAGGGCAGGCCCAGCACGCCGCCCAACATCGCTCCCATCGCCAGCGATGGCGTGAACAGTCCCCCGGCTGCGCCGGAGCCGAGACGTAGCAGTGTCGCGGCTGGCCGCAGCAGGAACAGCGACACGAGCAGCAGCGGGCTGATCTGTCCGGTGAACGCCAGTTCCGCCGCGTCGCGGCCGTTGCCGAGCAATTGCGGCAGTGGGATCGACACCCCGCCCAACACGCCGAGTGCCGCAACCGGTGCCCACAGCCGCTGCCGGCCTTTGGGATTGTGGCTATCGGCCCACGCCACCGACCGGACATAGAGCACCGAAACCAAGCCCATGATCGGTCCGGCGAGGGGCGCCCATCCGGTGCTGGAGAGCGAACCCGGATAGGCAGGGATCTCGTAGGTCGGCGCCTTGGGCAAAAAATCCACGAAACGCTCGTCGCGACCAGTGTGGTGACCAAGGCGGGCAGCACGAAGCGCAGCGCAAGCGCGCCCCGCAGCACTTCCAGTGCGAACAGCGCACCGCCAAGCGGCACGCCATATGCGGCCGCCATCCCAGCCCCTGCGCCGCAGGCAACCAGCAGCCGGCGTTGGTCGTCGGATAGGCGAACCGGATCGGACATCGTGGTGGCGATCACCGCGCCAGCCTGCTTCGGCGCGCCCTCGCGACCCAAGGCGGCGCCCATGCCGACGATCACCACGGACAGCACGGCACTGCCCAGCGTGCGCAGCGTGGGCAGCCGGCCCGTGTAGAACCAGATCGCGGCAGTGATGTCGATGCCATTGGCGTTGGACAAGCGCGTGAGCAACAGTTGCCCGGCCCCGGTCAACAGTCCCGCACCGACAAGCGCCAGGAGATGCCACCACGGTGTTGCGCGAGAGGCTGCCTGAAGCAGATCGAGGCCGGCACCGCCCCATATCAGATGCTGCACAAGCTCGAGCAGTCCCGGTCAGCGCCGCCGCGGACAAACCGGTGCCGACACCGGTCAGCACCACGGCGAGCCAGAACACGATGGTGCTACGTCGTGCCAGAATCGGCGGGGTCATCGGTGGGACGTGTTGGTCAAGTGACGATCGCCGCACCTTGATGCCGAACCCGTACAGACTGCCATGGAATCTCCAATGTGTAGATTCCGATCCTTTCGGAACACCCCACGCGGACCCATGGTCCCGAGTGTTAACGCAGGCCGGCATTTCTCGCGGGTCGGACCGATACAGGGAGATGAAAATGGCAAATAACGCAGGTCTTGGGCGACGCTGGGACGGTTACCGGCCGTCCAAGGGGATTTGGTTGTGGTCGTGCGTGGCTTGCATCGTTGCCACCATGGTGATCGGCTTCACTTGGGGTGGTTGGGTAACCGGGGGCACCGCGACGACCATGGCTGCCAACGCGGCCGCCGGGGCCAGTGCGCAACTGGCAGCGGCGGACTGCGTCAGCCGGTTCGGCAGTGGGCCTGATGCGACCGCACAGCTTGCCGCGTTGAAGAAGGCCGCCAGCTACGAACGGGGCGATCTTGTCAGCAAGGCTGGCTGGACGACGATGCCCGGCAGCAAGGATCCTGTGGAAGGAGCCGCGGATATCTGCGCTCAGCAGCTTGTCAGCGCGACGCCGGCAGCGGCCACGCCTTTGACGCGTTCGAACTGACGGCTGGTCGCACAGGGCTTCGTTTCGAGGCTATCAGGCATCCCTGCCGGTGCTGTCCCGGCGTGCGGGCTGGTCCCAACCCTCAAGCCACGGTTCCCGCTCGTCAGAGTTGGGCGGGTAGGGACAGTTGTCACGCGGGAGTCCATGCAGATAGGACGCCGTTCCTTCCGCACGAATGCACTTTGGCAGCGGCAAGTCTTCGCTCATGGCTGTATGCGTCATGCTGGCAGTTCGCATCCGTGGGATCGCTGGCACCAGACTATGATGGTGTCCCGAGATCGAACGAGATTCCGAGTTCATCCAAGCACCGGATGGATGACGCGGCAGGCACCGCATCCGTTATGGCCAGTTCTATGTTCCAGGTCGAAGCGAACGTCGCTTGTGCTCTTTTCCCCGGATGGCGATACGATAGCACTGACGTCATTTCTCGTTGAACTTGAACCCGACGTAGGTAACTCCGGAGATTCCCATCAGGATCAGCAGATTGGAATCGAACGTCGGCAACCGGAACGAGTTGTAAATCTCGGCCAGGAAAACCGCGCCAAGGATTGCGGTCCAGACGACGACTTGCAGCCGATGCAAGGCGATGCCGCCGCCATCACTGAGAATGTCCGTCCAGAACCCCTGGGACGCCGTGGGGACGGTCGATGGATTGACGGCAATTGCCATCAGTCCGGTGGTACCGGAAATTCCAAGCAGCGTCAGCGCCTGGCTCGTCAAGACGCCGTTGTAGTCGCCGGTGACAAGCCAGACGTAGAAAAAAGTTGCGGTGATGAGATACAGCCAGAACGCCATCTGGACACGCGCCAGGCTGAAAGTGGATTCGGCGTCGCCATCGCGCAGAATGGCGCTGGTGCGTGCCGCCAGGCACAAGGCGACCACGGCAGCGACAAGTGCTGCAATGCCGAGGGCGAACGTCAGCGGATCGACGATGGTGAGTTCGATTGGCGGCAGGGTCGCGCCAGCGAATTCGCCGCTGTCGGTGCCCGCACCGATACGGGCACGGACACTGCCGAGTGCGGCGCCGCCGCTGCCGCGTCCCAGGTGACCGATGATCGTGGCCCATGCTTCCGAGTCATCCGCCGTTCGCGTGACGTCGAACAGCACGAGAGTTTTTCCGGAATCGGCAAACCTTCCCGCGGAGCCCTTGAGTTCCAGGCCGTCGATGAAGAGATGCAGCGCGGGCTTGCCATCCTTGTCGGTGGCGACGCTTTGCGCCCCTGTGACCGCGACGCAGACCTGCGAGCCAAGCTCGATTCGCTTCGGAGCGAAATTGACCATGGACGGAACCGGGGTGCCGGCCTTATCGGCATTGTCCTTACTCGCATCGCCGGCGATGGCCGGATCGCTGCAGGGCAGTCGCTCGACCTGCTGGTCGAGATAGCAGGAGCGGGCGAGCGTGCCTGCCAGGAACAGGATTCCAAGGGCGGCAAATGTGCGCATCCAGCGGGCGGCCTGCATTCTTCACCCCCACCCCGGCCCCTTGGCAGGTCCGCCGAGTCGGTCTCAGCAAAAATTAACGGCACCGGTCGCCGCTGCCGCGTGAACGTAAGCTCATTGCAGAGTGGCACAAAAGTTCTGGTTCGCACACGAGGCACGTCGTGCCTGCGCCGGTTGGCGCGCCCGCGGAAACCATGCTAATCGCCCGAAAGCTTCGTTCGGCCGAGGAATGGCGACACCAACAGGCCCGGACGATACCCGGAGCGGGACCCTTCAGCAGGAGTTGCACAGCCGATGAGCGAGATCGCGGACAAGGTGAAAAAGATCGTGGTTGAGCATCTGGGGGTCGAGGAAGCGAAAGTGACGCCCGAGGCCTCTTTCATCGACGATCTTGGCGCCGACAGCCTGGACACCGTCGAGTTGGTCATGGCGTTCGAGGAAGCCTTCAGCGTGGAAATCCCCGAAGATGCCGCTGAGAAGATCAGCACCGTGAAGGACGCAATCGACTACATCGAAAAGCAGAAGGCCGCCTGATCGGCCCGTCTGGGAGGGTCCAAGCGATGCGGCGTGTGGTGGTGACGGGCATGGGGATTGCCTGTCCCCTCGGGCTCGGAGTCGAGCGGGTATGGCAGCGCCTGATCAGCAGCGAATCGGGCATCAGCGCGATTCAGGCGTTCGATGCGAAAGACCTGCCGTGCAAGGTGGCCGGCCAGGTGCCTCCCGGCGTGCGGGCTACCGGCGGGCTGGACATCAGCGAGTGGATCCCGGTGAAGGACCAGAAGAAGATGGATCGGTTCATCCATCTCGGCATGGTCGCCGCCAGCGAAGCGGTGGAAGATTCCGGCTGGATGCCGGAAGCCGAGGATGATCGCTGCGCCACGGGCGTGATGATCGGCTCCGGCATCGGCGGGCTGCAGACGATCTTCGAGGCATCGATCCAGGTGTACGAAGGTCGCGCGCGCCGGCTGTCGCCGTTCTTCATCCCATCCGCGCTGATCAACCTCGCGTCGGGCCACGTTTCGATCAAATACGGCTTCAAGGGACCGAATCATTCGGCGGTGACCGCCTGCGCCACCGGCGTGCATGCGATCGGCGATGCGTCGCGGCTGATCATGCTGGGCGATGCCGAAGTCATGGTGGCAGGCGGCACCGAGGCCGCGGTGTGCGAACTGGGGATCGCCGGGTTCTGCGCCTCTCGCGCGCTGTCCACCTGTTTCAACGACCGTCCGCCGGCCTCATCGCGCCCATGGGACAAGGATCGCGACGGCTTCGTGATGGGCGAAGGCGCCGGCGTGCTGGTGCTGGAGGAGTACCAGCACGCGAAGCGGCGCGGGGCGAAGATCTACGCCGAGATCGCCGGCTACGGCATGTCGGGCGATGCCTATCATATCACCGCGCCTGCCGAAGGGCATGACGGCGCGGTCCGTTCCATGCGGGCGGCGATGCGGAACGGCCACGTCACGCCGGACCAGATCCAGTACGTCAACGCCCACGGAACCTCGACGCCACTGGGCGACGACCTGGAACTGGAGGCGGTCGAGCTAGTATTCGGCGACGCGGCCAAGGGGCTGGCGATGTCGTCCACCAAGTCGGCGACCGGCCATCTGCTGGGCGCGGCCGGAGCGGTCGAGGCGGTGTTTTCCATCCTGGCGATCCGTGACGGGGTGGTACCCCCTACGCTGAACCTCGACGCGCCTAGCCGACAAAGTGTGATAAATCGAATTCCCTGGGCCGCGCAGGATCGCAAGGTAAACGTGGCGCTGTCCAACAGCTTCGGCTTCGGCGGGACCAACGCATCAGTGATCTTCCGCGGCCCGAACTGACCCCGCCCGCAACGGGTTTTGACTAGCGCAGCAGGATTACGCCATTGTAATCCCTTAACCTGTTGCGACGATGGGGGTCAAAGCCATGCGAAAAACCCTTGACGCCATCCTGCGGCGGTTTGTTGCCATTGGCCGGTTGACGGTGCGCTGGCCCGACGGGCAGCGCACCAGCTACGCCGGACCAGCCGGTTCCGGGCCGGAAGCAGCTATCGCGCTTCGTGATAGCCGGGCGATCCGTGGCCTGGTACTCAACCCGACGCTGGCGGTCGGCGAAGCGTACATGGACGGCGGCCTGCGGCCGGACGGCTGCGGCATTTACGACGTGATCGAGGTGCTGGCGCTAAATGTGATGGCGAACGCCGAGGCCCATCCGATTGCCCGCCTGCGATCGATTCTCGGCGTGATCAAACGCCGCATCGACCAGTACAACTCCGCGTCCCGGGCGCGACGCAACGTGGCGCACCACTATGACCTGAACGGGCGGCTTTACAGCCTGTTCCTGGATCGCGACCGACAGTACTCCTGCGCCTATTTCCCGCGCGGCGAAGAGTCGTTGGAGGAGGCGCAGATCGCCAAGAAGCGCCACATCGCGGCAAAGCTCTACCTCGACCGTCCTGGCCTTTCGGTGCTCGATATCGGTTGTGGCTGGGGCGGACTGGCGTTGACCTTGGCGCGTGATCATGGTGCGTCGGTCACCGGGATCACGCTGTCGACCGAGCAGTTGAACGAAGCACGTGCCCGTGCCGCGGCCGAAGGGTTGCAGGACCGCGTATCGTTCGAGCTACTGGATTATCGCGCGTTGGATCGAAAGTTCGACCGCATTGTCTCGGTAGGCATGTTCGAGCATGTCGGCGTCGTGCACTACCGCACGTTCTGCGATACCGTGGCGCGCTGCCTGAACCCTGAAGGCGTGGCGCTGCTGCACGCGATTGGCCGCAGCGACGGGCCTGGCTTCACCAATCCGTGGATCGCCAAATACATCTTCCCGGGCGGCTACTGCCCTGCACTGTCCGAGGTGATACCGCATGTGGAGAAAAGCGGCCTGATCGCCACCGACGTCGAGATACTGCGCCTGCATTACGCCGAGACGCTGCGCCACTGGCGCCGTCGCTTCATCGCCAACCGCGACACGATCGCATCGCTGTATGACGAACGCTTCTGTCGCATGTTCGAATTCTATCTGTGCGGATCGGAGATTGCGTTCCGCCGCGAGGGGCACATGGTGTTCCAGATCCAGCTCGCTCACAACCAGACCGCGGTGCCGTTGACGCGCGACTATATCACGTCGTTCGACACGGCGGCTGTCGCCGGTCAGAAATCAAGCGTGCTGAGCCAGGGGAACTAAGTACCGCGGGCATTGCGAGGAGACCAGCGATGCAGCAATTTCGTGGAGCAACGCCGCCGGGGTTGTTCTATCGCTGCGGTCGCGCAGCCGGGCGCATTGGTGGCCTCGTTGGCAATCATCCCCCTGGCAATCATCCCCCGGCAATCATCCCCATGTACCACACACATCCACAGGCCGAATAACTCCCCGAGCGACGCCTGCCGGCGTATGCTTCCGGTGCCGTGAATACCATCGATTCGCCCCTGCTTGGTTTGTCCCAACGCCTGCCGCCGTCAAACGTGCAGGCGGAACAGGCGCTTCTCGGCGCCCTGCTGGCCAACAATCGCGCCTATGAGCGGGTTTCCGAGTTCCTCGCGCCCGAGCATTTCGCCGATCCGATTCACGGCCGCATCTTCCAGGCGATCACCCGGCGCGTCGAAGCCGGTCAGCTCGCCGATGCGGTGACGCTGAAAGCCGAGTTCGAGCATTCCGGCGTGCTGGGGGAAGTCGGCGGCACCGCGTATCTCGCGCAACTGCTCACCGCGATGGTGGGCATCATCAATGCCGGCGAGTATGGCCGCGCGATCCACGATGCATGGCTGCGCCGGCAGTTGATCGACATCGGCGAGACGGTGGTCAACAACGCGTTCGGCGCCGATGCCGAACTCGACGGTACGCAGCAGATCGAGTCAGCGGAGCATTCGCTGTTCCAACTCGCCACCGACGGCGCGGTTGCCGGCGGCTTCGTCAGCTTCGAGCGCGCGCTGACCGAAGCGATCCACGGCGCGGAACGCGCATTCAAGCGTACCGGCCATGTATCAGGGTTGACCACGGGGCTGCGCGACCTCGATGCGAAACTCGGCGGCCTGCATCCCTCA
>DATKFJ010000304.1:0-3606 GCA_035511435.1 Acetobacteraceae bacterium | reverse complement strand
CCGGCACAGGGTCCGAGCTGCGCCGGCCGCTCGGACTGGCCATCATCGGCGGACTGGCGCTCAGTCAGCTCTTGACCCTATTCACCACGCCGGTGATCTACCTGTTCTTCGACCGCCTCGCCCTGCGCTTCGGGCGCAAGGGCGCTGAAACCGCGTCGGAGCCGGCGCCATGAGCATTCCCGGGCTGTTCATCAAACGCCCGGTGGCCACGACCTTGTTGGCGGTCGCCATCCTGTTGTCCGGAATGCTGGCCTATGTGCACTTGCCGGTGGCGCCGCTGCCGAATATCACCTTTCCCGTCATTGTGGTGCAGGCAAACCTGGCGGGCGGAAGTCCGGAGATCATGGCCTCGACGGTGGCGGAGCCCTTGGAGCGGCGCCTGGCGACGATCTCGGACGTCAACGAACTCACCTCCACGAGCACGGTCGGCGCGGCGAGTATCGTCATCCAGTTCGGCTTGAGCCGCGACATCAACGGCGCCGCCCGCGATGTGCAGGCGGCCATCCAGGCGGCGCGCGCGGACCTGCCGACCACGCTGCGCAACAATCCCACTTATCGCGAGTTCAATCCCGCCGACACGCCCATCATGGTGCTGGCGCTGACCTCGGAAACGCTGACCCGTGCGCAACTCTACGATTCGGCCGATTCGGTGCTGCAGCAGCAGTTGTCGCAAGTCGACGGCGTCGGCCAGATTACGCTCGGCGGCAGCGCGCTGCCCTCGGTGCGCGTGGAGTTGCAGCCCGACAAACTCAACAGCTACGGCATCGGCCTGGAAGACGTGCGCGCGTCGGTCGCCGCCGCCAACGCCGACAGCGCCAAGGGCCACATCGATCAGGGCGACCAGCGCTTCGAGGTCCTATCCAACGATCAGATCAGCAAGGCCGCGCCGTACCGCGACCTGGTCATCGCCTATCGCAGCGGCGCGCCGGTGTTGCTGCGCGACGTCGCTGAGGTCGACGACGGAGCGGAGAATATCCGCAACGCGGGACTCTACAACGGAAAGGATGCGGTGCTGGTCATCGTCTATCCGCTGCCGGGCAGCAACATCGTCAAGACGGTGGCGCAGATCAAGAAAGTTCTGCCGGCCGTCGAGGCCACGTTGCCGCACAATGTCCACGTCGCCATCGCCGTGGACCGCTCTCAATCGGTGAACAACGCGGTGCGCGATACCGAGCGCACCCTGTTCATCGCGGTGCTGCTGGTGATCGGCGTCGTATTCGTGTTCCTGCAATCGCCGCGCGCCATCCTGGTGCCGGCGGTAGCGCTGCCGCTGTCCATCGTCGGCACCTTTGGGCCGATGTACCTGCTCGGCTACAGCATCGACAATCTCTCGCTGATGGCGCTCACCATCGGCACCGGCTTCGTGGTCGACGATGCGGTGGTGGTTCTGGAGAACATCGTGCGCCATGTCGAATCGGGCATGGACGTGCAGGAGGCCGCCCTGCGCGGCAGCACCGAAGTCAGCTTCACCGTCATTTCAATGAGCCTGTCGTTGATCGCGGTGTTCACGCCGATCCTGTTGATGCCCGGCATCATCGGCCTGCTGTTCCACGAATTTGCCGTGACGTTGTCGATCGCAATCCTGATTTCGCTGGTGATTTCGCTCACCGTCACGCCGACCATGGCCGCCTATATCTTGAAGCGCGACAAGCTGCATTCGCAGGCGCGGATTGCGCTCTGGTTCGAGCGGCTGTTCCAAAAATTCAAGAATGCCTATTCGCGCTCCCTCGACATCGCGCTGGATCACGCGCTTCTGATCGGCTTGACGCTCGTCGGCTTGATCGTGCTGAATGTATTTTTGTTCAAGGTGCTCCCCTCGACCTTCTTTCCGGAGCAGGACAACGGTATCTTGAACGGCCAGATCATCGCCGATCAAAGCATTTCGTTCCAGGCGATGGAGCAGAAACTGGCGCAATTGCAGAGCATCGTCGAGCAAGATCCCGCGGTCGCCTCAGTGGCGGGCTTCACCGGCGGCCGCGCGCTCAACACCGCCAATGTGTTCATTGAATTAAAGCCCTTGGCGGAGCGCAAGCTGTCCGCGACGCAGGTTGTCGCACGTCTGCGGCCGAAGCTCGGTGCGGTGTCCGGTGCCAGGCTGTTCCTGCAAGCCGCGCAGGACCTGCGCATCGGCGGCCGCCAATCCGCGTCCGAGTATCAGTACACGTTGACCAGCGATGATCCCAACGCCTTGTATAAGTGGGTGCCGAGGCTCGTGACCGCGCTCGGCAAGGACTCCGCCGTGGTGACGGACGTCAACTCGGACCTGCAGCAGAACGGCTTGCAACTCTATGTCAATATGGATCGCGCCACCGCCGCGCGCTACAGCTTTGCGCCGAACCAGATCGACAACGTCCTGTACGACGCCTTCGGCCAACGCACCGTGTCGACCATCTTCAATCAACTCAACCAATACTTCGTCGTGATGGAGGTCGCGCCCGCGTATTGGCAGTTCCCGCAAGCGCTCAACCGTATCTACTTCAGCACCGCCGCCGGCAATCCGAGCGGCACGCAGCAGACGCAGATGCCGGGCAGCACGGTGAGTCCGGTCACGCCGGTGATGGCGGTGTCCACGCCGAGCGCCGCGGCCAACACCAATTCGCTCAATAGCAACGCCGAGGCCAATCAGCTCACCAATGCGATTGCCAATTCCCGGGGCGGCAGTTCGAGCGGCAGTGCCGATAGCACGGCAGGGGAGACGCTGGTGCCGTTTGCCGCGCTGGCCTCGTCCGTCAGCAATCATACGGCCACGCAGGTCAGCCATCAGGGCGGCTTGGTGGCCGCCACGATTTCCTTCAACCTGCCGGCGGGCGGTTCCCTCAGCAAAGCCACGGTGCAAATCGCGGAAGTTTCGCGGGAATTGGGTGTGCCGGCCTCCATCCACGGCAGTTTCGCCGGCGCCGCGCAGGTGTATGCGCAGTCGATGTCGACCATGCCGCTGCTGATTCTCGCGGCACTGGTGGCGGTGTACATCGTGCTCGGCATTCTCTACGAGAACACGGTGCATCCCATCACGATTCTCTCGACGCTGCCGTCGGCGGGAATCGGCGCCACCTTGGCGCTGCTGATCTTCGGTACGCCGTTCTCGGTCATCGCCATGATCGGCATCATTCTGTTGATCGGCATCGTCAAGAAGAACGCCATCATGATGATCGACGTCGCCATTCATCAGCAGCGCGCCGGGATGGAGCCGCGGCAGGCGATCCACGATGCAGCCGTGGTGCGTTTGCGGCCCATCATGATGACTACCGCCGCGGCCGTGCTGGGCGCGGTTCCGTTGGCCATCGGCATCGGCCAGGGCGCCTCGCTGCGCCAGCCGTTGGGCATCACGGTCATGGGCGGATTGATCTTGAGCCAGGTGTTTACTCTGTACACCACACCGGTGATCTACCTGTACCTCGACCGCTTGCGCATGAAGCTGGTCCGGTGGTCAGCCACGATGCCGTGGAATCGACAAATGGACGCGAGCGCATCGACATGAACACTCTCCGCAAAGCGCTGGCATTCTCACCCGCGCTGCTGCTCGGCGGCTGCCTGGTCGGCCCCGACTATCACCGCCCGCCGGTGCCAACGCCCTCCCAGTACAAGGAACTGCCCGGCTGGACGGTG
>DATKFJ010000303.1:0-18431 GCA_035511435.1 Acetobacteraceae bacterium | reverse complement strand
TGCCTTCACTCGGCTATCCGATGAGCCGCTTCAGCTCGCGCGCCATAGCGGACCGCAGGACGCGCTAGTACTGCGTAGAGCAGACGGAGAGCGGGTGGTGCTTGATCGCGACACCCTCCGTCAGCCTCGCGCCAATCCTGTCATGGAAGCCGGCGAGGAGGGACCGGATCGGCCTCAGCCTTTCGCTCGCCTGCGGGAGAGGATTGGAGGCCGGGTCCTGCCTGACGAAGTTGCGGCGCCACTCTGCCGCCTTTGGCCGGCCCATCTGCTAATTCGCCCGCTGGCCGAAGTTCTGCTGTACGCGGACCTCCGCCCGGATGACCGGTTGCTGGTCATCGGCCCAGCATGGCCCTGGCTCGCCGGGCTGCTGGAAGGCACCACTGTGATCCTCGCAGCCGCCACCGCCGCCACCATTTTGGCCATTGCCGCGGAGGAACGTGCCACCGTCCTGGTCGCGCCTGCGCAAACCCTGGCCGAGGCGGCGTTCCGGCGCGCGCGCCATCGCCCGAACCTGGCCGACCTGCGGACCATCATCGCAGACGGCGGGCCGCTTTCGCCCGAAGGCCGCACGCGCATCTACACCTGGATCAAGGCCGACCTGATGCTGCTCGCCCGCACTGGCGACACACTGTGGGGCAATCCGCTGGAACCGGTCTACACACGCCCCACCGCCACCCCCAGTCTCTTCACGCCGCCGCCCGCAACTCCGGCGACACGGTGAACGCAGCCTCGGTCTTGGAGCGGATTTCATCCACCGTCACATCCGGCGCAATATCCACCAGGCGGCACCCATTGTCGCCGACTTCGAACACGCCGAGGTCGGTGATCACCAGGTTCACCACGCCGGCCCCGGTCAGCGGCAGATCGCAGCGCTTCAGCAGCTTAGGCTTGCCGCCGGCGGTGTGCTCCATCAGCACGACCACGCGTTTCACCCCGGCCACCAGGTCCATTGCGCCGCCCATCCCCTTCACCATCTTGCCGGGGATCATCCAGTTCGCCAGGTCGCCATTCTCTGCCACCTGAAGCGCGCCGAGGATTGAAATGTCGATGTGGCCACCGCGCACCATGGCGAAACTCGCGGAACTGTCGAAGAAGCTGGTGGTCGGCAGTTCTGTCACCGTCTGTTTGCCGGCATTGATCAGATCGGCGTCTTCGTCGCCCTCGAACGGGAATGGCCCCATGCCGAGCATGCCGTTCTCCGAATGCAACTGGATCGACATCCCCTCAGGTATGTGGTTGGCCACCAGTGTCGGAATGCCAATGCCGAGGTTGACGTAGAACCCGTCGCGCAGTTCGCGCGCGGCGCGGGCGGCCATCTGATCACGGGTCCAGGGCATTGCTTCGCCTCCTCACTGCCGCTTGCGCACGGTGCGTTGTTCGATCCGCTTGTCTACGGTCTCCAACGGCACAATGCGGTTGACGAAAATCCCCGGCGTGATGATGTGGTCGGGATCGATCTGGCCGTACTCGACCAGATCTTCCACCTCGGCCACCACCTCATCGGCGGCGGTCGCCATGATCGGATTGAAGTTCCGTGCGGTCTTGCGATAGAGCAGGTTGCCCTCGCGGTCCGCCTTCCAGGCATGGATCACCGCCAGATCGGCATGCAGTCCACGCTCGAGCACATACGTCCGACCGTTGAACTCCTTGGTTTCCTTCCCCTCGGCGATCTGTGTGCCGACGCCGGTAGCGGTGTAGAAGCCGGGCACACCCGCGCCGCCCGCGCGAATGCGTTCTGCCAGCGTGCCCTGCGGGTTGAATTCGATCTCCAGTTCGCCTGCCAGGTACTGCTTCGCGAACGTGGCGTTCTCGCCGACATAGGAGCTGATCATCTTGCGAACCTGGCGCGTCTGAAGCAGCACACCGAGGCCGGCGTCATCGATCCCCGCATTGTTGGAAATGATGGTCAGGCCGCGCACGCCGCTGTCGCGGATCGCCTCGATCAAGGCGGTCGGGATGCCGCATAGTCCGAAGCCGCCCGACATGATCACCATCTCGTCACGCAACAGCCCGCTCAGCGCCGCCTGCGCGTTGGGATAGACCTTGTTGATCGCCATCGTGCCGCGCCCTCCTGCGCGCGCACCGTGCCACCGGGCCGGCGCGCGAAGCAAGGGGCGGTGTGTGAAGCGGCGATGAGTCGAGCGGGGCGGAACAACGCCGCGCAATCCACCTTCAGCATGGAGAAGGCGGAACGCGCTCCTGCTGTTTCGCCCTACCGCCTGGTCAACTCTGCATGGATCTCGGCGGCCAGTGTCGGGTTGGCGCGCCTGATCTGGCTGGCGCGCAGGCTGCCGGCGATATCGGGTTCTCGCTGGGTTTGCCAATATTCAAGGAAGAGCAGGTCCGCTGCCGCACCCTCGTCCTGCACCTGTTGCAGTGCTCGGCGCAGTGCCTCGGTACGCGGACCACACTGTTCGGCTACGCTGGCTCGCATCGGCATCCCCCATGGATCGTTGACGCGAGCCGCAGTTAGGCACGTCGCGCAGCTTGCGCCAGTCTAATAGGGTGACGCTTCGGTTAATTAAATGTGTGTTGCCAACCTTCGAATCACGTTGATTGAAAAGGGCGATCAGATTGCCACGCGCACGCCGAGTTCCACCACGCGGTCAGACGGGATGCGGAAGAACTCGGTCGCGGGCACCGCGTTGCGTGCGAGCACCAGGAACATCCAGAGGCGCCACCACGGCATCTTCGGTACCATTGCCGGCACCAACACCTCGCGGCCCAGGAAGTAGCTTGCCTGCATCGGGTCGAACACAACGCCGAGCGCGTTCAGTTCCTCAAGTTCGCGCGGAATGTTGGGACTTTCCATGAAGCCGTAGCGCAGGACGACGCGATGGATGCCCGGCGCCAGTTCGGCAATTTCGATCCGCCGCTCCGGCGCTACCTCGGGTTCATCCATGTTCTGCACAGTAACGAACAGTACGCGCTCGTGCAGCACCTTGTTGTGCTTCAAATTGTGCAGCAGCGAGGTCGGCACGTAATCTGGGTTGCCGGTGAGGAACACCGCCATGCCCGGCACACGAACCGTGCGCGACTGCGGCAGCCGCGCAAGGAACGGAGCCAGCGGCAGGCTGTCCTGCTTCCAGCGTGCCAGCAGCAGATCGCGCCCGCGCTTCCACGATGTCATCAGTGCGGTGAGTGCAATGCCCAGGACCAGCGGTACCCAGCCGCCTTCCAGCACCTTCAGCGTATTGGCGGAAAAGAACACCAGATCGATCAGGAAGAAACCGCCGAACACCGATATCGCAGCGCTTCGCGACCAATGGAACTGCCGGCGAAATACCACCATCGCCAGCACACACGTACACAGGAACGTGCCGGTCACCGCGATGCCGTACGCTGATGCCAGATTATCCGAGGTCTTGAACGCGAGCACCAGGATCAGCACGCCGATCGCCAGCATCGTGTTGACCTGCGGTACGTAGATCTGGCCTTCCTCGGTATTGGAGGTATGGCGCACTGTCATGCGCGGCAAAAAGCCAAGCTGCATGCATTGCCGCGTCATGGAATAGGCGCCCGAGATCACCGCCTGGCTGGCGATGACCGTTGCCACCGTTGCCAGGATCACCAAGGGCAGGCGCACCCAGTGCGGTGCCATCAGGAAGAACGGGTTCTGCCTCGCGTCGGGATCGGAGATCGTCAGCGCTCCCTGGCCGAAATAGTTCAGCACTAGGCAGGGCAGCACGAAGAACGTCCAGGTCAGCCGGATCGGATAGGCGCCGAAATGACCCATATCGGCGTACAGTGCCTCCGCGCCGGTCACGCACAGCACCACCGCACCCAGCACGATGAACGCCAGGCCCTTGTACTGAATGCAGAGCAGCACCGCATAGCTTGGCGAAACTGCCAGCAGCACGAAAGGATGGTGCGCGATCTCGACCACGCCCAGTGCACCGATCACCACGAACCACACAGCCATGATGGGGCCAAATACGCGGCCGACGCTGCGGGTGCCACGGTATTGCATGGCGAACAGCACCACGATGACGACGACGCAGATCGGCAGAACATATTGCTGCAATGTTGGCGTGGAGACCTCCAGCCCCTCGACCGCGGACAGCACGGAAATTGCCGGCGTGAGCACGCCATCGCCAAAGAACAGGCAGGCGCCGGCGATTCCCACCAGGGCGAGGCCGTTCCGCATGCCGGTCCCGACCGAGACTCGCTGGGCCAGTGCCATCAGCGCGAGGATGCCGCCTTCGCCGCGGTTGTCGGCATGCATGATGAGCATCACGTATTTCACCGTGACGATCAGCACGAGCGACCAGAAGATCAGCGACAGGATACCCATGATCTCGGTCGTTGCGATGGGCACGGCGCCAAACATCTGCAGGCTGGCCTTGAACGCGTAGAGGGGGCTGGTGCCAATGTCGCCGTAGACCACGCCCAGCACGGCCAGCAGCATGCCAACCTCGGGCATCGGTTTGCGCAGCTTGCCGGTGGCTGCCGCAACCGTCACCACGGAACCCACGGCGCGAGCCGGCCCACACAAATTCCGATCATGGGTTGCCCCTGCACGAACCTGTTACCCGGCTGCCGGGCGGCGGACGCATACGCCCCCGTCCGGTCGGAAACAAGCGCCTGAATGGGTGCCGGGTTGCCATGGAGGCCCTCCGGTCGTTAACCTCGCGGGATGAGCGACCTTGCCGCATCGCATGATGGTTCCCGTCCGCGCACCCGATGGGGCTGGTTTGTCGCCCTCGGGATTGCGCAACTGTTGATTGGCATCATTGCCTGGTTCGACGTCATCGCCTTCACCCTTGCCGGCACTATCTTCATTGGTGCCCTGCTGTTGGTGGCCGGCGTCTTCCAGATGGTACACGCCTTCATGGATCGCGAATGGGGTAGTTTCATTCTGCACCTTCTGGTCGGCGTGATGTACGTGATCGGCGGTTTCCTGCTGATGGCCGAACCGCTGGCGGGCTCCTTGGTGATCACGATCCTGGTAGCGGCAGCCCTGATCATCGGCGGGATTTTACGGATTGTGATCGGTATTCAGCATCGTCACATGCCTGGCTGGGGCCTGCTGCTTGCCAGCGGCGTGATCAGCCTGGCGGTTGGCCTGATGCTGTACCTGACGCTGCCATGGTCCGGGCTGTGGGTGGTCGGCACGCTGATCGCCGTGGAACTGGTCGTGCACGGCGTTTCCTGGGTGCAATTCGGGTTGGTGTTGCGGCGGACCGCTTAGGCGGGGCTGAGGGCCGCGCCGGGGAACATCGGGGGCGGTTGTGACGAGCTTGCGGTTGTTATCGCCGCGAACGCGGCGGCCGAGCGGCCGTCCTGGTCACGGCATTCGCTGGAATGACAACACGAGGTGCTGCCGTCGCCATCGGCCGCCATTCAATTCGCGGCATCACTGGCCGCGGCGAAGCGCTTTGGCAAACGTCCGAGCTTATCCACATCGTCCGTTGTGATGAGGACGCTGCCCGGTTCCTCGATCGGCCACTTTAGGTACTTGGTGCGGGCGTAGCGTTCGAAGTTCGGCCTGTGCTCGCGGAATACCCTCAGACGACCTGCGCGGTCGAGTCCGTCAGCACCGAAATGATTCTCCAAGGCTTCGCGACTGACAGCACATCGTACGCCTTCGGCACCCGCTTTGGCGAAAAAGCACACGACGTCACGATCGTGATCATAGCTGACCGCCGGACTTTCGAATTGCAGATCGAGGCCGGGGATGATCGAACGCTTTACATCGACGAGTTTCAGCACGCGCTCACGAATGTCTGGATTAACCAGGCCCAACCCTTCCCCCAGCAGGCGTCGCCAGACGGCGCCGCGAGCATACGCATCGTGCCAGGCGGCGCGCAGTTCGTGTGGGCGCTTGCGAAGCAGAACGTCAAGCAATGAGCTGGCCTGGCGGATGTCCTGCTCCGACCGTATACCGCCCATCGATGGTAGGCGCGCGATCAGCTTGTGCAGCGCGAACCGTTCTGGCGCCGGCACCGCAACATGCACGCCGGTGCCATGCAGCAATACCGCGTGTTCCGGGCCGTGGATCAGGAAATCCAGGAAGCGAAGTGGCTGGGCATCGATGCCAAACGCGGGCAGGCGACGAGGTCTGTCGGTCGGGGGACCTCGGTCAGGCGTGAAGAAATTCACCCGCAGACCGCCGGTGGCCTTGAACGCCGTGACATGCGCGCGGCCGCGCTGGTTGGGAACCGGCCTGAAGGATGCATCGACGCGTTTCAGCGCCGCGATGATCGGCGGGGTCTTATCGTCGATCGATACCGACAGATTTGCGAGCTGCGCGATGTCCACGTCGGTGGTGTGCATGAGTGTGGCCGGCAACCTCTCGCCAAGCATGGCCGAATAGGTCTGATAGGCCAGCGTTCCGACGATTACGCCACGCAGGCGGAACACCCCGGCGTCTGCCAACGCAGCCACCACATTGCCGATCGGCGGCAGCGGTCTGGGCAGCAGGGCCGATCGCGCGAGCACAGAGACAAGAGCACGCAGGTCGTGCTGACCATCCCGCGCTTGCTTGTGACGCGCGATACGGTCCAGCAGATCCAGTGTTTCGGGGCCGACGTAGCGCTGGACGCGACCATTTTCTGCCGTCTCCTGGAAATACCAGTAACGTCTTCCACGGACCGTCTTGGCGACGAATGTGCCTTTCGGCGTAAGCGTATCCCTGAGCTCCGCTGAAGCTCCGCGGTCGAGCAACTCCGTATAGACGGTTCGCAGCATCAAGGGGATTTCCAAGGTTGGTCTTCAATATGTTATACGCTGTAGTGGAACATCGCGTATAACAGGTCGTGACATGGTAGGCAAGGAATTATTCTAACAGGGCAATCGGGTGAATGGCGGACAGCCGGTCTTTCCTGTCATTGTCAGGAGCGTGTCGACGCAGCAATCTCGATCGTAGTGCCTAACTCGCCCGAGATTGCTTCGCTGCGCTCGCAATGACAAAAGGGCCGGCGTCCTTTGCATGTTCACGCGAGCTCGTCTCGCCCGACAGTAAAGTCGGATGCGCTTTGCGCGCGGCGCCATTTTTCTGCCTCCGTGAAACTCTGTGTGGACTCGGGGAAACTTCGTGTCCGACCTGATTGCTTGCTTTCGGGCCGATGCAATCTTGTGCATCTCCATTGACCGCTATCCAGACTCCACTAACCTTGCTTGTCCGCGTCACAAAGGAACTTCACCCATGCGTCTCTACAACTCGATCGGCCCAAACCCGAAGGTCGTGCGCATGCTCATGGCCGAGAAGGGCATCGAGTTCCCGCGCGTCGAGGTCGACATTCGTGGCGGCGAAAACCGGCGGGAACCGTTTCTGGCAAAGAACCCCTCCGGCCAATGTCCAGCGCTGGAGTTGGACGATGGCACGATCATCGCCGAGATCACCGCGATCTGCGAATACCTGGACGAAAAGTATCCGGGCCCCTCGCTGATCGGCAGCACGCCGGAACAACGCGCCGAAACGCGCATGTGGACGCGGCGCATCGACCTCAACATCGCCGAACCGATGGCCAACGGATTCCGCTACACCGACGGATTGAAGATGTTCCAGGACCGCATACACTGCATCCCCGCCGCCGGCGAAGATCTGAAGCAGATCGCGCAGCAGCACCTGACCTGGTTGGACGGGCTTATGGCGGGCAAGCAGTTTGTCTGTGGCGAACGGCTGACGCTGGCCGATATTCTGCTGTTCGGCTTCGTCGATTTCTTCAACGGAATGCGCCAGCCGATCAACCAGGACAACAAGAACATCGTCGCGTGGCACGCGCGGATGAAAGCGCGCCCGAGCGCCGAGGCGTGACATCTCGGCTCACGTGCGGAGCTACGGCTCAGCGTTTCGTTGTGGCGACTTCCAGGTCATCGAGTTGCGCATAGCGATAGAAGATGACGGATGCCAGCCACGCAAAGATAAAGACGCCGATGATGGCGAAGCCAATACCGCCCAAATTGTCGTTGAGAGAGCCGATGGCACCCCAGAACCGGCCTTCCAGGCCAAACCGGGCGCCGATAAGCCCCAGCCCCTCGATCCCGCCGATCAGCACCGCAACGACAACAGACACCGCAGTGATCACCAGATTGTAGTAGAGTTTACGGATCGGCCTGACAAATGCCCAATTATAGGCACCGAGCATCAACACGCCGTCGGTCGTGTCGATCAACGCCATACCTGCCGCGAACAGCGTCGGGAACACCATGATCGACCAGATCGACATGCCCTGCCCAGCCTGCGTGGCGGAAATGCCGAGCAGGCCAACCTCCGTCGCCGTATCAAAACCTAGGCCAAACAGGAACCCTAGTGGCAGCATATGCCAGCTTTGGAGGACCAGTCGGAACAGTGGACGAAATAACCGCGCTAGCAGCCCTCGATTGTTCAGCAGCAGATCGAAGTCCTGATCGGCAAATCCGCTGCCTCGGCGTACCGTCTGTAGCGCTGTCCAGACGCCGTGCAGGATGACGAGGTTCATAGCAGCGATCAGGAACAGGAACAGCGTCGAGATGGATGTGCCGATGACGCTGCCGAAGTTCCTCAATGAGTCGAAATGCGCCGCCAGTTCGGTGGTGGTGGCGGCAATTGCCAGCGCCAGCAGGATGACGACGGCGGAGTGGCCGATCGCGAACCAGCAACCAACGCTGACCGGGCGTTTGCCCTCCTGCATCAGCTTGCGGGTGACGTTGTCGATGGCGGCAATGTGGTCCGCATCTACGGCGTGGCGCAGGCCGAAACTGTAGGCCAGCAGCGCTGTGCCAAGCAGCACCGGGTGATTGCGGAAAATGTAGAGCGCCCATGCCCAGACGCCGAGATTGACGATGATCAGGAGCGTGTAGATCACGATCAGTCGTCCGCGCAGATCGGTGGAGCGGTCAATCATGGCTGTGAATCCACTTCCCCTTGGTTCACTCCGGGAAACCAGCGCGCTGACCGTAGGGGCGGCATATAAACCCGGTCAACCAGCCACCGCCGACCTGGAAAGCGCCTCGGAAGCGAAGACCAGTGACGCACCGCAAACATCGCGATGCATTGCCAGAACACTGGGTTGGCGACTACTCCGCGGCTACAGTCACCGGCGTCAGCCGCGCCACCGACCTTGCCGTGCCGACGCAGAGCAGGCTCCCCAGCAGCAGCACGGCAACGAACACCAGGATCAACTCGGGGTGGCCGCGATCGATCAGGAGCCCAAACGGCACCGGCGTCAGCGCGGATCCCAGCGGCAGGCCAGCGCTGACGAAGCCGAACACCTTACCGACCTGCCCCGGCGGTGCAGCGTCCTTCAGCATCACGTCGCGCGGCGTGCGGCTGGCGCCAAGCGCCAGGCCGGAGCCAAACATCAGCGCGATAACCACGAGGCCCGGCACCGTGACCCAATCCACCGCCAAGGTCAGCATCGCCGAAACGCATGTCAGCACCACCGCGAACGGCAGGATATGCCGCTTGTAGGTGTCGGCGAACCAGCCGCCAACCAGTACGCCAATCGTTGAGCCCGCCATGTAGCCGGTCAGCGTGGTCGATGCGATTTCAAGCGTCAGGCCCTTCACCGTATGCAACACGGTGATCAGCCAGGCCTGCACGCCGGCACCCGCCATCGAGCCCAGCAGGAAGAAGGCAAAGAACAGCAGCATGGCGCGGCTCAATAGCAGTTTGCGACCCGATGGCGTCGGACCGTCATGGCCGATCTCGTGGCGGACCTGATCGTTCAGGATGCTGCTTTGGAGTAGGATGGAGGCCACCACCGGGACGCCGAGCAGGCCGACCAATATCAGGCTGCCGCGCCAGCCGATCGCGACCATCAGCAGCGCCATCACCGGCGGTCCAGCCGAGAAGCCGAGATTGCCGCTGAACGTGTGAAGCGCGAAGGAGCGGCCCATGCGCTCCTTGTCCACCGACCCGGACAGGATCGCGTAGTCGGCGGGATGGATCACCGAATTGCCAACGCCGGACAGCGCCGCAAGTGCGAGGATTTGCCAGAAGCTGGTGGCGAACCCCATGGCGGCAATGGACAGCGACATCAGCAGTGCGCCGCCGACCAGGTAGGGTCGCGCGCCATGCCGGTCCACCAGGAAGCCGACGGGTGTCTGCAGGATCGCCGTGGTGCCGGACATCAGCGCGACGGTCAGTCCAAGCTCGGCAAAACTAACGTTGAACGCGCTCTGCCACGCGAGGAACACCGGCGGCAGGCACAGCACATAGAAGTGCGACAGAAAATGCCCGTTGCTGATCAGCAGATTGACACGGGTAGAACGGCCTAAAGCCATCGTGCAGTGCTCTCCAGGAGGCTATGCGAGGATGCGGTCGCGATCCGATCGCGTCAACCGTGAGGATGTGCGTGACCTGGAAACGGCGGCATGGGCCGCGCTGGTCCGCCGTTGCAATAGCAATACCGCTGATAATTTCCGCACGCTATTTCGCCAACGCCGCCACCAACCCATGGGCCTTCGCCGCCACCGTCTCCGCGCTATCGCCGGGACGATAGATTGCCGACCCAATACCGAACCCCGCTGCACCCGCTGCCTGCCAGGCCGCCATGTTGGACGCATCGATCCCACCCACCGGCAGCACTGCGGTCGCCACCGGCAACACCGCGCGCAAGGCACGCAGCACCGCCGGGCTGGCCCCCTCGGCCGGGAACAGCTTCAGCGCATCGGCCCCCACGGCCAGCATTGCGAACGCCTCCGCCGGCGTGAAGAAACCCGGCACCGCCAGCAACCCATGCTGCTTGGCCGATCGAGTCACCACCGGATCGGCATGCGGCGTCACCACCAGCCTGCCCCCGGCAGCAGCAATCTCTGCCACCTGCGCGGCCGTCATCACCGTGCCGGCGCCGATCAGCAGCCGCTCGCCGAATTCGCGTGCCAGCCGCGCGATGCTGACCATCGGTTGCGGCGAATTCAACGGCACTTCGACGATGGCGACGCCCTGCCGCTCCAACGCCTCGCCAATCGATAGCACCTCGTCCGGCTGCACCCCCCGCAGGATCGCGACCAGCGGACACCGAGTGAGCCAGCCGATCAGTTCCACGCCGCGTGCGCCCCGATCAGCGCCAGGCCCCGCGCGGCCGCCTCGCCGTCGTGCCGCTCCGGGAAGCCGCCATGTGCCGAAATCGCCCGCGCATACAGCGCGGTGAGATCCGGCGCGCCGATCACATGCACCACCACGCCATGCCGGCCCTCTAACGCGGCGTGCACCTCGTGGCCGACCAGTATGCCGGACAAATACGCTGCGGCATCGGTCTCGGGGAGCCGGCCCGCCAGGACTTGTGCCCGCGCGCCAAAGATATGGTGCAGCAACCCGCCCGGGTCGCCTGCCCGCCGGACGCCTTCGTCGAACGGCGCTCCGTCCGCGGGCCCCTCGCGCATCATGCGTCCCAGGATCGTGTGGCCGCGCAACGCGCCGAACGCCTCACCGGTCATGTGGGTAGTGAAGGCAATGATCCGGTCGTTCTCGACTGTCGCCCACTTGGAATGGGTGCCCGGCAGGCATGCCAGGCCACTGCCGCCCATCGCCTCCAGCACTCCCAGCACCTGGGTTTCCTCGCCGCGCATCACCTCTGCCACGCCGGCCTCATCCGTCGTGGACAGGCCAGGCACCAGCTTTACCTGTGCCCAGTCGAATTCAATAGCGACCAGTGCGGCGGCGATCTCCGGCGCGCCGGCCGGGCAGGGCAGGTAGGGCGCCTCCTTCCATCCCTGGCGGCTACCGATCATGCCCGACAGCAGCACGTGGTTCTCGCCGGCCGCGAGCCACGGGCCGATCTCATCGCGCAGAGTGTCGGCAAACCGGTTGTCCGGCACGTTGAGGATACCGCGCAAGCTGGCCCGACGATCACGGATGGTTCCGCCGGCTGTAATGCGGAATACGCGCAAGTTGGTGGTGCCCCAGTCGACGCCGATCATCAAGAGTCTCCTGCTGATAGTGTCATTGCGAGGAGCGAAGCGATGCAGCAATCTCGGGCACGCTGCGCGACGACCACGAGATTGCTTCCCCGGCTTCCCGGGCCGCGATCACAGCCCTAACCTTCATCCGATGCAAGCAGCGCGGCATTGCCGCCCGCCGCCGCCGTGTTGATCGACACCACCCGCTCCTCGGCAAATCGAAACAGCGTGATGGGACCGCCGGCCTTCGGACCGGTGCCCGACAAACTTCGGCCGCCGAACGGCTGCACGCCGACCACCGCGCCGATCTGGTTGCGGTTCACGTAGGTGTTGCCGATGCGCAACCGGTCCGCGATGCGACGCTGGGTCGTCTCGATACGGCTGTGGATACCAAGCGTCAGGCCATAGCCCGTGCTGTCGATCGCGTCGAGCAATTCGCCCAGCCGGTCGGCGGCATGGCGTACGATACACAGCACAGGGCCGAATATTTCCGACCCAAGTTCGCGCGGGTGACGCAACAGGAAGCAGCGCGGCGCGAAGAAGCTGCCGTGCTCCGTGCCGGCGGGCAGACGCAGCGTGAACAGCGGCGTGCCAAGCTGCGCGGCGGCGTGTTCCAACGATGTGCGCGCATCATTATCGATCACCGGCCCGATGTCGGTCGCCGGATCCAACGGATCGCCGATGACCAGCGCCTCCGCCGCGCCGCGCAGCATGTGCAGCACACGATCGGCGATGTCATCCTGCAAGCATAGCAGCCGCAGTGCCGAACATCGCTGGCCCGCAGAACCGAACGCACTGGTCAGCACGTCGGCAACCACCTGCTCGGCCAGCGCCGAACTGTCGACGATCATCGCGTTGATGCCGCCGGTTTCCGCGATGAACGGAATGATCGGTCCGGACCGATCGGCGAGCGATCTCGCGATTACCCGCGCGGTCTCGGTGCCGCCGGTGAACGCGACACCGCCGATGCGTTCGTCGCTCACCAGCATCTGACCGACCGTCCCGTCGCCAGGGAGCAATGCAAGCGCGGTGCGTGGCGCACCGGCTTCGAGCAGCAGCGCCACCGCACGTGCCGCAATAAGCGGCGTCTGTTCCGCGGGCTTCGCGGCCACCGCGTTGCCGGCAGCAAGTGCGGCAGCAACCTGGCCGGTGAAGATCGCCAACGGAAAATTCCATGGCGAGATGGCGGCAAATACGCCCCGTCCACCAAGTGCCCAGGTATTGCGCTCCCCTGTCGGACCGGCGAGTTCGCGCGGTGTGGCGAAGTCGCGTCGCGCGTGCATCGCATACCAGCGGCAATGGTCCGCCGCCTCGCGAATTTCAGCGATGCCATCCGACAGCGTCTTGCCGCCCTCGCGCGCCAGCAGGAACAGGAGTTCCTCCCGTGCCGCCTCGATCAGATCGGCGGCGCGCTCCAATACTTCGGCGCGATGCGCACCACCCGCCATGTCCCAGTCGCGCCAGCCACGCGCAAGCACATCGAGTTCCGCATCGATTTCGGCAGGCGCCGCATCGGCCATTGCACCGACCAGCATGCGGCGATCGGCCGGGTTGCGAATTTCCCGCGTACCAGAGACGCCGCGAGCGTCGACGGCATAACGCTGGATCGCGGCGAGCAAGGCTGGGGCCGTCGCCCTGTCGGCAAAATCGACGCCGGCGGAATTGCGCCGATCCGGATACAGATCATGCGGCAGCGGAATGCGCTGATTGCGGCTGACGCCGAGGGAACGCAACCGACCCACCGGGTCCGCGACGATCGCTTCTTCAGGTACGGACGGATCGACCAGCCGATGCACGAAACTGGTATTGGCACCGTTTTCCAGCAACCGCCGCACCAGATAGGCCAGCAGGTCCTCGTGCGTGCCTACAGGGGCATAGACGCGTACCGGGCATGTCGCATCGTGGTACAGCGCCTCGCCCATGCCGTGCAGGCGCTGCATCTCGAAGTCGCGGTCCCCGGCCGATTTGCCGGGGCAGGCATCGACGCATTCGAGGACGAAAGCCAGACTGTGCGCGTTGTGCGTAGCGAACGCGGGATGGATTGCATCGCGGCATTCCAGCATGCGCCGCGTGCAGGCGAGCCAGCTTACATCGGTCGCCGCCTTGCGGGTGAATACCGGATAGTCGGGATGGCCCTGCACCTGCGCCAGTTTGATCTCGCTGTCCCAGTAGGCGCCTTTCACGAGCCGCGTCGGTATACAGTGCTGCGTTCGCCGGCCCAGCGCGGCAATCCAGTCGATCAGCGGCAACGCTCGCTTCTGGTAGGCCTGGACAGCAAAACCCAGGCCATCCCAACCGGCGAATCTGCCATCCGCCAACACGGCGGCAAACACGTCGAGGCTGATCTCCAGTCGGTCGGCCTCTTCCGCATCCACGGTGATCCCGATATCGGCCGCCTTCGCCGCGGTGGCGAGGGCGGTCAGTGTGGCGATCAGTGCGGGCACACAACGCGCCGCCTGCAACGGTTCATAACGCGGATGCAGCGCCGAAAGCTTGACCGAAATGCCCGGCGCATCGATCGGCCCGCGCGCGCCTGCCGCATGACCGATGGCACCTATCGCATCGGTGTACGCCACACGATACCGCTCGGCATCTTCGTGCGTCCTCGCCGCCTCACCCAGCATGTCGAAGCTGTAGCGCCATCGGCGCCCTTCCGTGGTGTTCGCGCGCGCCAATGCCTCGTGGATGGTACGGCCCATGACGAACTGTCGCGCCAGTACGCGCATGCCTCGACGCAACGCGGTGCGGATCACCGGCTCGCTGAGCCGTCGGATCATGCTGCCGATCGCTGCCTGGATGCTGCCTTGCGCTTCATCGAGCGTCAGCACACGGCCAGTCAGCATGAACGCCCAGGCGGATGCATTCACCGCAAGACTGTCGCCGTGCCCGAGATGCTTCTGCCAATCGGCTGCGGCGATGCGATCTTCGATCAGTGCGTCCGCGGTCGCGGCATCCGGTATGCGCAGCAGCGCCTCCGCCAGGCAGAGCAGCGCGATTCCCTCGGCCGTGCCAAGCCCGTATTCGGCAAGGAAGTCGGTGACATCGGCGCCAGGCTTGTGTGCAGCGCGCGCAGCATGGACCAGCGAACGAGCGCGTGCGTCAACGCGGCAGCCGATACCGGGCGGGAGCGTGGCAAGTTGCAGCAGGGGCGCGAGCACTTCCGGTTCGGGTGCACGATGCAGGCGTCGCATTGGGGTTCTGTCGTCCAGCACAGTGCCAGCCTGCCACGGATCAGGCGCGCGCGGCATCCTGAAGATCCGCTATTCGACGAGTGCCGGAATGCCGGCTCCGGGCGGTCATTGCGGCATTCGCTTGCGGGACGAGATATATCGCGTAGACGGCCAATTATGGACTCGTCCAGCGAGTGCTGACGGACGCGCGGCATGCGCGCACTCGGCGGACGATGCCGTGCCGGCCTGTCTCAACTGAACCGAGAAGCATCGAATCCATCCGGCAAGACGCCGCGTGGCTTGATCAGATCATACGGCCCGCGCGCCAGGAATTTCCCACTGCCGGGCTCTGCCTGCACCTTGCCGTCGCGCATCGCCACGCGGCCGCCTTTCACGGTCGCCACCGGCCAGCCCGTCACCTCCATTCCCTCGTACGGTGTATAATCGATGACGTGCTGCATCAGCGCGTTGGTGATGGTGACGCGCTTGTCCGGATCCCACACCACGACATCGGCATCCGATCCAGGCGCGATCGTGCCCTTGCGGGGATACAGTCCGAACAGTTTCGCGGGATTGGTCGCAACCAGCCGCACATAGGAATTGAGGTCGATCCGCCCGCGCGCCACGCCCTCGCTGAACACGATCGCCAGTCGCGAGGCCAAGCCCGGTACCCCGTTCGGGATATCCGGGAACGGCGCGTTGTTGCCATGGATGCGCTTGCCTTTCTCGCCCTCGTAGCTGGACCCGCTGTGATCGGACGACACCACGTCGAGCGTGCCGCGCTGGATATCGCCCCACAGCGCCTCGCTGGTCGCCGCATCGCGCGGGCTGGGGCTGCACATGAATTTCGCGCCCTCAAACCCCGCCCGATCCATATCCGCGGCGCCCAGCACGAAATATTGCGGACAGGTCTCTGCCCACACCTTCAGTCCACGCGCCTGCGCCCGAGCGATTTCCTCCGCCACCTCCGAACACGACACGTGGAACACCTGGATCGGCTGATCGACCAACTCGGCTAGCGCAATGGCCCGGTGCGTCGCCTCGCGTTCGACGATCTTCGGCCGCGACCACGCATGGTACTTCGGCGCACTGCGGCCGTCCGCCATCAGCGCCTCGGTGCGCCAGCGAATCGCCTCGTAGTTTTCGCAATGCACCGTCACCAGCGCACCGGTGCGCCGCGCCGCGGCCAGCACGCGCAGGAACTCGCGGTCATCGAGATGCGACGGCTCGTAGGTCAGGAACACCTTCAGGCTGCGCACACCCGATGCCACCACTTCGGGAATTTCATCGCGCACCACTGCATCCGATGGATCGGTGATGATCTGGTGGAAGCTGTAGTCCACCATCGCCTGCTTCGCGCGCCGATGATATTCGGCCAGAGTATCGCGGATGCCATGACCCTTGAACTGCGCGGCGAAGGTGATGACGGTCGTGGTGCCGCCGGCCAGGCAGGCGGTGCTGCCGGTGACAAAGCTCTCTTCGTCTACGCCGCCGTTCGGTCGCAACTGCTCAATATGGCAGTGCGTATCTACGCCGCCGGGCAGCACCAGCAGACCGCCGGCATCCAGCACCTGCGCACCATCCAGCTTCTCGCCGAGTGCTGCGATGCGACCATCTCGGATGCCCACGTCGGCGCGGAAGGTATCGGCCGCCGTCACCACGGTGCCGCCTTGGATCACCAGATCGAACTCCGCCATCTTGCCCCCACTCTCGTCCAGTTGCGTGCGATGCGGCATGCTGCCGCGTTATGCGCCTCACTCACAAGACGATACGCCCGACCGGCCGGCCAATCAGCATCAGCTTCGACGGCACAGCGATCCCCGCGCTGGAGGGGGAAACGATCGCCGCCGCACTGTCGGCCGCGGACATCGTTGTATTCCGTCGTAGCGCGAGTGGGGCACCGCGCGGCCTGCATTGCGGCATGGGGGCCTGCTACGACTGTATCGTGACGGTCGACGGGCGAATCGGCCAGCGCGCCTGCGTGACCAGAGTCGCGGACGGCATGGTCGTGTCCGGCGAGGCCGCGCCTCCACTCGCCCCGCTCGGTAACGAACCGGTTGGTCCCCAAGCCGAGGAGTGCAGCTGCGACGTTCTGGTGGTTGGCGCGGGGCCTGCGGGATTGTCCGCCGCAATCGCCGCGGCGGAGGCGGGCGCGGACGTCGTGGTGCTGGACGAACGCACCGCCACCGGTGGCCAGTATGCCAAGCCGTTGGCCGAAAGCCATGCCGATGCCACGCCGGATGCACAGTTCCGTCTGGGAACGCAGCTTCGCGAAAATGCGCTGACCGCCGGTGCCAGGATCGAAACCGACGCAACAGTTTGGGGCGCCTTCGCAGCCGACGAAATCGCCGCTCTGGTGCAAGGCCGTGCGATCACGTTCCGGCCGCGCCGATTGATCCTGGCACCAGGCGCGCACGAACGGCCGGTGCCGATGCCGGGCTGGACGCTGCCTGGCGTGATGACCACGGGATCGTTGCAGACCCTCGTTCGCGCGCAACGTGTGTGCCCTGGCGAGCGTGTGCTGATTGCCGGTAGCGGGCCGCTCAATCTGCAGCTTGCCTGCGAGTTGCTGGCGAGTGGCGTGAAGCCGCTCGCGGTGGTGGAGGCAGCACCGCAACCCAGCACAGCCGCCTGGCGTGAGGCATGGACCATGGCACGCGCCGCGCCCGGTCTGGTGCGCGAAGGCATCGGGATGCTGCTGACGTTGAAGCGCGCCGGCGTGCCGGTGTTGTGGTCGGCGCGGGTGAAACGACTGCATGGCGAGGGACGCGTGCAGTCCGCATTCGTCGCGGGCAAGACCATGGACGGCACTTACGAAGTCGATGTCGTCGCGCTGAACCTGGGTTTTCAGCCAGAGGCCGGCCTGGCGCGCGCGCTGGGCGCGAAGCAGCGCTTCGTGGATGTGGGGCTCGGGCATTTGGCGAGTGAGACGGACGAAGACGGACGCTCGTCGGTGGCGGGCGTCTTCGCGGTCGGCGACGGCGCGTCACTCGGCGGATCGCGCGTGGCAATGGCGCGCGGTCGGTTGGCAGGGTTGGCGGCGGCACGAGACGTGGGCATGTCGGTGCCGGATGAGCCATCCACCCGCGCGGATTTGTCGCGGGCATTGGCATTCCAGGATGCACTGTGGCGATTGTTTCGACCGATCAGGCTGCGGCCCGGTTCATTGCCCGACGAGACGATCATCTGTCGCTGCGAGGAGATCACAGCAGGGCAGTTGCGCGCGGAAATCGCCGGTGGTCTGACATCGCTGGCGGCGCTGAAGAAAGCAACGCGAGCTGGCATGGGCCGCTGCCAAGGCCGCTTCTGTAGCGCAACCGTCGCGCGATTCTGTCCCAGCACACCCGATGATTATGCGTTCGCCGCACCGCGCGCGCCGCTGCGACCGGTGCCCGCCGCACCGCTGATGTTCGAAGCGCCGGAGTTCGAGGCGCC
>DATKFJ010000302.1:0-38543 GCA_035511435.1 Acetobacteraceae bacterium | reverse complement strand
GGTCCGCGCCACGCCGTGATGCGCGCGCTGATCCTGTTTGCATTGCTCGGCATGACGGGGTGCACAACCGATCCCGGCGCGCCCAACGCCGCCGGCATCTGCCCGCTGATCCGCGAGGTCGAAATGCCCGTGGAAACGCATGGCAACATGCTGTTCGTCCGAGGCACCATCGGCGGTGACCCGGTGACCCTGCTAGTGGACACCGGCGCGGAACGCACCCTGCTGACCGAAGCCACCGTCGAGCGGCTCCATCTCCCCCGTGACTTCCAGCACGTCACGCGAACCTACGGCATCGGCACTCCCTCCACGAGCTGGGACGCACGGCTGCCGGATGGCTTGACGCTGGGAGGAACGCGATTGCCAGTGGACACTGTGTCCGTCGGCCACTTCGGCATCATGGCGGTTGCCGGTACGCCGGCTGACGGCCTGCTCGGCGCTGATATTCTGTTGGCCTTCGACGTCGACCTCGACCTGCCGGCCCATCGGATGATTTTTTACCGCGCCCGCCGCGACTGCCCTGGCGCGGCCCCGCCCTGGACCGAAGCCTATGTCGGCGTGGCTGGCATCACCACGAAGCGAGACCGGTTGCTGGTGCCATTCGAATTGGATGGCGTGGCCGGGGAGGCAGTGCTGGACACCGGCGCGCAACTGAGCTCGATCAGCCAGCGCATGGCAGAGCGCATGGGACTGGACGAGGAACAACTGGAGCTGGACAGGAGGGTGATGGCGCACGGCGCGGCGGCGGACCAGGTCGCGGTTCGGATCCATCGTTTCCACGAATTGCGTGTCGGTCCGGCCGTGATGCAGTCGCCGGTGCTACCGGTGGTGCCGATGACGAGTGGGATGGGCGATGCGCTGATCGGTGCGGACTTCCTGCGCGGACGACGCATCTGGCTATCGTTTGCCACCCATCGCCTGTTCGTCACCCCGATCGAGCGGGCCCCCCTGATCGCCGCGACACATCCGACCGAGTGATCTGTTGGACCGCATATCCGCTACTCGCCTTGCTCATCATAAGGAGCGGTGGAGTGGTGATATTCCCTCCCAGCCAGTTGTGGGCGGAGGGCCAGTGGTTCGGACGTCCGATCTCGGTGGAATATGCGCACCTTCCGCAAGGGGAGGGGAGAGTGCTTCCCACGCTTGACACGTGACGCGCATGGCTGCCTCTCTCGCGGACGGGCAGCGCGGTTATCGCCCCGGAACGATCGCGCGATCGTGACTGGGCGGCAAACCTCGCTTCAGCGCCCGCCAGCGACCGATGCAACCTGTGATGGACTTTTTGTCATCTCCAGCCAGTGACTCTACGGCGAGGATTGATAACTTCGTGAAAGAAACTCCTGTTACCGGTAGCCGAATGCCACTGAAAGTGCTCATCGCCGACGACCACTCCCTGCTGCGCCAGGGCCTCCGCCAACTTCTGGCTGACGAGAATCCCGACTATGAATTCGCCGAGGCGGACGGTTTCGATGCTACTTTGGCGGCTCTGGCCGATGGCGGTGATCTGCTGCTGATCGACCTCGGGATGCCCGGCATGGTCGGCGCTGAAAGCCTGCGGGCGCTCAGGGAAGCCTATCCCGATACCAAGGTTGCCGTCATCACGGGCGCGGATGACCGGGCGACAATACTGGAGTGCCTGGGTGCGGGCGTGCATGGCTACATCCTGAAATCGTCGCCGGTGGAAGACATTCAGCGCGCCATCGCGACCATCCTCGCCGGCGGCGTTTATGTGGCGCCTTCGCTGGCTCAGATCGGCGCTGGCCCGATTTCCAAGGCGACCGACACGGAATCGGAAATCCCCCGGCCGATTGGCTCGGATACATCGATTGATGCGCCACGCTTCACCAGCCGGCAGCTCGACGTGTTGCGGCTGTTGGCGGAAGGACGTTCGACCAAGGCTATCGCGCGCACGCTGGAACTCGGGCCGGGTACGGTGAAGATCCACCTTGCGGCGATCTTCCGCACGCTGCACGCGCACAATCGCACCGAGGCCGTGGTAATGGCGTCGAAACTCAATCTATAGTCTGCATCGCCGGGAGCTTTGCGAGCAGTTGGGTCACCTTGCTGCGCAGCACCGCGGCGTCGAGCGGCTTGGTCATCCATGGTGTGCCTGAGCGGCGCAGCTCGTCGAGCGCCTGGGGATCGGTGGCGCCAGTGACGATGATCGCCGGGATATCGCCGAAGCGCGCGCGCAGCAGTGCCAGCAGTTCGATGCCATTGGTCCCTTCGCCCAGGTCACGATCGACGATCGCCACGTCCGGGGCGGCGGAGCCGAGTGCCCACAACGCCGCTTCGGCGCTGCCGACCACGGTGATTCTTGCACCCCAGTCCGCGATCTCGCGTGCCAGCGCCGCACGAACCAGCGGGTCGTCATCCACCAGCAACACGCGGTGGCCAGCGAGCGATTGAACCGTCTCGCTGGTATCGGTCTCCGGCGGCATGGTCACGGCCACGCGCGGTATGATGACCGTGAACGCCGTACCCTCGCCGACTTCCGACAGGATCTCGATCTGCAAATCGAGCAGCCGCGCCAAACGGCGAACAATGGCCAGTCCGAGACCGAGGCCTCGCTCCGCGGCATTCGACGTGTCGAGGCGCTGGAATTCCTCGAAAGCCCGTTCGATCTGATCTGCGGGAATGCCCGGGCCGGTATCGCGGATTTCGAGGCAGGCCAGATCATCGCGTTCGTGGCACTGCACGCTGACGCGGCCTTGCCGTGTGTAGCGAACCGCGTTGGAAACCAGGTTGCCGAGAATGCTCTCCAGCAGCACCGGGTCGCTGTGCACCACGCTGGCGGTTGCAGCAATATCGAGATCGATCCCCTTGGCCGCGGCCGAGGCGGCAAAGGCATTGCGCAACCGGGCAAGCACTTCCTCGACCGGAAAATCCCGCATTGCCGGCACGATGGCGCCAGCATGCAGCTTGGATACGTCAAGCAGGGAATTGAACATCATCTGCATCGATTCGGCAGCCGAGGCCATGTTGGCAACCAGCTTCGTCGCCTCCTCACCAGATACACGCCGTCGCAGCGCGCTGATGAACAGGTTCATCGCATGCAACGGCTGACGCAGGTCGTGACTGGCGGTGGCGAGGAACTGCGATTTAGCGCGGTCGGCGCTTACCGCAGCATCGTGCGCGCTTTGCAGCATGATCTGGGTGGTACGATTGGCCCGCATGAACAGCACGGCGAGAACACTGGCCGCCAGCATCATCAGCATCGCGAATGCGCCGCCGCCGGCCGACACGGCAAGTGCGATGTCCTGCTCCCGCTTACGTTCCTCGAGGCGGGCGGCGAGGCGGCGGGTTTCATCGGCGACCATGGTGGCAAGGGCGTCGCGCAAACTGCCCATGACGAACAGGCCGGCATTGCTGCGTACCAGCGCGAGGGCATCGGCCCGTTGGCCGGTCCGTTCCAGATCGATGGTCCGGCTCAATTCGGTAAACTTCGTTTCCGCGAGTCGCGTGATCTGGTCGAGCCGCACCAGTTCGATCTGGTCGCCGAGAGGACCGGAGAATTCCGTGCGCAGGTGCCGCGTGATCGCATCGATGGCGGCGGGTGCGGCATCGAATGGCGCCAGGTAGCCTGGATCACCGGTCAGCAGATAGCCGCGCTGTCCGCTTTCGGCGTCCGCCGCGTGCAATTGCAGTTGGCGAAGCTCGCCGATGACCTGTTCGGAGTATTGGATGGCCTGATCTCTGGACCCTTGCTGGAGACCGCTCTCGATCACGAAAAAGATCAGCGCGCAGCCCAAAACGGCCAAGGCGCCGACCATCAGGATTGCAGGGCTGCGCAAGGATTCGGAGCGCACTGACGTCTCCCGCACGAAGAGGCGTTAAGCTATCCGATGCCATTGCCAATTGTCGAATTCGAACTCATTCACGCGTGGCGGTTGCGGCGGTCAGCCACTCGCGCAGCTGCTCCGGATCGACCGGTTTGTTGAAAAACGTGAAGCCATGCAGCGATGCCTGGGTTCCCGAGCTACGCCCGAGACTGGCCGACATGACCACGGTCGGGATCGGGCGGCTGGCGTTCCGCGCGACCGCACGCGCAACATCGGCACCGGTTTCCGAACCGCCGAGATTGAAATCCGCTATGATGGCAGCGACGTCTTCCGGCGCGGACTCCAGCGCCTTATTGATGGCGTCACGCGACCTGCCGGTCACCACGCGGTAGCCCCAATCCTTGAGCAGCATCTCCTGCCCGAAGAGTACCAGTGGATCATCTTCAATCAGGACGACCCGGGGTGCCAGCGGAGCATCGGCGGCGTCGGTCATCAATCAGTCCTTTTCCTACAATGTGAGGCCCGCCATTGGTGCAAGATGTGCTCCATTCGGACTGTTGGCCAGTTAACACGGCGGTCTAGTCCGCATGTCCGAAGAGTGTTCCATGCGGTTGCCGGTGCCTGGAACGTCGCGGCGTCACGCGGGTTCGACTTCGGCCAAATGGCCTAGTGCCTCCGTTCAGTTCCGGATGGCTGAATAGCCGGATAGTTTCTGGCGCGCTACCTCGAGGTCACGAAAACGAGAGTGAAGGAGTGGCTCCAATGATCCACGGCACACACGGCATGGTGCAAACCGATCCCACTGTTAGTCCACTCATTCTATGCGACCGGTTGCTGACGCTGGCAAAGGACGCGGATCGCGCGGGTCTGCGCGGCGCCGCGGAACACCTGCTGGACCTGGCGTCGCAAGTACTCCAGCCGATGCCGGTTGGCCGCATCGGGTGCAGGCTGCGGTGATGAGCGGACGGTCGCTCCGTTTAGCCGGCCGCTTCTTCGGGCTTGGCCGGAACCTGCCCGGCAACGCGGTGCAGGCGGGTGATGGGCCGCCAGCACGAACAAGAAATGCTGTCGCCGACCTGACTAAAAGCGATCTCGCTGACATTGCCGAGTGTGCCAAGTTGTTGCCTGGTACCTGGCATATCGACACCGGCAAGGGCGGCATGGCGGGCGACGGGGGTACCTGGCTTCGGTCGCTGGGCGACAAGCAGGCGCCGGCCTTCGGGATTGCCCGATCCGAGGGCGTGATCATGGTTCGGATGAGTCGGCCGGTTGGTGCCAGGAGCAGGGGCCCGCTGATCTTCGGCGTCTTCGGGTCCATCGTAGAGGCGTTGGACGCCATCCAAATCGATATCGCGAGCCGGCGGAGCAGCGGGCACCGAAAGGCTGCCGCCGTGTCGTAGCGGCGAACATTCTTCAAAGGGTGCCAGCTTCAAAGGGTGCCACGCTTCAACGGGTAACAAGGTTCAACGGGTGAAAGGGTGGGTGACAGGATGTGCAGCAGTTTCAACGAGGCCTATTCGTCGGCTCGCAGCGGCTACCCGGATGACCAGTGGGACACGCTGGCGGTGCGCGCGCAGACCGCGGCAATCTACGTCGAGATGCGCCGGCTTGACGCCGAGGCAACGCGCACCGGTCGTCCCAACACAGCGAAACCTGGTGATATGCTGACTGGCGGTGTGCACTGATAATTCAGTGCAGGGCCAGGTCCCAGTCCTCCCCCACCATCGGCGGGCCGAAGTCGCGGTGGGGCGCACTGGCCACCAGATGGAAACCTGCCTGCTGGTAAATGGCGCGCGCCGCGACCAGCACATCATTGGTCCACAACGTGATGTTCCGATAGCCGGCCTCGCGGGCGAAGCTGATGCATTCGGCGACGAGACGCCGCCCGATGCCAAGACCGCGGGCCGCCGGTTCCATGATCAGCAGGCGCAGCTTCGCGACCTCGTTTGATTTCCGCATCAGGAACACCGACCCGACATTCACCCCGTCGCGCTCGGCGATCCAACAGCGTTCCCGCGCGGGATCATGCTGCGCCAGGAATTCACCGGCCACGCGCGCAACCAACGCCTCGAAACGTGCGTCGAGGCCATACTCCTCGGCGTACAGCGCGCCGTGCCGTGATACGACCCATCCGATATCGCCAGGCCGGTGCTGGCGCAGCAGCCAGGGCACTGCGTGACGCGTGCCAAGCAGCGTCTCGATCCGGTTCATCGCGGCGACCAGTGATGCCTGCGCAGGCTCTGCCAAGCCAGCAAGCAGCGTGCCGATCTGTTCGCGCGACCGCGTGTCGAGCGGAGCAAAGGCCGCGCGGCCCGAATCGGTCAATGACAGTAGACTTTGGCGGCGGTCGGTTTCGCACGCGGCGCGGGCGACCAGGCCGTCCCGCTCAAACCGCTGCAGAATGCGGCTGAGGTAGCCGGAATCCAGCGTCAGATCACGGCCAAGCTCAGACGCCGTGGTGCCGGGTCGCTGGGCGAGTTCATAAAGCACCCGGGCCTCGGCGAGAGAGAATCCGCTCTGTAGCAGGCCATCTCCGAGCACGCCGATTTCACGGGTGTAGAACCGGTTGAACCGCCGGACGGCGGCGACACGATGATCGAGGGCGGCAATGGCGGACGATTGCGTCATCCGGCAGCCATTGTCAGATTATTATCTGACTGCGTCAAGTATATATTGGAAGGACTCATGGCTAGGCGCGATGGGCCGCACGACGTCGTCGGGGCAATGCAGGTTAAGGACTGCGAGAATTCGCGAAAGCGTGAAGTGAATAATTTCAATGTGATGTGACCGTAGTGCCCTTTCACAGCCCCACGGCTGCCGCATTTTGCGCCGAGTTGTTGAACAGTTGAAATCACGGCCTGGAAACTGGCCGTTTCATTTCTAATCGGACGCTCGACAGAAGGAGAATCAGCGATGTTGATGCGACATATTCACTTGGCTTTACCAGTGTTTGCCTTGTTGGCAGGCACCGGCTCTTTAACCCCCGCGGCGGCGCAATCGGTCCAGGTCATCACGCCTGCGCCGGTGCAGCCTCAGGTCATCATGGCTGCGCCAATGCCGAGCGAATCTGCCGTGGTGATCGCACCGAGCGCGCCACCGCCGCCGCGCGTCGAAACCATTCCGCCGCCGCCGGGCGTGGAGAGCCAGGCGATGTTTTGGCGACCGGGCCACTGGATGTGGGAAGGTGCGAACTGGGAATGGTCGCCGGGCCAGTATGTCCAGCGGCCGCAACCCCAGGCAACCTGGGAGCCCGGTCATTGGGCGCAGCAGCCGAGTGGCGGTTATGTCTGGATCGATGGCCGCTGGCAAAGCTGATGCGATGAGCATGGCAGGCGCCGAGACGATCGGCGCCTGACGCCGGGCGTGGCACGTCGCATTGAATGGAGCTCCAGAATGCCTCGAATATTGTCCGCCTCACTCATCATTCCGGCGCTATTCGGGCTGAGTGCCTGTGTGACCGAGCAGCCTGCCCCGCGCACGACGCAGGTGATCATTCAGCCGGCGCCGCAGCTGGCTCAAATGGTCGCCATCGCGCCGGGGCCGCCGCCGGCGCCGCATGCGGAGCTTGTCCCGCCGCCGCCGCAGGGGTCAGGCCTGGTGGTCTGGCAGCCAGGCCACTGGCAATACACCGGTTTGCCGGGCAACCCATGGTCCTGGCAACCCGGGCAATATGTGCCGCCGCCGTCAGGTGAGACCACATGGGTCCCTGGACGCTGGTCGCAGCAGCCGAGTGGCGGATGGAGTTGGGTCGAGGGCCACTGGGCGTAGCTTGCCACTGGGCGTAGCTTGACGGCCCGCATGGTCGGTTTGTCGGGCTTCGTCCGCCAGTCGGGCTTCGTCAGGTTGTCAGGCTTCGTTAGGTTGTCAGGGCGTGGTTACGGTGGTCAGATGACCGCCAACACCTGACAATCGACGGGGGCGGACATGAAGCTGCTGTGGTTCCACCTGATGCCGTACACCGAGCTGCCGGATGATTTTCGGCAGAAGCATCCGTCGGTCTGGGTGGACATCCATTCATCGCTGTTCGACCCCAAGCGCGCGCATCTGATGTACAACGACTTCATGGACGAGATGGAGTTCGCGGCCGACTGCGGTTTCGATGCAGTGTGCTGCAACGAACATCATTCCAACGGCTATGGCTTGATGCCCTCGCCCAATCTGATTGCATCGGCGATCAGCCGCCGTACGCGTGACACCGCGATATGCGTGATGGGCAATTCGCTGGCGCTGTACAATCCGCCGACGCGCGTGGCGGAGGAATTCGCCATGATCGATGTGATTTCCGGTGGACGCCTGATTGCCGGCTTCCCGGTCGGCACGCCGATGGACACCTGCTATTGCTACGGTCAGAACCCGAGCTTGCTGCGCGAGCGGTATCTGGAAGCGCATGATCTGGTGATGAAGGCTTGGCAGGAGGCGGATACGTTCGCCTTCAACGGGCGGTTCAATCAGCAGCGCTACGTCAACATCTGGCCGCGTCCGGTGCAAAAGCCGCATCCACCGGTGTGGATTCCTGGTGGTGGTTCGATCGAGACGTGGCAGTGGTGTGCGAAGATGGACTACGTGTACGCCTACCTGTCCTATTTCGGCTACAAGGACGGCCGCGCGACGATGGACGGGTTCTGGGCGGAGATGTCGCGCCTGGGCAAGGATCGTAATCCGTATCGCGCCGGTTTCCTGCAATTCGTCGGCGTGGCAGAGACGCGCGAGAAGGCGATGGAGCTGTACCGGGATTCCGCCGAGTACTTTTATGGCCGCTGCCTGTACACCGATTCACGTTGGGCGACGCCGCCGGGCTATGTCACCGAGCCGACAATGCGGGCGGGGATGACCAGCCAGGTAGGGCGGGCCGCATCGGTCGCCGCGCGCGAGCAGGCACGCGCCGCGACACATATGGAAGACATCGTCGAGCGCGGCTACGTCATCGTCGGCTCGCCGGATGAAGTGGTGGAGCAGCTTAGCGAAGTTGCGACATCGCTGAATGTCGGCCACCTGATGCTGCTGCTGCAATTCGGCAACATGAGCAAGGCGCTGACGAAGTACAATACGAAGCTGTTCGCCGAGAAGGTGATGCCGAAACTGCATCCGCTGTTCGCCGAATGGGAGGATCGCTGGTGGCCGCAGCCAATGGACGCGGCACAGCGGGCCGAGGTGCCTGCGTTCGTGCCGGGTTTGGCTGCGGAATAGCAGGCGGCGCGGCAGCCGTGGTGGTGGGGGCGTGTCCCCAAGGGGCTTGTCTCAGCCTCAAGGTGTCCACCAGGTCGCAGGTGCGAAAGACGTGGATGGCTGGCGCCAGGCCAGTCATGACGATAGGCCAATCATGACGCCAGGCCGATCATGACTAATGAATACTAAGCTTGGCATTTCGCTGTGGGGCACTGTGCCGGTGGCGGACCTGGCACGCCAGGCGCAGCTTGCCGAGGCCATTGGCTGCGACAGCGTCTGGGTGATCGACTCGCAGTTGCTGTGCCGCGAGGTCTACCTGACGCTCGCGGCGTGTCTTGCGCAGACCACGACTCTTCGCGCGGCGACGGGTGTCACGCAGCCGGCGACGCGGCATCCTTCCGTCGCGGCAAGCGCGCTGGCGACGCTGGCCGAGATGTCCGGCGGACGCGCGGTCATGGGCATCGGCACCGGCTTTTCATCGCTGCGCACCATCGGATTGCCCGCGGCGAAGATCGCGGAAGTGGCAGCGTACGTCACGACGGTGCGACAGTTGCTGCGCGGCGAACCCGTGGTGTTCGAGAACGGCGTGCAGGGCCACATCACATGGCTGGATCATCCCGTCGAAGTACCGGTAGTTGTCGCGGCATCCGGGCCGCGCATGACGCGCGCCGCGGTGCGTTTCGCCGACGGGGTCATCCTGCATCAGGGCATTTCCCCGGATCTGCTGCACCGCGCGCTTGGCTGGGCACGCGATGGCGCGGGCGAAGCGATGCCGGAAATCTCCTGCTGGGTGCCGTATGCCATGGCCGACGATCCGCACGAGGCGCGCGAGCGGGTGCGTGCGCGCGTCGCTGGCGCGCTGATGAACACCAATCCCGACTGGTTCGATGGCGAAGACCGCGCTGCCGTGCTGCGTCTGCAACAGAACTATGACGTGTCGGATCATGCGACCGCGCAGCCGCATCACGCGGCGTTGGTCACCGATAGCCTGATCGCGCGCTATGCCGTCGCGGGAACGCCTCGCGAAGTGCGGGAGCAACTGTCTCGGGTGATTGCGCAGCCCGGGATCGATCGTATCATCCTGACACCGCAGGTGAGCGGTCCATCTGCAGTGCCGATCGAACAGGTGTTGCGCGACCTGGAAGCACAGGTGCTGCGGCACCTGTAATCGGATCGATACGGCGGGCCAGCATCGAATGCAGCCCAGCTTACTTGAGTCGAATCAGGTAAGCTGGACGGTCTTGCCGGACGCGAAGGTGCCGGTAGCGGGGCCGAAATCGCTGATCTGGTAGCTCGAGCCGCCCTTGTGCTGTCCCATCGCAAACAGGTACAGCACGGTGGCCCGCTCATAGTAGAACAGCGTCACGCTGGACACACCGACAACGCCGGCCGAGGCATGCTTGGTTTGGTTGCCATTATATTGCAACGTACCGTTGGATTTCCCCTGATCGTTGAACGCCTGGTTCATCGCCTGCGACAAATTGGTGAGGCGCGTACCCGGGCCGACCAGATTCGCCAGATACTTTTGGGCGACGATCTGAGGCATCGTAGTGGTCTCGCCACCGCCGTGTTGTGTGGTCTTAATGACGACCATGCCCGTGGCCATGGCATTTCCTTCCGTTGTATCGGTGACAAACGCGCCACATTCCCGCGAAGTTGGACTTCAGACAAGGAAAAACGTGCATGATAACGCTATCATAATAACAGCGGACGGCAAATTGAGATGCGCCTCGATCCGTCGCACGCGATGTTCAGGTTCGCTGATCAGCACGCAATCGTCTTGCCTTTTCGCTTATGCGGAACCGATCAGCGCCAGCGTATGGCGTGCGATGACGACCTCTTCATCCGTCGGGATCACATAGGCCGGCCGCTTTGAATCCGCCTGCGTCAACAGTGCCGCGCCGGCCCAGTTCGCCGTCTCGTCCAGCGAGAAACCAAGCCAGTGCAGGCGCTGCAGCACGCGCGCGCGAATTTCCGGGCTGTGTTCGCCGATGCCGGCAGTGAACACGAGAGCATCGATGCCATTCATGCTGGCCGCCAGCGCAGCCGCCGTACGCGCCACGTGGTAGATGAAATGCTCTACCGCCAGACGCGCCAGCGGTGCCTCGCTTGCCAGCAACGTGCGCATGTCATTCGACACGCCGGACAGCCCTTTCAGGCCGCACTCATTATAGAGGAAGTGTTCGACCCGATCGACATCCCATCCCTTCTGTTGCTGCAACCAGAGTATCACACCGGCATCCAGCGATCCCGGTCGCGTTCCCATCGGCAGTCCGTCGAGGGCGGTGAACGTCATGGAGGAATCCACGCTGCGCCCGCCTGCCAGGGCGCACATCGACGCGCCGGACCCCAGATGCGCGACCACGACACGTCCTGGCGCGATTTTCGGCAACTGTTCGGCCAACGCGCCGGCAATGTATTCGTAAGACAGGCCATGGAAGCCGTAGCGCCGCACGCCTTCCTGATACAGAGCATCGGGGATTGCGAACCGATCGGCCACCGCCGGGTGGCCGCGATGGAACGCCGTGTCGAAACACGCCACCTGCGGCAATTTTGGAAACCGCGCTGCCAGCGCCTTCAGCACGGCAACCGCCGGCGGATTGTGAAGCGGTGCGAGTGGTTCAAGCGCCTCGATGCGGGCGAGTGTCGGTGCATCCACCAACACGGGAGCAGCCAGATCCGGGCCGCCATGCACGACCCGATGACCGAACCCGATCAGGCCGCGTTCATCGAGCGGTCCATCCCGCAGTGTTGCCAGCGCATCGAGCGCGGCCGCATGATCGGCGGTGCTTACCACCTGGTCATGCATCGGCTTGCCGTCCGCGGCACTGACCAGGAGGCGGCCCTTGCCGCCAACCTGCTCCACCTCGCCGCTCTGCCAGCGGCGCAGCGCACCGTTCGCTACGCCATAGACCGCGAATTTCAGGCTGGACGAGCCGGCGTTCAGTACGCACAGGCGATGATCTTGCATCCCTCTTGGCCTTTCATATCCAGAGCGTGCATGCTCCCCACTCCAACCACAGACGAGCCCTGGAGACAGCGTCCATGACCAAATTCGGCCTCGCCCAGTCCGTCCGTCGCGTGGAGGATCCGCGCCTGTTGATCGGCAACGGCCGCTACACGGACGATATCGTGCTTCCGGGCATGCTGCACGGTGTCGTGCTGCGCAGCCCGCACGCGGCGGCGAAACTCGGCGCCATCGATACGACAGCCGCAGGAGCGGCGCCGGGGGTCAAGGCAATTTATACTGCCGCCGATTTGAACGCCGACGGCATCGGATCGCTGCCCTGCGCGGTCAGCCTGGACAACCGCGATGGCTCGACGATGGCAAGTCCGCCCCACCCGGTGCTGGCAGATGGGGCGGTGCGCCATGTTGGCGACCCTGTCGCGTTCATTGTTGCCGATACCGCGAAGGCGGCACGCGATGCGGCGGAACTGATCACCGTCGATTACGATATTCAACCTTCGATCACCGACCTGGCGAAAGTCACCGATGCCGCATCCCCACTGGTGTGGCCCGAAGTGAAGCGCAACATGGTCTTCGACTGGGAATTTGGCGACAAGGCGAAAACCGACGCGCAGTTCGCCAAGGCTGCGCATGTCACCAGCCTGACCGTGGTCAACAACCGGATCATAGTGTCTTCGATGGAGGCGCGGGTATCGATCGCCGATTACGACACGACGACGGGGCGCTGGACCATGTACGCCAACACGCAGGGCGGCTGGTTGGTGAAGGGACTGATCGCGCCGATGTTCAATGCCGAGCCGGAGAAGTTCCGTATCGTCACGCCGGACGTCGGCGGTGGTTTTGGCATGAAGCTGTTCCTGTACGCCGAGCATGCGTTGACCTGCTATGCCGCGCGGAAACTGGGCCGGCCGGTGAAATGGGCTTCGGAGCGCAGTGAGGCATTTCTGTGCGACACGCAGGGCCGCGACAATCTTACGCTTGGAGAACTCGCGATTGACGCGGACGGCAAATTCCTGGCGCTGCGCACCCGTGTCGTTGCCAACATGGGCGCGTACCTGTCCAACTTCGGGCCGTATATCCCGACCATTGCCGGCACCAGCGTGATCGCCAGCGTGTACGGCTTCCAGGCGGTGTATGCCAATGTGATCGGTGTGTTCACTCACACTGTACCGGTGGATGCGTATCGCGGCGCGGGACGGCCGGAGAGCAACTACCTGATGGAACGCCTGGTCGATGCGGCCGCGCGCGAACTGAAGATCGATCGCACAGAACTGCGCCGGCGCAACATGGTACCATCGTCCGCCATGCCTCACACAACGCCGTACGGCACTGTCTATGACAGCGGTGATTTCCGCATGGTGCTGGACTCGGCGCTGAAACAGATGGATTACGCCGGGTTCGCCGCGCGGCGCGCCGAGGCGGCGAAACGCGGCAAGCGACGCGGCATCGGACTTGCGTACTATCTGGAGGCGACCGGCGGCGATCCCACCGAGCGCGCGGAGATCCGCTTTGCCGACGATGGCGGCGTCGATGTTTACGTCGGCACGCAATCGACAGGGCAGGGTCACGAAACTGCGTATGTGCAACTAACGTCGCAGCGCCTTGGCATCGATGCGGAGAAGATCCGCATTCGCCAAGGTGATACGGATGTCATTCCGGTTGGCGGTGGCACGGGCGGCGCGCGCAGCCTGTATTCGGAGGGTCAGGCGATTCTGCTGACCGCCGATTCAGTGATCGCCAAGGGGAAACAGGCGGCTGCCGAGGTGTTGGAAGCATCGGCCACCGACATCGCCTTCGCGGACGGAGTGTTTGCCATCGTGGGGACGGACCGTGGCATCGACATCATCGCACTTGCCGCGACGCAGCGGCAGAGAGCCGCGGCGGGGCAGTCGGCGGTTTCGCTGGACACGGCCGAGGTGGCGAACATCGACAAGCACACGTTCCCCAATGGCTGCCACATGGCGGAGGTCGAAGTGGATCCGGACACCGGCGTGGTGGAAGTCGTTCGCTATCGCGTGTCCGATGATTTCGGCAAGGCGGTCAATCCGCTGATTGTGCGTGGTCAGGTGCATGGCGGCGTTGCACAGGGCTTCGGACAGGCGGTGCTGGAACGCACTGCGTACGACGCGTCCTCGGGCCAGCTTATATCCGGCAGCTTCATGGATTACGCACTGCCACGTGCCGATGATTTGCCGAATATCGAGGTGGACTTGCTGGAAGTACCCTGCGTCGGCAATCCACTCGGCGTGAAGGGCGCTGGCGAGGCGGGTGCCGTGGGCAGCCCGCCGGCGATGATCAACGCCATTGTCGATGCACTGTCAGTGGACGGCGTGACGCACATCGACATGCCCGCTACGCCGGAGAAGATCTGGCAGGCGATGTCGACGGCGCACGCAGCCTAGGGCGGCACGGCGGGACGCATTCCGCCATGTTGCCGGCGGAATGCGTCCCGGATTTAGAGTCCGGGATATTCCATCCTATCGCGGCGGGTCGAGATCCCGCGCGCCGAGAGTTCGTGCGCGTATCGCTTCCTCGGGCGCCTCGCGGCCAAAATCGGTGAATGCGCGCTTCACCGCCTCGACTGTCGAGCCGAACACCTGCTTCCGATTGTCACGCGCCCAATTGTTGGAACCGGCGATCGTCGTCAGCGAGCCTTGGAAGTGCGGCATTACATAACGTGCAAATAGTTCGTAACTGCGCAGCGTCTGTTCCCGGTTCGCCCATTCGTGCGCGCGGAACAGGATGCCCCCGAAGCCGCCCTGACTGTATTCGAGCAGGCGCTTGATGCCCTTTACCACCGTCTCTGGTGAGCCGACCATTGTCGTGCCCATCTTCACACCGTCGCGCAGCGGGTCGTCGGCGCGGCCCGGCGGACGACCGAGCGTGTCCTCGAAATAGGTCTGTGTCTCCACGCGTTCGCCCTTCTTCACCTCCGCCAGCGCCTGCTCGTCGTCGTCCGCGACGTGCGCATTCACCACGACGCGCCAGTTCTTGCGGTCCATCGTCTTGCCGTTCTTCTCGGCGGCTTCTTCGGCAATCTTCCACTGGCTGGCCAAGGCCTCCGGACCACCTGGCAGACCCGCGCCGATCGACAGCACACCCACGCCATGCGTGCCGGCGGCGATCATGCCGAATGGTGTGATGGTGCTGGCGACGGCGATTTCGAAATGCGGATCGGTGTACGGCGCGAGATGCAGTCGTGCATCGCGCATTTCGAACCAGTCCGTCTTCATCGTGACGGGCTCTTCGCATTTCAGCAGGCGCATGATCGCGTCCATCGCTTCCAGCATGCGCGGACGCTGCGTGCTAGGTTCGATACCGAGCATGTAGGCGTCGGAGGTCAGTGCGCCTGGACCGCAACCCATCATCGCACGACCACGCGTCATGTGGTCCAGCTGCACGAAGCGCTGTGCGACCATGAAGGGATGGTGATACGGCAGGCTGGTCACACCGGTACCAAGTTTGATGTGCTTGGTACGTTCGGCAGCGGCGGCGATGATCAGTTCGGGGAGCGCGATCAGCTCCCACCCGGCGGAATGATGTTCGCCGATCCAGGCTTCGTCGTAGCCAAGCCAGTCCAGCCACTCCAGCAGCTCTACGTCACGGTTGATCGCCAGCGTCGGATTTTCGCCGACGCGATGGAACGGTGCCAGGAAGATGCCGAACTTCATGCCGCGGTGGGCCATGCGCGTATTCTCCAAGTCTCACAGGGCAGGGTGCCCGTTTTGATGCGGTGCATGGTGCATCGTACTGGCCCGGTAGCCAAGCTGGGCCACTCGTGGCAGCCTGAATGGCAAGAGAGGCTGGTCGGGAGGGACGAAGTATGCGCCTGGAAGGGAAAGTGGCGATCGTCAGTGGCGCAGCATCGGGCATGGGCGCCGCGACTGCGCGCCGGTTTGCCAAGGAAGGCGCCAAGGTTGTGATCGCCGACATGCTGGAGGAAGAGGGGCGCCAGATCGCCTCCGATATCACGCGCGCGAACGGCATTGCCGAGTTCATGCGGCTGGACGTGACCAATGAAGCCGACTGGAAGACGGTGGTCGACGCAACCGTGCAGAAACACGGCAGGGTCGACATCCTGGTGAATAACGCCGGCATCAGTGGCAGCGCGTTTGCCGATTTGCTGGGCACCGATGCGTGGGACAAGCTGATGGCAGTGAACGCGCGCGGTGTCTTTCTCGGCACCAAACATGCAGTGCTGGCGATGAAGCAGTCCGGCGGCGGATCGATCATCAACCTTTCGTCAATCTCCGGCAACGCCGGTCAGACGATGACGCATATGGGCTACAACGCATCGAAGGGTGCGGTGCGCACGCTGACGAAATCCACCGCGGTGCAGTTCGGCCGCGACGGTATCCGCGCCAATTCGGTGCATCCCGGCCTGATGCCGCCGATGCGCACGTCGGGCGCCACGGCTGACCCCGCGGTGCGCGCAAAGATGCTGCAAACCGTGCCGCTGCGACGCGCCGGCGAGGTCGATGAGGTGGCGAACGCGATCCTGTTCCTGGCGTCCGATGAAGCTTCCTACATCACCGGCGCCGAACTTTATGTCGATGGCGGCTATCTCGCTGCATAGGCGGAGGTTGTGTGATGGTGCTGAGCAAGCAGCAGCTCCGGCAGTTCAACAGGGAAGGCTATCTGTTCTTGCCGGATCTGTTCTCGGCGGAGGAGATTGCGATCCTGCGCCGCGAAGCGGAGGTCCTCTTCCGTACCGACCGCAAAGAGATTTGGCGGGAGAAATCGGGCGCGCCGCGTACCGCCTTCGCGGCGCACACCTACAACGAGGCGTTTCGTCTGCTGGGTGCGCATCCGCGAATGATCCGGCCCGTCGAGCAGGTGTTTGGCGAGCAACTCTACATGCATCAGTTCAAGATCAACGCGAAGGCGGCGTTCGATGGCGAGGTGTGGCAGTGGCATCAGGATTACGGCACCTGGGCACGCGACGACGGCATGCCGGAACCGCGTGCGATGAACATCGCGGTGTTTGTGGACGAGGTGTTGCCGATCAACGGGCCACTGATGCTGGTGCCGCGCAGCCACACTGAAGGCGTGCTGCACGCCGGACATGATTTGTCCACCACGTCTTATCCGTTGTGGACGCTCGACAACGATACCGTGAGCCGGCTGGTGCAGCAGGGCGGGATCGTCACGCCCACCGGCAAACCGGGGGCGATGCTGCTGTTCCACGGCAATCTGGTGCACGGCTCGGCCGGCAATATCACGCCTTATCCACGCAAGATCGTGTACCTGACGTTGAACGCGGTTTCCAACTACATCCGCACACCGACGCGTCCAGACTGGATCGCTCACCGCGACTTCCGTCCGATCGAACCAGTTCCAGACGACGCGCTTCTGCGTCATGCCAGGAGTTTCCAGGCCGCGGCAGAATAGGCGAGGTGGCGCAGACCGCGGGTGGCGGTGCGGGCGGGCGTCGGTCACCAACTGGTCAGTCCCCGCCTGCTATTATCGGCTGGCACGAAACGAAGAGGGCTTTCACTGCCGTGCCATCCAGCAAGCGACGCGAGGCGGGATCCGGGTCGGGCCCGCGCAAGCCGGACGCGGCGCGCACCCGCCAGGACATATTGCGCGCCGCCAGGCAGGAATTCTCCGAACACGGCCTGAGTGGTGCGCGTGTGGACGCGATCGCTGCGCGCATGCGCACGACGAAACGCATGCTCTACTATTATTTCGGCAGCAAAGAGGGCTTGTACCTCGCGGTGCTGGAGCAGGTTTACGGCGATATCCGCAGTGTGGAACAGGAACTCGATCTGGCAAGCCTGAGTCCAGTCGAAGCCATACGCCGCATGATCGAATTCACCTTCGACTACGAGGAAGCACATCCGGAATTCATTCGCCTGGTCAGCATCGAGAATATCCACCACGGGCGCCATTTGGCGCAATCCAGCACGCTGCAGAAGCAGAACCTGATCGTGATCGATACGCTGACCGGGATTTTGGAGCGCGGGCGACGTGCGGGCGTCTTCCGCTTGGACATCGACGCGGTGGACCTGCATCTGATGATCAGCGCGTTCTGCTTCTTTCGGGTTTCGAATCGCCATACATTCGGGATATTGTTCGGCTGCGACCTGACCGCGCCGCTACTGCGGGCAAAGCACAAGCAGATGATCGGCGATGCCATAATCCGAATGTTGGAAACAACCGGCGACGCGCGGCGGCGATCCGATCCGCGGACCGCGAACGGCCGCGGCCAGCGCGGGCGTCAACGGTAAGGGATGATGCCTCAGACTGAAGACAGTGCGGCAAAGTGTCGCAGCATGCGGCCGGCATCCGGGGCGATGTCGGTGAACAGGCGAAATGCCTCGACTGCCTGGAATACCGCCATGCCACCACCATCGAGTGTGCGACAGCCAACCGCGCGTGCGGTGCGCAACAGGGCGGTTTCCAGCGGGAAATAGACGATCTCGGCGACCCAGAGTGCCGACCGCAGGAACTCTGACGGCAACGGCAGTCCGGGGTGGTCCACCATGCCGATCGGCGTGGCATTGATGACGCCGTCGGCTGCTGCCATGGCGCTGGCCATATCGGTAGCCACGACGGCACGGCCGGCGCCGAACCTGGCGCAGAGACTGTCGGCCAAAGCCGCCATGCGTCCGCTATCGATATCGCAGATCGTAAGCTCACCAACGCCGAGTGTCAGCGCTGCGTGCGCCACGGCGGCGCCGGCGCCGCCGGCACCCAGTTGCACGGCTCGGGTAAGGGGTACATTCGGCAGGCCACGCCGAAAGTTTTCGGCAAATCCATACCAGTCCGTGTTGCAGCCGACGCGTCTGCCGTCGCGCAGTAGTACAGTGTTCACCGCGCCGAGAACGCGCGCGTCGGGTGACAACTCGTGCAGGTACGGGATGACCGCCTGCTTGCAGGGATGCGTGATGTTCAGGCCGGCGAAACCCAGGCGTTCGGCAGCCGTCAGCAATTCGGGCAATGCGTCGACGCCAAGGCCCAATTTTGCGATGTCGATCAGCTTGTAGATGCAACGCAGCCCTTGCTGGGCGGCTTCCCCCTCGTGCAGCGCAGGCGCGCGTGAGGCCTGGATTCCGGACCCGATCAAGCCAAGCAGCAAACTTTGTGCGGCGCTGGAGGGCATGGTTTGATCACTCTCGGGAAGGGCCTTTCGGCAGCGGCACTTTTGCTCTTGCGGCGGGCACGCTCTTGCTGCGGGCTCCCTCTTGCGGCGGGCATCGACACGCTATTAACTATCTAGTTAATCCACGTCAACCACGGCTCTTTGCCTACATAGGTCGTGCCAATACCGGTCGTGCCAACACATTGGGCCCGCGGCGAACCGGGCAGGAGGCGACGTTGAACGAAACCGTTCCAGCCGTGTGGCCGCCATTGGCAAAGTCCATCGCCACCGTATCGCTCAGCGGCACCTTGCCCGAAAAGCTTGAAGCAGCGGCAGCCATCGGCTTCGACGGAGTGGAACTGTTCGAAAATGACCTGTTGACGTACGACGGGTCACCCGACGACGTGCGCAGGATCGCCGATGGCCTCGGTCTGGCGATTACACTGTTCCAGCCGTTCCGCGATTTCGAGGCAATGCCCGAGCCGCAGCGCACACGCAATCTCGATCGCGCCGAACGCAAGTTCGACGTCATGCAGGCACTCGGCACCGATCTGGTGCTGGTCTGCAGCAACATCCATCCCGCCACGATCGATGATGATGCGCGCGCCGCTGCTGACCTCGCTGCGATGGCGGAGCGCGCACGGCGGCGTGGCCTGCGTGTCGGCTACGAGGCGCTTGCCTGGGGTCGCCACGTCAACCGATGGCGACATGCCTGGGACATCGTGCAAGCAGCCAGCGACGATGCACTTGGCCTGATCGTCGACAGCTTCCACACGCTCGCGGTCGATGATGATCCGTCCGGCATCGCGCGATTGCCCGCCGACCGGCTGTTCTTGGTGCAGCTTGCGGATGCGCCGCGCCTTTCCATGGATGCCCTGTCCTGGAGCCGACATTTCCGCAATTTCCCGGGCCAGGGTCAGCTACCTGTTGCGGATTTTTTGCGTGCGGTGCTGGCCTGCGGCTATCGCGGTACGTTGTCGCTCGAAGTATTCAATGATGAATTCCGTGCCGCCCCCGCGCGCCTGATTGCACGCGATGGCCTGCGATCACTGTTGCTGGTCGAAGCGGAGGCAGGTGCCACGACCCTGCCGCCGCCGGCGTCGTTCGACGGTATCGAATTCCTCGAATTCGCGGTGGACGACGAAACCGGCCGGCGGCTGGGTGAAATGCTGCGTGATATCGGTTTTCTCTACGCCGGCCGCCACCGCTCCAAGGCCGTGGATCTGTATCGCCAAGGGCGCGTGAACCTTGTGCTGAACAGCGAGCAGGACAGCGCCGCGGCCGAACATTTTCAGTTGCACGGCCCATCGGTGTGCGCCATGGCACTGATCGTGGATGATGCGGCACGCGCGGTAGAACGCGCACGGGTCCTGCTATGTCCGCAATGGCAGGAACGCATCGGCCAGGGCGAGCGCCGCATTCCGGCAGTGCGAGCGCCAGACGGCACACTGATCTACCTGGTGCAGCCCGATCCGTCGGGCCGCAGTATATATCAGGACGATTTTCGGCTGTTTCCCGACCAGTCCCCGCAGTCGGTTCTTACCCGTATCGACCACGTGGCTCAGGCACTTCCTGTCGGACGCATGGATAATTTTGTGTTGTTCTATCGCGCTGTGTTCGGCTTCATCCCGGAGCAACTGTGGGAGATCGCTGACCCATACGGTCTGATCCGCAGCCGCACCATTGTCAGTCCCGAGCGCAGCGTGCGTCTGCCGCTGAACATATCGGACAGCCGCGAGAGCAGCACAGGACGGTTTTTGACCGCCTATGCCGGTGCTGGAGTGCAGCATATCGCGATGGCGACCGACAACATAGTTGATACACTTGCCCGTCTGGCGGGGCGCGGCGTTCGCATGCTGCAAATCCCCGCGAATTACTACGATGATGTGGCGGCGAAGTGGGGCCTGGAAGATACCCGCATTCAGGCTTTGCAACAGCTCAACCTGCTGTACGATCGCGATGACGCGGGTGAGTTTCTGCACGCCTACACCAATACGTTCGACGATAGATTTTTCTTTGAAATCGTCCAACGTTGCGGCGATTACCAGCAGTATGGTGCAGCCAATGCCTCGGTGCGCATGGCCGCGCAGGCCCAGCAGCACGCCGCGTCGCACCTGACCGGGTTGCTTGCGTAGTGCAGTCGCGCTAATCGAACTGGCAGAAGCTGGGGGAGGAAATATGAACACCGGGAAATCGAGCCTTGTCGTGCCGCGCCGCCAGGCGCTGCTGGGCGCTGCCGCGATCGCTGCGGCGCCGCTTGCCCGGCCGTTCATCGGCTATGCCGCCGCAGCCGAAACGATCAAGATCGGGCTGCTGCTGGCAAAGACCGGCGACATCGCGGCGCAGACCGAATATCTGGCGAATGGCACGTATCTGGCGCTGGAAGAACGCGGCAACAAGATCATGGGTCAGCCGGCAGAGTTGGTCTGGCTGGATGAACCCTCGCCGCAGGGCTCGCAGCAGAACATGCAGAAGCTCGTGCAGGAGAATAAGGTCGTCGCCATTCTTGGCGGATCGCTCAGCTCAAATGGTCTGGCCGAGCAGGCCACGGCGGCGCAACTGAAGATTCCGTTCGTCTGCAACAATGCCGCGGCCACCGACATGAGCGGCAAGAACTGCAATCACTACACCTTCCGCTTGAACACGCCGGTTGCTGTGCAGGCTGCGATGTTCGCGCCGTACCTCATGGGCTACGGCAAGAAATGGTATTTCATCACTGCCAATTATGCATTCGGCCAGGACATCGCCAAATCCTTCAAGGAGATCCTGATCAAGGCCGGCGGCACCGTTGTTGGCGATGACAGCGTGCCACTGAATACACCGGACTACAGTTCGTTCATCCTGAAGATCCGCCAGGCAAAGCCCGACATGATCCTGGGCGGCGTGCCCGCCGGCGACCTTTCAACCTTTCTCAAGCAATGGAACGAGATTGGTATGAAGGGCACGATTCCTGTCTGTGAGATCGCCATCGGCGATACAGACATCTGGGCGGTTGGCCAGGAGGCAGCAACTGGCCTGTACACGTCGCTCTGGTGGTACGATAACCCGAACAACCCGCCGGACGAGAAGGCGATGGCCGCAGACTATCAGAAGAAATATGGCAAGCCCGCAGCCGACAAGGCGTGGATGGGCTGGATCGCGGCCAAGTCGCTGTTCGAATCGATCGAGCAGGCAAAATCCACCGAGACCGAAGCCATCATCAAGGGACTGGAAAGCTGGAAAGGCGGCACGGCTGCCAATCCCTACTACTGGCGCAAGGGCGACCACCAGATGCTGCTGCGTAACCTGGTGGTACAGGTTAAGCCGAAGATCACCGACAAGTGGGATTACTTCGACGTCAAGGGGGTGGTGCCACAAAACGTCGCCGACCTGGAGAAGGTGTTCGGTGATCCGGTGGCGAACGGCTGCCACATGACTGCCACATGACCTGACGCCTGTCGTGCTGGACGTTCTTCTTTCGCAGGTGGCCGCCGGACTGGTGCTCGGTGGCCTCTATGTGCTGATCGCCATCGGGCTGTCGATCATATTCGGCCTGCTGGGCATCGTGAACTTCGCGCATGGTAATTTCTTCGCGCTGGGGGCGTATTTCGCGCTGACGCTGTATCAGTACCTCGGCTGGCCGGCGGTGCTGTTGGCGCCGGTGCTGGTTGGCGTTGTCGGCATGGCGGTTGAACGCACGCTGATCCGGCAGCTTTACGACAAGGAGCCGTTGGTCAGCCTGATTGTTACTTTCGCGCTCGCTCTGATGATAGAGGCGCTGCTGCGATTGATCTACGGTGGCATCGGCCAGCCGTTCAATCAGCCGCCGTTCCTTTCCGGCATCTATCTCTGGGGACCGGTGCTGATCACCAAGTACCGGCTGACCGTGTTTCTTACCACCATAGCGCTGCTGATCGGCCTGTGGGCCTTCATGCAGTTCACGCCCTTCGGCCGCATCCTGCGTGCCGGTTCGCGCGATCCGGAAATGGTGGGACTGCTCGGCATACGGTTGCCGCGTGTGCTGACCGCGGTGTTCGGCCTCGGCTGTGCGCTGGCCGGGGTCGCCGGAATGCTGGCGGCGCCGTTGTGGACCGTGATCCCGTCGATGTCGGAAAACGCCATCATGCCGGCGTTCGTGGTGGTGGTGATCGGTGGCCTGGGTTCCTTCGCCGGCGCAGTTATCGCCGGCCTGCTGGTGGGCGTGATAACGGCGCTGACCATCCAGTTTCAACCGGACGCCGCGAACGCCGTGATGTATGTGTTCATGGCAGCGGTCCTGCTGGTGCGCCCGCGCGGCCTGCTGGGCGAGCGCTGGGAACGCTTCGAATGAGCGCCCTGCTGCGCCATCCGATACTGTGGGTATTTCTGGTATTCGTCGCGCTGACGGTGGCCTGGGATGCCATCGGCGCGCCGGTAAGCCTGATCACGCAGATCGCCATCTACACGCTGTACGGTGCCGGTGTGAACCTGTTGGTCGGGTACACCGGACTGGTGCCGTTCGGCGCCTCTGTATTCTTCGGTTGCGCCAGCTATGCGGTGGCGATCTCGCTGCGCGGCTTCCTGACCAACGAAGCCGAGGCGCTGGTGTTCGCCATTGGCTTCTCGCTGGTGCTGGCCGCGGTGATCGCGCTGGTGATCCTGCGCCGGCGTGGTTTGTATTTCTCCTTGCTGACACTGGCATTTTCCCAGATCGCGTTCGAGGTCGCCTACAAGTGGACCGATCTCACCGGTGGCGAGAACGGCCTGCAAGATGTGCCGCGACCATGGTTGGTCAGCGACTGGTCGTTTCACGTATTTACCGTGCTCACAGTGACGGCCGGCATGTGGCTGCTATGGCGCATCGCGCACGCACCGTTCGGCCGCTCGTTGCAGGCGCTGCGCGACAACGAACAACGCGCGCAGAGCCTGGGCTATTCGACATTCCGCCTGAAATTCGAAGCCTTCGTCATCCTCGGCGGCATGGTTGGCTACGCCGGCGCGCTGCTCGCCTTGATGCTGCGCGGCGCCTACGCCGACAACCTGGGCTGGCAGCATGCCGGCGACGCACTGCTGATGACGGTGCTGGGAGGTGTGCACCAGTTCCTTGGTCCATTATGGGGCGCAATCGCCTTCACGCTCCTGCAGGACAGGCTCAGCGCCATCACCGAAAGCTGGTGGCTATTGTTTGCGCCGGTCATCATAATATTCGCACTCGTCTCGCCGGAAGGGATCCAGGGCGCGGTGCAGCGGGTGTTGCGACGTGAACGCTGGACCCTGGTGCGCAACGGCATTCCACCACGGCCCGAGCGCATCGCGCCGTTCGGCGAAATCCAGCGACAGGATTTGGCGCCCGACCAGCCGATCCTTACGGTACGCGGCCTGCACAAGCGGTTCGGTTCGCTGGTGGTCGCAGCCGATGTGAATCTCGAGGTGCATCCGTTTTGCCTGCATAGCCTGATCGGCCCCAATGGCGCCGGCAAGACGACATTCTTCAACATGCTGACCGGCCTGCTGCGCGCGGATGCAGGGCAAATACGCTTTGCCGGTCACGACATTTCGCAACTTCCGGTGCATCGTCGGATTCGCCTCGGCCTGGGTCGTTCCTTCCAGATCCTCAGTGTGTTCCGCAACCTGACGACGTTCGAGAATATACGCGTGGCAGTCCAGGCGCGCAGTCCGGAGCAGAACGGCTTGTGGCGAGACGCCTATGATATCGAGCCGATCAACGCGCGCACCTGGTCGCTGCTGGCCGCTGTTGGCCTGGAAGATCGTGCCGCCGAACCATGCGCCAATCTTTCGCATGGCGAGCGACGTCTGCTGGAGATCGCGATCTCGCTGGCCACGGACGCTAAACTGCTGTTGCTGGATGAACCGCTCGCAGGCCTTGCGGAAGTCGATCGCGAAGTAGTGGGCGCGCTGATCCGCCAGCTTGCCGCGACCCACGCCGTGCTGCTGATAGAGCACGATATCGACCGAGTGCTGGCGCTGTCCGATCGCATCACCGTGCTGCACCAGGGCCGCGTGATCGCAGATGGCAAGCCAGCCGAAGTCGCGAGCAATCCGGATGTCATCACCGCCTATATGGGCACCGCGCGTGCCGGCGGCCCCCAGCCGACGGTGCAAGCGGAAGCAATTCGTCCCATCGCGGCCAAGCCCATCCTGCAACTACAACAGGTGCGCGCCGGCTATGCCGGAAGTCTGGTGCTGACGGATCTCGATCTGGTTGTCCACGAAGGCGAAGCGGTAGCCTTGCTTGGCCGCAACGGCGTCGGCAAAACCACGATGTTGCGGGCGATCAGTGGCACGGTGCAGAAAAGTGCAGGCCAGATCACGATGGATGGCAACGATATCACCCATGCCAAACCATACGAGATCAATCGGCTTGGCATTTCGATCGTGCCGGAGGGACGCCGCCTGTTCCCCAATCTGACCGTGATGGAGAACCTGCGTATTGCCGCACGCCCGGGCGGTGCAACGTTCGACGAAATCTTCGAATTGTTCCCGAAGCTTCGCATATTGCAGCGGGCGCGCGCCGAAAGCCTGTCGGGCGGCGAGCGGCAGATGCTGGCGATCGCTCGCGCGCTGACCGTGCCGAGCCGTCTTATTCTGCTGGACGAACCGTTCGAAGGTCTGGCACCCGCTGTCGTGCAGGAAGTGATGGACGCGCTGGTGCGGCTGCGCGGGCGCGCCGCGATGATCATCGTGGAGCACCACGCGGAGACCGTGCTGCCGATCGTGGACCGCGCTTACGTGCTGGTGAACGGCCGGGTCGCCTATCAAGGTAGTGCCAAGGCGCTTGAGGCCGATGCCGCCTTGCAGGCGCGTCTGCTTGGTGTGGTGCAGCCGGAACTGACGGCGGCATAACCGAACCGCCGCCACTCGTATTTGTTACTGCAACAGCTTCATCGCGCCGACGCCCTGATCTGCGTTGTACTGGTGGATGTAGTTCACCAGCACGGCCCCGAATACATCCGCCATCGGCCACGCAGTAATCAGCAGACCGCGGATTGCGCCAACATAGCGGGTGCCGAAGCACTGTTCATCGCACTTGCGTCGTCAAAATACCTTGGATTCGCGCACGCGTTCAACTGCCTCACGAGCGGATGGGTCAAGCTGCACCGCATCGAGATGCGCGCGGATGTCACGGCGCATTCTGGGATCCCAGAATTTCTGGATGTGCTCGGCGATCGCGGCAACCGCCTTGTCGTACGGCTGGTGCGCGAAGAACTTGCCGATCAGGTTGGCCATGTAGGCGAGCTTGTCAGGCGGCATGTTGCACCCTTGCGTCGGGTTGCGCGTGGCGGCAACCGGCCGCATCGTTCCATGCATGTACGAACCACTATCCGATCGGGCCGGCCCACCCGCGGTTTACGCCAACGGCGCGCCGCCTCCACCTGTCACACAGAAACTCGCAGGCCAGCAACATGTCACGGTCGCGGTTATCGGTGCAGGTTTCACCGGACTGTCCACCGCGCTGCATCTGGCGGAGGCCGGGGTCGATGTCGCGGTGTTGGAGGCGAACGAGATCGGTTGGGGCGCGTCAGGCCGCGCGTTCGGCCAGGTCGTGCCGTATCTGAAGCCGGGGCAGGATGCAATTCTGCAACACTACGGGCCCGATCGAGGCCAGCGAATTGTCGATGGCGTCGCGGCGGGGCCGGATCTGGTGTTCGAGCTGATCGGCCGTCACAAGATCGAATGCTGGCCAATGCGCTCCGGCCTGATTTTTGCCGCGCATTCCGCCAGTGGACGGCGCGACCTGGAGCGACGTACATCTTATTGGCAGCAGCGCCATGCACCGGTGGAGATGTTGGCAGGCGCACGCTGCGCCGAGATGATCGGTTCGACGCTGTACCAGGCGGCTTCGCTTGACCGCAGGGGCGGCAACATCAACCCGTTCGCCTATGCGATCGGCCTGGCGAACGCCGCCGTGGCGGCCGGTGCCGTCATCCATGCCAGGACACCGGTACGCGGGGTCACGCGACGCGACGGGCGTTGGATGGTCGATGCCGGGGCCGCGGGCGTGACGGCGGACAACGTGGTGATCGCCACCAACGCCTATACGGGCGATCTGTGGCCCGGCCTGCGCGAGAGCGTCATTCCAATGCGCGGTCATGGCTTTGTCAGCGAACCGTTGTCGGACAATGTGCGTCACACAATCCTGCCGGAACGCCAGTCGCTGACCGATACGCGGCAGCTTTATTCCGGCGTGCGGATGCTGCCCGACGGGCGACTGCACGCCAGCGCGCATGGCGCGAGCTTTGGCGCTGAGCCGAAGCCGAACTGGCAGCGTGTCGATGCGCGGATCAAGCGGCTCTATCCGCACCTCGGCCCGGTGAAGTGGCAACAGGGGTGGAGTGGCTGGGTCGCGATGACCACCGATCATTTCCCGCGTTTGCACGAGTTGGCACCCGGATTGTTTGCCGGCCTGGGCTACAACGGACGCGGCATCGCCGCTGCCACGATGATGGGGCGTGATCTCGCGACCCTGGTGCGCGGCGCACGGGATGATGCGACGGTGTTTCCGTTGCAGCCGTTGCGTCCGCTGGCTTGGCATCGGATCGCGCCGACGCTGATCCGCGGGCTGGTGCAGGTTTATCGCGTGCGCGACGCATTCGATGAACTTCGCCTGCGTGCCACGGCCTGACGAAGGAGAAGCCAATGGACCTCGAAAACCCGATGGACCTCAATAACAAGGTGGTGCTGATCACAGGTGCGGCGCGTGGGTTGGGCTTCGAATATGCACGCAGCCTGGGTGCCGCCGGCGCGCGCATTGTCGCCGGCGACGTGGCCGATTGCGCGGCAGCCGTGGCGGCGGCCGGCAATGGCGCGATCGGCGTGAAGCTCGACGTGACCGACGTCGCGTCGGCTGATTCGATGGTTGAGCTGGCGATGGAACGCTTCGGCCACATCGATGCGCTGATCAACAATGCGGCGCTGTATGGCGCGCTGCGTGGCGGCCGCTTCAACCAGATCATGGAGACTGACTGGGATGCGGCGATGGCAGTGAACGTCAAGGGAATCTGGAACTGCTGCAAGGCTGTCGTGCCGGCGATGCGCCAATCCGGCGGTGGTTCCATCGTGAATGTCGCGTCGCTCGCCGCGACATACGGCATGCCTTACGCGTTGCACTACACCACTTCCAAGGCCGCGGTGATCGGCCTGACGCGCGGCCTGGCGCGTGAACTTGGCCGCGACAACATTCGGGTGAACGCGCTGGCGCCGAGTGCGGTGATGACCGAAGGCACGGTCGAATTCCTGGGCGACAAGCTGGATCGCGGCCTGGAGGTAATCCGATCCGCGCAATCAATACAGCGCACATTGGAACCAGCCGACCTGACCGGGACGGTGGCGTGGCTGATCTCTGACGGCAGCCGTTTCGTCACCGGGCAGACGATTGCTGTGGACGGCGGGACAGTCATGCTATGATCCCCGCTGGCATGCTATGATCGCCACTGGCAACGTTGGAAACCTGCAGGTAGATTGGCCGCAACATTGGATGCGGGGGAAATTTCCATGTCGCAGGTAAAACTATCACGCCGGGCGGTCTTGTCCGGCCTGGCCGCCAGTCCGGCCGCCATGGAATTTCTCCGCAGCGCCATGGCCGAGGCGCAGACCAGCCTTTCGCAGTCTGGCCTGGTGGGCAAACTTGAAGGGCCGACCATGGTTACCGATCCCGCGAAATGGCCGACCAAATTCGCCGAGGCGCCGATGTTCGCGGACCTCGTGAAAGCCGGCAAGCTACCGCCGGTCGAGCAGCGAATCCCCGCCGAACCGATGGTCTGGCAGCCGTTGAACGAGATCGGCAAATACGGCGGCACCTGGCGGCGCGCCTTCACCGGCCCGGGCGATGTGGAGAATGGGAACCGCATCAACTCGTCTGACAAGTGCTTCTTCTGGAGCGCGGACGGCAGCAAGATCGTTCCCAGCGTCGCCAAGGCCTACGAGCTCAGCGACGATGGCAAGACCTACATCATGCACCTCCGCAAGGGCATGAAATGGTCCGATGGCGCACCGTTCGGCGCGGACGATTTCGTTTTCTGGTTCGAGGACATGTACTCGAACAAGGAGATCGTGCCGGTGCCGATTCCCGACATGTCGCCGCGCGGCAAGCCTGGACGCATCGTCAAGGTCGACGACCTGACGGTGCGCTTCGAATTCGACGTGCCGTATTTCCTGTTCGAGGAAATGATGGCGGGCGATACCAACATCGGCGGCGGCCAATCCGTGCGCCAGGCGCAGAAACTGTCCTATGGCGCCTACTCCCCGGGCCACTACCTCAAACAGTTCCTGCCGAAATATTCCTCGGTCGATGCATGCAACGCGAAGGCCAAGGCCGCCGGCTTCGATAACTGGCTGCAGATGTTCCACTACAAGAAGGACTGGTCGCTGAACACCGAACTGCCGACGCTCGGGCCGTGGAAGATGGTGCAGCCGATTACCCAGCAGATCTGGTTGTTGGAGCGCAATCCCTTCTACTACGCCGTGGATACCGCGGGGAATCAGCTTCCGTACATGGATCGCGTGCAGTTCACCCTGGGCGAGAACCTGGAAGTGATCAACCTGCGCGCCATGGCCGGCGATTACGACGAACAGGAACGTCACATGGATCTCGGCAAGCTGCCGGTCATTCTGGATAACCAGAAGAAAGGCAACTACACCGTCCATCTCGATCTTGGCTTTGCCGGCGCCGATTTCCTGTTGCAGCTCAATCAAAGCTTCAAGGCCGATCCGGAGATTCGCAAATGGCTGACCAACGCGGATTTCCGCCGCGCGTTGTCGATGGGCATCGACCGCGACCAGTTGAACGAGACGTTCTGGCTGGGCATTGGTACGCCGGGCTCGCCGGTTCCGGGTGAAAGCATGCCGCAGAATCCGGGGCCGGAATGGCGCAAGAAATGGTCCGTGCTGGATATCGCCCAGGCCAATGCGATGCTCGACAGGATCGGCCTGAGCAAAAAGGATTCCGCCGGCTTCCGGGTGCGCACCGACAACGGCGAGCGGCTGCGCATCCAGATCATCGCGGTGCAGGCGTTCCTGCCGTATCCGAAGCTGTCGGAGATGGTCGCCAACCAGTGGATCAAGATCGGCATCCAGGCCGATGTGCGCGAACTGGAACGCAACCTGGCGATGACCCGCGTGCGCAACAACGAGCACCACATCTACATCTGGAACAACGGCGGCACCGAACTGCTGTACCTGTTCCCGCGCCACGCTATCCCGGTCGACCCGACAGAGGCGTACATGGGACCGGACTATGCGACCTACTACGCCTCCGGCGGCACGCAGGGCACCAAGCCGGATGATCCGAACATCCTGAAAATGTGGGACCTGTTCAGCGAGGCTGCCAGCCTGAAGGTCGAAGGCCGCAACAAGAACGCGCAGGAGATCTGGAAGATCCTGGCGGATCAGCAGATCGGCATCGGCACGGTCGGCCAGTCGCCGGCCGGACTTGGCGTGCGGCTGGTCAGCAACCGGCTGGGCAACATCGCCTCGCGCGTGTGCAACGCGCAGCACTGCCGGACCCCCGGGAACTCGCATCCCGAGACTTGGTACTTCAAGACCTGATCCATGCTGGCCTATCTTGCCCGCCGTCTGCTGCTGGCTGTCATCACCCTGTGGGCGATCACGGTGGTGACGTTCATCATCCTTCAGTTGCCGCCTGGGGATTTTGTCGATGCCTATGTCGCCCAGGCGTCCGCGATGGGTTCCGCGATCTCCGCTGCCGAAGCTGCGGCGCTGCGTCACGCCTACGGGCTGGATCAGTCCTACCTGGTGCAATACATGAAATGGCTGAACCTCATCATGCATGGTCAGTTCGGCGAATCCTTCGAATACAGCCGTCCGGTGACCGAGGTGATCGGCGACCGCCTGTGGCTGACCATACTGCTGTCGTTCGCCGCGATCATCGTCACCTGGGTGCTGGCGCTGCCCATCGGCATCTATTCGGCGGTGCGGCAATACTCGACCGGCGACTACGTTTTCACCTTCATCGGCTTCATTGGACTGGCGGTGCCCAGCTTCCTGCTGGCGCTGATCGTCATGTATCTCGGTCTGCGACTGTTCAACGTCAATCTCGGCGGATTGTTTTCCGCGCAATACCAGCTCGCACCGTGGTCGTGGGGCAAGCTGCTGGATCTGATGAAGCACCTGCCGGTGCCGATGCTGATCCTGGCACTGCCTGGCATCGCGCAACTGGTGCGCATCATGCGCGCCAACCTGCTGGATGAACTGCGCCGCCCCTATGTGGTAACGGCGCGCGCTCGCGGTCTGGCCGAACACCGGGTGATCCTGAAATACCCGGTGCGCGCAGCGCTCAATCCGTTTGCCAGCACCATCGGCTATCTGCTGCCCTACACCGTGTCGGGCAGCATCATCATATCGGTCGTCCTAAGCCTGCCCACCGTCGGGCCATTGCTGCTGCATTCGCTGATTTCGCAGGACATGCTGCTGGGCTCGACGATCATCCTGCTACTCGGCTTTCTCACCGTCATCGGCACCCTGCTGTCGGACCTGCTGCTGATGTGGATCGATCCCCGCATCCGCGCCGGGCAGTTGCGATGAGTGCCACTGCGCTCGACGCAGCCACACCACCGCTGGTCACCGAAGCGGAAACCCGCGTCGCGGTCGCCACGCAGCGCCAACTCATCTGGTGGCGCTTCAGAAAGCACAGGCTGGCCGTGGTCAGCGGCATCATCGTCCTGGTATTCTACGCCGTTGCCGCGTTTGCCGATTTCATCGCCTACGCCGAACCGTTCGATACCGAGGCATCGCGCAGCTACATTCCGCCGCAGCCGATCCATTGGTTCGATGCACAAGGACATTTCCATCCGCAGGTCTATGCCCTGAAGGGCAAGCGCGACCTGCGCACCTTCAAGCTCAGCTACGCGCCCGACCCAAGCGAGCCGCGCGACCTCGCGCTGTTCGCGCATGGCTTTCGCTATCGGCTGTTCGGTCTGTTCCCCACCGACATCCATCTACTCGGCGTCAGCAATGGCCGGGCGACCGATGCATTGTTCCTGTTCGGCACCGACCAACTTGGCCGCGACGTGTTTTCCCGCCTGGTGCTGGCCACGCGCACTTCACTGACCATCGGTCTGGTCGGCGTGACGCTCAGCCTGGTACTTGGCGTGCTGCTGGGCGGCATCTCCGGCCTGTTGGGCGGCTGGGTCGATACAATCGTGCAGCGCATCATCGAAATCCTGCGCTCGATCCCGACCATCCCGCTGTGGATGGGCCTCGCCGCCGCGATACCGACAAGCTGGTCGCCGGAGCAGGTCTATTTCGCCATCACCGTCATCATCTCGCTGATCGGCTGGACCGAATTGGCCCGGGTTGTGCGCGGCCGGTTCCTGGCGCTGCGTGAGGAAGACTTCATCACCGCGGCCGTGCTCGCCGGCGCCTCGCACATGCGCATCATCTTCAAGCACATGGTGCCATCCTTTTTGTCGCATATCATCGCCGCCATCAGCCTCGCGCTTCCCGCCATGATCATCAGCGAAACCACTCTTTCGTTCCTTGGCCTCGGACTGCGCCCGCCGGCGATCTCCTGGGGCGTCATGCTGCAGGATGCACAGAATCTGGAAACACTTGCCCTTGCCCCTTGGCTGCTGGTCGCCGCCGTACCCGTAATCATCGTGATCCTGGCATTCAACTTCCTGGGCGACGGCCTGCGCGACGCGGCGGATCCGTATGGCTGAGCCGATCCTGTCGGTGCGCGACCTCAAAACGCATTTCTTCGCGGACGAAGGCGTGGTGCGCGCGGTGGATGGCACCTCGTTCGATCTGTTCCCCGGCCGCACACTCGGCATCGTTGGCGAATCAGGCTGCGGCAAAAGCGTGACGGCACGGTCCATCCTGCGCATCGTCGAACGTCCCGGACGGATCGTCAGCGGCGAGATCGTCCTGCGCCGCGCGGACAGCCGCACGACCGACCTGGTGCAACTGCCATCCGATGGCGCGGAAATGCGCGCGATCCGCGGCGGCGAAATCGGGCTGGTGTTCCAGGAGCCGATGAGTTCGCTGTCCGCCTTCTACACTGTCGGCAACCAGCTTATCGAAGCGATCCGGCTGCATTCCACTCTGTCAAAACGTGCGGCACGGGCACGTGCAATCGAACTCCTTGCCCTTGTCGGCATCCCGCGCCCGGCCCAGCGGGTGGATGCCTACTCGTTCGAATTGTCCGGTGGATTGCGCCAGCGGGTCATGATCGCACTGGCGCTTGCCGCCGAACCGCGCATCCTGATTGCCGACGAACCGACCACCGCGCTGGACGTCACCACGCAGGCGCAGATCCTGGAACTGATACGGCGGTTGCAGCAGGAACGTGGGCTGGCGGTCATCCTGATCACCCACGACATGGGTGTGATCGCCGAGATGACGGACGATGTGGTGGTGATGTATCTGGGTCACGAGGTGGAGAAAGGTCCGGTCGACGCGATCTTCCACGCGCCGCGCCACCCGTATACACGCGCGTTGCTACGATCGATCCCCAGCGTGCTGGCCGAGCCGAGATCGCGGTTGGCAACTATTGCGGGGTCGATTCCGCATCCTTATGCACGGCCGGCAGGATGCCCGTTTCATCCGCGTTGTCCGGACATGATGGCAGGCCTCTGCGAGAAGTCATTTCCGGTCGAAGTGGCGGTCGGCGAACGCCACGATGTCGCGTGCCACCTTTATACTGCCAGCGTGAACGTCGCGGCATGAGCATGACGCAGCAGGTTCTTGATGTCCGCGGGCTGCGAAAGTTCTACCCGATCCATCGTGGCGTGCTCGGCCGTCTGGTCGGTCAGGTACGCGCGGTCGACGATGTCAGCTTCACCATACAACGTGGCGAAACGCTGTCACTCGTCGGCGAATCGGGCTGCGGCAAAACCACCACCTCGCGCTGCATCCTGCGTGCCATCGCGCCGACCGCGGGTGAAATTCGTTTCTGCACGGCAAGCGGTGTGGAGATCGACGTGGCGCGGCTTGGGCGGAAGCAACTGCGGCCGCTGCGACGGCAGATGCAGATGATCTTCCAGGACCCGTTCTCCTCGCTCAATCCGCGCATGACGATCGCCGAAATCATCGGCGAGCCGCTGCTGGTCAATGGCATGGGCGATGCACGCGCCCGCAATGCGCGGGTCGCGGAACTGCTGGAGCTGGTGCAATTGCCGAGTGCGTATCTCAATCGGTTCCCGCATGCGTTTTCCGGCGGGCAGCGGCAACGCATCGGCATCGCGCGCGCCCTTGCCCTGCATCCGTCGCTGATCGTGGCGGACGAACCGGTGTCGGCGCTGGACGTCTCGGTGCAGGCACAGATCGTCAACCTGATGCTGGAACTGCAGGACCGGCTGGGCATCGCCTATCTGTTCGTCGCGCACGATCTGTCGGTGGTGAAGCATGTCAGCCACCGCGTCGCGGTGATGTATGTCGGCAAGATCGTTGAAATCGCACCCACCGAGGCATTGTTCGCCACCCCGCGGCACCCGTACACCGAAGCGTTGCTGTCCGCGGTGCCGGTTCCCGATCCCAGGATGCGGGCCAGACGGATCGTGTTGGAGGGCGATGTGGCGGACCCATCCGATCCGCCGCCGGGTTGCGCCTTCCATCCGCGCTGCCGCTACGCGACTGAACAGTGCCGCCAGGTGGTGCCGGCGTTGGAGGAACTCGCACCTGGGCATTGGGTGCGGTGTCTGCGCGCACGCGAATTGGCGCTGCAACCAGTCAGTGCGGCCGGAGTGTAATGCGCGATAGTGTCCGCCGCCGCACCGTCGACATGGGTTGGTTTCGCCATCTGGCAGTGCTGCTGATACTCGGCTTGACGGCGCTTCACGCTGTCCCCGCTCGCGCGGTGTCGCTGCAGGCGCCGGGTTCCTGGGATGGCACGTACCAATTCGATGGCGCGGCCGGACACACGGCGGGCGGCTCGCCCATCATCTATCACTACACGCTGTCCATCCGAAGGTCGGCGTCAGCGCCGTGCTGTGAGCTCAAACTTGAAGGCTACCAGCAGAACGAATCGCTCCGCTGCGCAATCAGCGGTGATCGCCAATCGATTGACGTGGCATTCACCACCTATGCCAACGGCTCGGTGCTCAACATCTACGGCACTGCAATATACCGGCCTGGCGAACCGCTGTTTCGGTTGGCATGGCAGAAGCACGGCGGGCGCGCCGAGTTGCGCACCACCTGGCTTGCATTGCATCCGGATGGGATACCGGACGATGGTGTTTTCTTCCGTCAGGCGGGGCGGTAAAGTTGCACCGCAGGCCCCCGGTGCTCGTGGTCGGAGACGGCCGCGGTCGGAGACGGACATGGTACAAATCGCCTCAACGGTTGGTCCCAATGCGGTAAACCTGCCCGATGACGTCCGTGCAGTGCAGATGCTGCTGAACCGCTATCAGCCCAGCAACAAGCCATTGCTGGCCGTTGACGGCAGTGTCGGTCCGTCGACCTGTACTGCGATCGAAACATTCATCGCGAGTCGAATGCTGGTCTGTGCGGAGCCGGTGATCCGGCCGGCAAGCCCGGAATTGGAGGCCTTGAATGGCGGGTCGGTGGATCGGATAGCCTGGGGTGGCGTCGTCGATGCAGCGTTCAAGGCGCGGGTTACCAGCATTTCGCTGGAACTACAGGTAGCCGTGGATTTCCTGATGGCGGCGATAGCGTTCGAAAGCGCGGGCACGTTCAGTGCTTCGGTACCCAATGCTGCCGGCAGCGGCGCGGTCGGGCTGATCCAGTTCATGCCCGCGACGGCGCGAGGCCTTGGCACAACGACCGCCGCGCTTGCTGCCATGTCGGCAGCCCAGCAGCTCGACTATGTTCGTCTGTACTTCTTGCCGTACAGCGGCCGTCTGCACACTCTGGAGGATGTCTACATGGCCATCCTCTATCCCGCGGCAATCGGCAAGGGAGCCTCGCACGTCCTGTTCTCCTCCGGCACAACGGCATACGCGCAGAATGCCGGATTGGATACCAACAAGGACGGCTCAGTCACGGTGGGCGAGGCTGCGGCCAAGGTGCGCCAGCAGCACGACCGAGGCCTGGCGGGCGCGCATCTCGGTTGAACCTGACCCGGCTGGCGGCCACCTGCCGGGTCGATGGCGAATTTCCCCCGGCTGTAATCGCCGTCGTCAGCGCGATCATGTTGTGGTTGGCAAGGCCTTGATATGCTAACCGGCCATCGGGCAGAAGCTTAAGCGGCCGGGTCGAGCAGGTGACTTCATCTCGTTCAGGGTCAAGAGAGCCCGCAAGCTGCAAGGCAGAGGAGGCCATCAATGCTGATCGGGATTGACGGCACGGGCTCAGCATACCTCGGGATGTCCAAGCTTGACGGCTCCATACCGCCGGAAGAGCGGCAGGGCTATGACACGGACATGAAAACCAGTTTCGTTCGTGAACTCGTGCGAGAATACAGCGGCCCGGGACGAGGCATGTACTTTCGGGGCCCGGGACTAACGGGAGACGAATGCGACGAAATCGCCCGCCAATGCATGATCGCGGCGCGGGTCCCGCTTCAGCTCGGCAGCGTCATTCACCTTGCAGGATACAGTCGTGGTGGCGCAATTGCTATTGCCCTGTCACAACAGATACGCGCGGAATTTCCCGATGCCAGGATCCCGGTCATGGCTCTGTTCGACGCGGTCGACAGAGAAACGAAGCTTGCCGACCTGCAAACCATTCCCGGGAACGTCGAGATCGCATTCCATGCGCGTCGCGATCGGATTGTCGGATCTCGATTTTACTTCGGCAATTGTGGGACTGCTGCGGAACCTCCGTGCAAGCTGGTACAATTGACCTTCGTGACCACCCATGGCGGAATGGGAGGCGTGCCGTGGATCGGACAACCGCCAATTTCTGAGCGATTGGCCACTCATGGCTATATTTCGGAGATCTTCACGGTAGCAAACGATACTTATCACATTGGAGAACCTATTGAGGTAGCAACCGACTATTGGTTCGGCTCATCATCAGCCCCCTCTCAGCTGGCAAACGAACTATTCGGCGCGCCATTTGGCTCGCCATCATTCCGCGGCCAGACCGAAAATCAACAATCCAAGCTGGTCCACAAATGGATGTGGGCAAACCTTCGGAAGCACGGGATCGTCCACTGACGAAAGGCCGTGCACAGAACCGGCAATTCCAAATGGGGCGCGGCTGGCTTTTTTGCCGGCACGGCTCCGGCTTTCCGGTGGATTGCGGGGCGGGATTGATCTGGCTGTGGTCAAGGCGGCCGCATGGCAACTGTGCCGATGGACCGGAGCAGATGCTGCCAGTCGCGCCTGCTCGGCACCTTTGCGCGACTTCACCCGGCAAAGTTCAGAACGCGACCCAATCGCATTGAGAACCGCTGGACCGGCGCTGCTTCTGTGGGTCCGAAAGACTTGTGTACTGTAAACTGGAAATAATTGGGCAAAGACCCAAGCAAGGCTCACCGAAGCGCGCGCACGGTAAATGCGGCCCAACCCGCGCCGCAAAAAGACCGCCTGTTGTGACCGCCTGAAGCGGGATGCTGCGACCCTCTCACTGTGCATGCCAGCCATGTCCGATGTCCGGCCGCGTTTTCCGAACTGCCGCTGTCCGAATGGTGCCACCCGCGGCGCACCCGCCACGGGAATGTCTCGCGATTGGATCATTTCTGGTATGCTTACGCCACGGCCGGGTGGTATCAGGCCGGTACGCTGGCGTCACAGCTATAACGCCTGATGCAATGTTCGGGAGCAGGGAAGCGGTGACCAGCGAACGTCCAACGTCCGGCCTGTTAGGGTAATCCATGCCGTGGTCCCGTGCCAACGCCTTGATGGCCATGACGTCGCCCCTCGGCGACGATGTGCTGATCCCGATTTCGCTCTCCGCGCAGGAGGCGATCAGCCAGCCGTTCCAGTTCGACGTCAGAGCGGTGTGCCAAAAGCGCGGGATCGACCCCAACGACTTGCTCGACAAGCCGGCCTGCGTCGTGCTGCAAGACGCCGGTAAGCCGGTCCGCTATTTCCATGGCATCGTCCGGAGCCTGACCGCCGCAGGGACGACGCGTAGCGCCGATGCGGTCGACGCCCATCAACTCTATCAGTTGACCCTGGTGCCGCGGCTGTGGTTCCTCAGCCAGACCATCGACTGCCGTGTCTACCAGAACAAGTCGGCGGGCGATATCATCAAGGCGATGTTCCAAGATGCCGGGCTGACTGACTTGTCCGGTCCGCCGTCGAGCACCACGCGCGAATACACGGTGCAATTCAACGAAAGCGACCTGACTTTTGCGACCCGGCTGATGGAGGAGGAGGGGTGGTTCTACTTCTTCCAGCACGACGAGAAGAAGCACACGCTGGTTATCGCCAACCAGAACGTCGCCTTCAAGGACATCGATGACGCCACGTTGTTCCTGGTTGGCGGGGACGACGACACTTACAAACTGCTCGACTTCAATCACGCCGCGGCCACCGCGCGTGGTAAGATGACCTACCGCGACTACGATCCGACAAAGCCCGACACGCTGCTGCAAAACGAACAGCCAACCACGCTGCAGACTAGCGGAAACAACGCGCGCGACCATTTCCGTTGGCCGGCGGTGACCTTCGACAACAGCACCGTCGCCGACCGCACCGAATGG
>DATKFJ010000301.1:0-3953 GCA_035511435.1 Acetobacteraceae bacterium | reverse complement strand
AAGTCAGAGCTTATGCGCAGAGATACTACCCGGCGCCAAGCTTGTACCACGGATGCGGCAGGCCCGGCGTCTTGACCCGCAACGTCAGGACCGAGGTGCTGGCAGTGAACAGCAACGTCCGCAGGTCCGGCCCACCAAACGCGACGTTGGCGCACACTTCAGGTGTCTCGATAACACCGATCTTGGTGCCATCCGGCGCGAACACCCAGACACCGCCGGTGCCGGTGCAGAAAGCCCGCCCCGCCGCGTCGACCTTCATTCCATCCGGCACGCCGTTCGTTCCGTCCGAGGACATATCGGCAAACACCCGCCGCCGCACCATCTCACCGGCCGCATCCAGCTCGATCGCATGGATGTACTTAGTCCACCGCGTGTTCGCGACATACAGCGTGCGCTCGTCCGGCGACAGCGCGAGGCCGTTCGGATACTCGCACCAGGCGACCATGTGCGCCTTGCCGTCCGGCGCAATCCGATACACCGCGCCCTCGCCGACATCGCGCTCACCGACCGGCACGCGGATCGAGGGATCGGTGAAGAACAGCGAACCGTCGGAACGGCAGATCACGTCGTTCGGCCGGTTCAGCCGGCGCCCCTCGAACCGGTCGAGCAGCACGGCGACCTTGCCATCCGGCTCGGTGCGCGTCAGGCGGCGGGCATCGCCCTCGCACATGACCAGTCGGCCCTGGAGATCGAACGTCGTGCCGTTGCCGCCCTTCGTCTCCCGCGCCACCGACGCCGCCTGCCCGGGCACAACGCGATGCAGCAGGCTGGCGCGGACGTCAGTGAAGTAGAAGAACATGCCGTGCGGGTGCCACAGCGGTCCTTCGGTGAAGACATGGCCGGAGGAGACACGTTCGAATGCCGTGGTTTCCAAGATGTCTGCCAGCGTATCCATGATCGAGTCCTCCCGTTCTTGAAGTGCCACGTTTCTCAGTGCTCTCCATCAAGCCGGCACCGGCGGAGTTTCTTCCAGCCGCCGGTCGTGCCCAAGCGCAAGCACCACCACACCCGCAACGATCGATCCCGTGGCGATCGCCAGCAGACCCAGCGGGAAGCTGCCGGTTGCGTCCTGGATCAGCCCCATCAGGTAAGGTCCCAGGAAGCCGCCGAGATTGCCGACCGAGTTGATCAGCGCGATACCGCCCGCTGCGGCACTGCCGGTCAGCATCGCGGTCGGCAGCGCCCAGAAGGTCGGGGCGATGCCGGCGGCGGCACACTGCGCCAGGATGATCGCAGCCATCATGGCCACGGGATTATCGAGCACCAGGCACGAGATCAGACACGCCGCGCTGCCCAGGCACGCCGCCGCGCAGTGCTTGTTGCGCTCGCCCGTACGATCGGAGCTCAGTCCCCACAGGATCAGGGCGACGATGCCAAAAAGGTACGGCAGCGCGGTGACGAAGCCGGTCTGTACGTTGCTTAGCCCGAAACGTTTGACGATCTGTGGCAGGAACAGCACCATCCCGTACCCGGTAACGTTCTGGCCGAAATAGATCAGCGTCAGCGCCCAGATGCGCGGATTGCGCAACGTCTCGCCCAATCCGTAATGCCGGATCGACTCGCGCTGCGACCGCTCCGCGGCAAGCCGCTTGCTAAGCCATTCGCGCTGCTCCGGCAGCAGCCAGTGTGCATGCTCCGGCCCGTCGGTCAGATAGAAATAGACGACCACGCTGAGCACGAGCGCCGGCAGCGCCTCCAGCAGGAACAGCCATTGCCAACCTTGCAAACCGAACACCCCGTCGAGGCCCAGCAGGTAACCGGAGAATATCGACCCCGTCACCACAGCGACGGGGATGGCTGTCATGAACTGCGAGATCATGCGCGAGCGGTATTGCGCAGGGAACCACCAGGTCAGGAACAGGATGATGCCGGGATAATAGCCCGCTTCGGCGAGACCGAGCAGGAAGCGGATCGCATAGAACGAATTGGCGCTCCACACAAAGGCGGTCAGGCCGGAGATGATGCCCCAGGTCAGCAGGATGCGCGCGATCCAGCGGCGGGCGCCGACCTTTGACAGGATGAGGTTGCTGGGTATCTCGAACAGGAAATAGCCCACGAAGAAGATGCCGCTGCCGACGCCGAAGACCGTGGCACTGAAGCCCAGCGCCTTGTTCATCGTCAGTCCGGCAAACCCGACATTCACGCGATCGAGATAGGCTGCATAGTAGCACAGAAACAGCAACGGGATCAGCCGCCGACGCACCCGCGCCATGGTCTCGCGTTCCAACTGGCCAACGCTGACACCGGCGCCCTGTGCCGCCAAAGACGCTGAAGCCATGGTCCCCTCCTCGTCCCCGGTCGTTTACGGAGGCGGGCTGACACCGGGAGCTGAGCCAGCCGCCCCTTGTTTCGGCCGGATCGGCTACGCCGGTACAGCTCGTGGAACCAGCATGGATGGTCCGCACCGTTTCAGCAAGCGCAACGGGCGACCCACCGCATATTGCGCTCAGCGGAACGATGTGCATTGTCTGCACCCCGAGGAGACGTGACCAATATGCAAACAAGGTTCAGAGACCCAATCGGCGACGCACGACCGACGCCATCGTGGCTCGTCGGCATCATGATTGGATTGACCGTATCGACCCTGGCGACGGGAGCCATTCTGCTCGGCACCGGAATGGCCGTCAGCCAGGCGATGACGAAACCGAAATAACCCGGCCTCTACTCCGCAGCCTCGCGCCACCGGTTGGCGCCGCGTTCGCCGAAGAAGATGTCCGAGCTGATCTCGTCGACCGTGCGGCACCCGGTATATGCCATCGTCTTATCCAACTCGCTGCGGATGATGCCGATCGCCTTGCCGGCCCCCGCCGCGCCGCCCACCGCCGTGCCGAACAGCGTCGCCCGTCCCGTCAGCACCGCCTTCGCCCCCAGCGCCAGCGCCTTCGCAATGTCGGACCCACGGCGCACGCCGGAATCCAAAATCACCGTGCACCGATCGCCCACCGCCTCAACGACCTGCGGCAACACGTCGAGCGTCGCGACGGCGCTGTCCATGTTGCGCCCCCCATGGTTTGACACGATCAGTCCGTCCAGCCCGGCTTCCACCGCCCGCACCGCATCGTCCGGCCGGTTGACGCCCTTCAGCATCAGCGGCCCCTTCCACATGTCGCGGAACCGCTTGATATCCTCCCAATCTAGCGAATCCGCCCGCAACGCATCGCGGCTGCCCACCCCGCTGATGATCGATTTCCGGTACTCCTCCGGATAGTTCTCGTGCCGCGGAAATCCGATCGAGGTAAAATACTTCAGCAGCACGCTCTGCGCCCACATCGGATGCCGCATGATATCCAGCGTGAACCGCAACGTCGGATTGAACGGCAGGCTGAACCCGTTGCGCGAGTTGTATTCGCGGTTCGCCCCGACCGGCGAATCCACCGTCACGATCAGCGCTTCGAACCCGCTGTCCTGCGCGCGCTGGATCAGCTTGTGTGACAGCTCGCGCTGCTTCCACACATAGAGCTGGAACCATAGCCGTCCGCCGACCGCCGGCCCGCCATGCGCAACGATCTTCTCCATCGCCGTCATCGAGGCCGTCGACAGCGTCAGAGGAATCCCCGCCTTCGCCGCGGCCTTCGCCAGCTCCAGCTCGCCCTCGTGCCAGCACAATCCGGCGGCACCGGTCGGCGCGATCACCATCGGCAGTGCCGCCGGCTTGCCGAACAGCGTCGTCGCCGTGCTGCGCCCGGAGACATCGACCAGCGCCCGATGCATCAGCTTGATGCGGTGGAACGCGTCGCGGTTGTTGCGCACCGCAAGCTCGTCCTCGCTGCCGCGATCGACGAATTCGAACACGCCGCGTGGCAGCCGCCGCCGCGCCGCCTCGCGCAGGTCGGCCACGTTGTAGCAACGATCGAGATTGGCCATCACGCGCCCCCGTTTACCCGATCTCGCAGGCGGTTGCCCGGGCTGTCGGCGAAGAAGATGTCAGTGCTGATCTCGTCGACCGTGCGGCA
>DATKFJ010000300.1:0-2283 GCA_035511435.1 Acetobacteraceae bacterium | reverse complement strand
GGAAATATCGCCGTCGCCGATCACGTCGAACCGGCGCAGGTGCTCGGGTGTTGCAACCGCGTCAGCCGTTCGAACACCGTGGCTTCGACAATGTCGCCTGCCTGTTTCGCCCTATCCAGCAAGTTGGCGGCTTGACCGGCGCGAGCGCCATTGCGCTCGTCCGGGACGAACGACGACAGAACGTTGAAGAACAGCGCGGTGATATGGCTCTCGAAGATTTCGGCGATCTGGTTGACCGCAGCCAGACGCACATCATCCCCGGACGTCCCATCGAGCCGAACCATCACGTCCTTGATCATGGCTAACTCACTTTACCCGCACCGACTCGTTGGTCCCGACGGTGAGCCTTCCAGTACCCTGCCGCGGCAACGCAAGCTGTTGTTGACGGCGATCAAGGATCACGCCTTGATTTCCAGTTCGAACGATTCGACCAGGGCCATCGACAGCAGGACAGGATTGACGCTGATGACGCGAAACGTTTGGAGCTTGCCGTCCTTTCCGCTGATCGAGACACAGTCGCCCGGCAAAAACGCATGTTCACCGAGCTTGTACCCAACTTCATCGTCGTCATCCCGACCGGGATCGTACTCGAAAACCCAGCGTGCGTGTTCAGCGCCGCCAGGCTTGTGCACGAGGCGACCGACTTCGTCGTCCTCGCCCGCCCAAAATCGCCGAACCCGGCGGTAGTCACGATACTTCTTCCAGAGGATCGGATCGATATGTCCCTCGGGATCGAGCGGCGCAATGAAATCATATCCATGGCGTGACGAGCCGTCGGGAAATTCCCGGGAACGGACAAGAGTCAGAAGGATGCGATTGAGGTCAACCAGTTCAGCCGGCATGGTGCGATCCCTGAATATTCCGTTCGAGCGACAAATCGCAGACCGGCCAGAGAAAACCATGATGATTGTCAAGTGCGGCGAGAAAAGAGATTGGCCGTTGATGGCCATCAACGTCCGCGCAGGCATGCAAGTTAACTCTGCTGAAGCCGGCGACAGCGGAAAAGAATGTGCCGGCGCGACCGGGATCTAATCGCTCATGCCGCGCCATGGAATCTTGCCGAGCAATGATGGAAGCCAGCTCCGGACCTTTGAGAAGCCGGCGCTGCCTTTCGATTCGCGCACACGGGGGCTCACCCGAGCCGCTATCGCAATTCTGGTGGTGCTGCTGGCGGCCTGGGTCGCGCGCGATTTTTTGGTGGCGCTGACCTGGGCCGTGGTGATCGCCATCACCGCCTGGCCGATCTACGCCCGGTTCCAGAGTCTCGTCTTCGGCGGCCGGTCTCCGGTGTTGGTGCCGTTGCTGTTTACGCTCATGGCCGGTCTCGTTCTCCTGGTGCCCATCGTTTTGGCTGTGCACCAGATCGCGCAGGGCAGCGATGCTTTCGCGCGGTCGCTCAATCAGCTGCAGGAGAGCGGACTACCGGTTCCCGCCTGGCTCGCAGAACTGCCGATCGCCGGCAAATACCTCGACATCTGGTGGCGGGCGAACCTCAGCAATCCGGAGGTCTTGGTAGAATGGCTGCGCGGGGTGAACACCGAAAATATCACGGCCTGGACCGGCACGCTGGGGGGCGCGTTGCTGCACCGGCTGTTTCTATTCCTGATCACTCTGGTCGCGCTGTTCCTGGTACTCCGCGACGGTGCATGGTTGGCAGATCACGCACTAGCCACCGTTGGCCGCCTGCTTGGGGATCCCGGCGAACGCCTGGTGAGCAAAATCGCGGATGCAATCCGCGCTACCGTGAACGGCACAGTCGCAGCCGCGATCCTGAAAGGTGCGATTATCGCCATTGGGTATGTCCTGTCAGGAGTGCCACATCCGCTGCTTTTCACGGTGTTGACGATGACGCTGGCGATGGTGCCGCTCGGTGCGTGGCTGGCGCTCGCCGCGGCGACGCTGATCCTCCCTGTTCATGACGGTAGCTGGTTGATGGCTGCAGGGTTGTTTAGCTTCGGCGCGGCGACGTTGCTGATCGGTGAAAATGTCATTCAGCCGGCGCTGATCGGAGGTGCTGCGCGACTGCCATTCTTGTTGGTGCTGATCGGAATTCTTGGCGGTATGCAATCGTTTGGATTGCTTGGCCTGTTCCTGGGGCCCGTGATCATGGCGGCGCTGCTGACCATATGGCGCGAATGGATCGAGGTCGGGAGTTGATCGGAGACGTAGCGGTTCAAGCCATCTTAATGCGCTGACCAAATCGCCTAAAGGCAGCGCCCGCGTTCCCTGGACTGCATCGGATCGTCACACGCGACGAGCGTCTTGATGACGTGGTTGCACGCC
>DATKFJ010000299.1:0-6528 GCA_035511435.1 Acetobacteraceae bacterium | reverse complement strand
ACAGTGGTGGAGCGATTGCCGGACCCGCTGATCGTGCTGGCGGCCGATCGCAGCGTGCGGCGTGCCAATTCGGCGGCGCGGGGGGCGTTCGGCACGGACATGCCCGCGGTGCTGCGGCATCCCGATCTGCGTGGTGCGATCGATCGCGCGTTTGCCACGGGCATGCCGCAGACCGCCGAGGTGACATTACCGGCGCCGGTGCCGCGGGAGGTGCAGGCGGCGGTCGTGCCGATAGATCCACCGATGGCGGACGGCGGTCAGGCCTTGGTGGTGTTGTCCGACCGTACGCGTGACCGTGCGGTGGAACGCACGCGAGCGGATTTCGTTGCCAATGTGAGCCACGAGTTGCGCACGCCGCTGGCCTCGCTGATCGGCTTCATCGACACGTTGCGCGGCCCGGCGGCAGATGATCCGCCGGCGCAACAACGGTTTCTCGGGATCATGTCCGAGCAGGCAGCGCGGATGAACCGGCTCATCGATGATCTGCTGAGCCTGTCGCGCATCGAATTGGTCGAGCACCAAACGCCGGCGGATGTGGTGTCGCTGCGCGAGCTGGTGTCTCGGCTAGTGGCTGGCTTCGAGCCGCGGCTGCGTGCGAGGCCGGCTGTGCTGGAAGTGCGGGTGGCCGATGACGTGCCCGCGGTCGTCGGCGATGCGGATCAGTTGACCCAGGTGCTGCAGAATTTGTTGGACAACGCAGTGAAATACGGGCGCGAGGGAGGCACGGTGCGGCTGCAGGTCGGCATCGCGCAGGGCGAGCGATGGCCGGCGCGCCCTGGCGTGGTGGTGTCGGTCGTCGATCAGGGATCCGGCATCCCGCGCGCGCACCTGCCGCGGTTGACCGAGCGATTCTATCGCGTCGATGCGGGGCGATCACGCGCGGCTGGTGGCACTGGCCTGGGGTTGGCGATCGTCAAGCACATCGTCAATCGGCATCGAGGGCAGCTGGTGATTGAGAGCGAGGAAGGCAGCGGCACGTCGGTGAGTGTCTGGCTGCCGCAGGCACTGGCACGCGGCGCGGCTGCGGATTGAAGTCGGCGAACCGGCTTTTCGATGCGGTTTCGATGCTGCCACGCTATTGGAAAGACCGACGAAGCTGATGTGGTGGACGACCATGTACCTTCGGCCGGTGGCGTGTTTCCCCTGGCGCGTTTCCCGTGACTTGTATCCCGTGGCGCGTACGTCGGACGCCTTGATGCCGGCGCCTCAATTGCCGGGCGCTGCCATGGCGTTGCGCCGCACTTCACCCGGCGCGAAAGTCCGCCAGGAAGATGGAGGACACGCCAATGGCAGCCGACCGAACAACCGCGATCGTAACCGGCGCAGCGAGTGGCATCGGACGCGCGATGACGCTCGGACTGCTGGGCGCCGGCGTCGATGTGGCCGCGGTGGATCGCAATGAGGCCGCGCTCGCCGCGCTGGCGGCGACTGTGCAAGACATGCAGGGCACCATGCAGACGGTCCCCGCCGACCTGGCCCGGCCGGATGCGTTCGAAGCAATCGTCGCCGACGTGCTCGGCCGGTTCAACAAGATCGATGTGCTGGTGAACAACGCCGGCATCGGCCAGGCCTCGATCAAGGCGGACGCTCGGAGAAGTCCGATCCGGATGTGGGACGTTACGCCGGAACAGTGGCAGCGTTTCCTGACGGTGAACGCGACCGCGCCGATCATGATGGCGCGCGCCGTAGTGCCGCAGATGCTGACTGCCGGGAAAGGGCGGGTGATCACCGTCACCACCAGCCTGGGGACGATGGTGCGCGAGGGTTATCTGCTGTACGGCGCGAGCAAGGCGGCGGCCGAAGCGGCGATGGCGGTGCTGGCGGCGGACCTGAAGGGCACCGGCGTGACGTCGAACGTGCTGGTGCCCGGCGGTGTCACGAATACGCCGCTGGTCGGCGAAGGTGCCGGCGATCCCGCGAAGATGCTGCAACCGGAGATCATGGTGCCGCCGCTGCTGTGGCTGATCTCGGACGCGGCGTCGGGGGTGACGGCGCGGCGGTTCGTGGCGATGGACTGGGATGCGTCGCTGCCGGCCGAGCAGGCAGCGGAGAAGGCGGGCTCGCCGATCGCGTGGCTCGGGATTGCCCGGATGCCGCGGGAGCCGGGGTGACGCAGGTGGCTGCCGTCAGATCGTCCGCACGTATAGACGAACCGCATCCAGCAGTTGCACCAACGGGGCGAGCCGCGGTCCGTCTCCATCGTCGACCGGCGGCACGATCGTCACGCGCCAGGTAGGCAATACCCGCAGCGATGCCTGCGCCTGAGGGTGGTCCAGCAGCGGCTGGTTCAACGATGGCGCCACGATCACCGGGGTGCCCCGCCCGATTGCCTCGGCCGCCACGGACAGCGCCAGGCTATCGGCGATACCGTGCGCCAGCTTGTTGAGCGAATTGAAGCTGCATGGCGCAAACAGCACTACGCCGCGCGGCGGGCGCGGGCGGATCGCGAGATCGAAGTATGATTCGACCACCTGCGCGCCCTCGACGTCCGCCAGTTCGCGCAGTGCGATCGTGCGCGAGGCGTTCGGCGTCGGCAGCGCAATGACGGTGGAGAAGCCGAGCCCGACCAGCCCACGCAGAATCTCGGGACAGCGCGCCGCCGTGGTTGTGCCGCTGAGCACCAGATAGGTGACTGTGAAGCGCTCGCCGCCTGGCGTGTCGCCGTGGCTCATTCCCGCTACCTTTGCCCCGCTACCTCTGCCCCGCTACCTCTGCCCCGCTACCTCTGCTCGCCCGCTATGCCGCCGCGCCGCGGTGTTTGGATTTCTTGCCCGACGCGCATCCGGCCTGCCGAAGGTTCATGCCGTGCGGGAAACCGTGCGTCCACAGGATACAGGATACCCGTCGGACCGCCCGCGTCCTGATCGATCCAGGGAACCATCAGCTCCCTCTGGCATCGCAGCGATCACCGCGCAATGACGTTTCGGCAATGCTCCCTATGTTTTCCAGTGCGAATCGTGTGTCGCCCGCGTTCATGCGTCTACGCTACTTCAGCCGGCTTGTGTCGCACCAGGCGGACCCCTCACTTGACAGCAGGCACCGCCCGGCGCTCGCATCTGCGCCGTAATCACCGGAGCCACGCCGCTGCCACAGTTGTCGCTGCATTCGCCGATCGGTGACATCTCGGTCTCCGAAGATGCGGGCGCCATCGTTGCCATCGATTGGGGTTGGGGTCGGGACCAGGATGCAACGCCGTTGCTCCGGCGCGCGCGCGAGCAGTTGCACGCATTCTTCGACGGCGAACTGACCGAATTCGACCTGCCGCTGGCGCCCGCGGGCACAGAGTACAGGCGCCGCGTGTGGCAGGCGTTGTGTGCGATCCCGTATGGCGAGACACGATCGTACATCGACATCGCTCGGGTGGCGGGGGGCAGCGCACGTTCGGTCGGGCAGGCCAACGGCAGCAATCCGATCCCGCTGATAATCCCGTGCCACCGGGTCGTCGCTACGACGCATCTCGGCGGCTATTCCGGCGGCGAGGGTCTAGCCACAAAACGCTGGCTGCTCGGTCTTGAAGCGCGCGTGCAACCACTGCTGAAGCCAATCACTTCCGCGGCCGCCTGATCCGGCCCGCCTGCACGGAGAACACTATGATCAAGGCCATCCGCATCCATTCCCCCGGCGGTCCCGAAGTGATGAAGTGGGAGGACGTGCCGCGGCCCGAACCGGGTCAGGGCGAGGCCCTGCTGAAGCAGGAAGCGGTCGGACTGAATTACATCGACGTGTACTTCCGGTCGGGCATGTACAAGGCGCCGATGATGCCGCTGATCATCGGTCAGGAAGGCGCGGGCACAGTGACTGCCGTGGGCGCCGGCGTCACCGTCGTGAAGCCGGGCGATCGGGTCGCGTATGCCGGCTCGCTCGGCGGATATGCGACCGAGCGCGTGATCGCGGCGGATCGGCTGGTGAAGCTGCCCGACGGTATCGACTTCAAGACTGCCGCGGCGATGATGCTGCAGGGTATGACCGCGCAATATCTGGTGCGTCGCACTTATCCGGTGAAAGCCGGCGACACGATCGTGGTGCATGCCGCGGCCGGCGGCGTCGGGCTGATTCTTTGCCAGTGGGCGAAGCACCTTGGCGCGACGGTGATCGGGGTGGTGTCCACCGAGCAGAAGGCGGAACTCGCGCGTGCGCACGGCGTGGCACATACGGTGATCGGGCACGCGGGCCTGGTTGCGGAGGTAAAACGCATCACCGGCGGGGCGATGGTGCCGGTGGTGTATGACAGCGTCGGCAAGGATACCTGGAATGCGAGCCTCGATAGCCTGGCACCGCTGGGGTTGATGGCGAGCTATGGCAATGCGTCCGGCCCGGTAGGACCGGTGGATGTCAGCATTCTGGCGGCCAAGGGCAGCCTGTATCTAACGCGACCAACACTCGCCACCTACACTGCGAAGCGCGCCGACCTGGAGAAGACTGCCGCCGACCTGTTCGACGTGGTGCTGAAGGGCGCGGTGAAGATCGAGGTGAACCAGACTTTTCCGTTGAAGGACGCAGCGGCGGCGCACGTTGCGCTGGAATCGCGGAACACCACGGGGAGCACCGTGCTGGTGCCGTAGCAGGGTTCCCGTCATGGATGACCGGCGGTATTGAGGCCGCCTTGGGTCAGTGCCGCCTTGGGTCAGTGCCGCCTCGGATCAGTGGTCGAAGTGCAGGTACACCACGGTCTGATCGTTACGCCTGGTCGCTCGCATACGGTCCGCGAACCGCCTGATCAGAAAGCCGGCGAGGTGCCGGGCGCCCTGCTCGGTCTCGACGATCTCCTCGCTGGTCGGTGGCTGGGTTGGGAATTCCAACGGCGCACCGTCATAGGCAAGGACCGCATCGATAACGAACTCGTCGTAGCTGATATAGAGCTTGATAGGACCCCGGGCCGCGCAAAACGCGATGATAGCCTCGATCGTCTGCTGGACCGCAAATTGCATCCGGTTGACCACGTCGCGGCGCGCGCCCCAGATGCCGGCGTTGCGTTCGATGACATTGGCGATCGCCTCCAGATCGGCTGCGCCGGGATCGATAGTCGCTTCCACCGTTCTACGGATGCCGATGCGGAACAATAGATTGAGCGACAGCGCGACCAGGGTCGCGAGGACGAGTGGAGAGGACACCAATGGCTGCGCCCATTGCGGCGCTCTGTTGAACGCGGCCGGATAGATCGAGGCAACGAAGAACGCCAGCATTCCCATGCCGATGACCAACGTGCGGCGCCCGTCGAGCACCCTCGTCGAGATGATCTGCACCCCGCTGATCATGATGAAGACTGCCGTAAACAGCATCGCCGCGGCCATCACCGGACGGGGCATGATCGTGAGCACGCCGATAAGCGTGGGTTGCAGCGCGGCGACGACGAATAGACCGGCAACCGCGAACGCGATCACCCGGCTGGCGGTCCCGGTTGCGACAACGAGGCCGACATTCGCGCTGGAGATCGTCGTACCGTAGGTCCCGAGCAATCCCGATATCATCGTCGCGATCCCGTCACCCAGCACGCCGCGTTTGATCGAGGCCATGTCGGGCCGCGCCCATTCGGCATCGGTCAGCCGCTGATAGGTGGTCACCACCGCGGTCGAGTTCATCGCCCCCGCGAGCCCGGTGACGGCGAACGGGATCGCCAGAGACCAATCGAACGCCCAGCTGATTCGGGAAACGACTGGAACAGCGAACAACGGACGGTTCAGCGTATCGCTCAGATCATGCAGGCTCAGCAGCCCGACTGCACCGGCGGCGAAATATCCCGAGACCATCCCGATCAGGATACAGAACAGCTTCAGTCGGCCGTTGTTCCATATATTGAGCGCGGCCATGACGGCGAGGGTGAAACCTGTAACGATGCCGTCCCGCGCCGTGAGCACGCCGGCGGAATTATCCTCCAGCAGCACACGCATCGCCGCGAGCCCGATTATGGTCCCAACGAGGAAGACCACGAGACCAGCCGACTCCGGCGGAATGAACGCGCGCAGGCGCAACCACGCCCGTGACAACGCCGTTTCCACGAGGCCGGCGAAGATCGTCATGCCCCACACCAGCGGCATGCCACCGGCCTTCACCGCCAGCAGGGAAGGGGCGAGATAAATGCCGGTGAAAATCGAAGGCGCGAGCAGGCGGCTGCCGACCGGGCCGCGCGGTAGGGCTTGCAGCACCGCCGCGACAGCCAGGGCCACGAACCCCAGTTGCAGGATGTTGGTGGTCTGCTCCCGCGTCAGTCCGGCCTGGCGCGCAATGATCAGGGGATACACCATGAAGATTGCCGATACGCCGACGTGCTGCACCGCGCTTATCCACGTCACCATCGGGGGCGGCAGTTCCTCGAGCCCGTAAGTCAGCGTAGCCGGCTTCTTGGCGACGGCTCCGCCGGCCGACGTCGCCAGCAACGCGCGGACTTTCGTGGCAAGTGAATGGCGGACTGTCTGATTTCCTGTCATCGCGAGAACAGTGGCGGCGCGGCAATCTCGATCGAGGTGCCCAACCGGCGAGGTGCCCAACCGGCGAAGCGCCCAACGCGCCCGAGATTGCTACGCCCCGCTC